>NZ_JBHUUW010000111.1:0-16168 GCF_042670825.1 Streptomyces sp. NPDC057137 | reverse complement strand
CGGGGCCCGCGCGGGCCGCGTCGGCCCCGCCCGCGCGGGGGGTGGGGGGGGGGGGCGGGGGGCCCCCCCCCCCCCCCGCCGCGGGGGGGCGCCGGCCCCCTCCTATCCTGGAGCGGGCAGGCGCACCGTTCTGCCCCGACCTCCTACGGAAGACGGAGCGCGGTCTTGAATCCGAGCACGGCCGGCAGACAAATCCCCGTGGTCGTCCTCGCGGGCTTCCTCGGCTCGGGCAAGACGACCCTGCTCAACCACCTCCTGCGGCGCCGGGCCGGCAACCGTATCGCCGTCGTCGTCAACGACTTCGGCGCCGTCGAGATCGACGCCATGACCGTCGCCGGCCAGGTCGGCTCCACGGTCTCCCTCGGCAACGGGTGTCTGTGCTGCGCCGTGGACGCGAGCGAACTGGACGGCTATCTGGAGCGGCTGAGCCGCCCCGCCGCGCGGATCGACCTCATCGTCATCGAGGCGAGCGGCCTCGCCGAGCCGCAGGAACTCGTCCGGATGATCCTCGTCGGAGACAATCCGCGCACCGTGTACGGAGGGCTCGTCGAGGTCGTGGACGCGGCCGAGTTCGACGCCACCCGCGAGCGGCACCCCGAGACCGACCGGCACCTCGCCATCGCCGACCTGGTCGTCCTGAACAAGACCGACCGTGTGACACCGGCCGAACACGAGCGCGTTCTCGGCGTGATCGGGACGCTCGGACCGGGGGCGGCGGTGGTCTCGGCGTCGTACGGAAGGATCGACCCCGGCCTGCTCTTCGACCCCGCCACGCGCCCCGCCGAGGAGGAGAAGGTCCGCCAGCTCTCCTTCGAGGACCTGACGGCCGACGAGGGGCACGAGCACGCGGGGGAGCGTTCGGGGGAGCACGCCGGGGAGCACGCGCACCACCCGCACACCGCGTACGAGAGCGTGTCGTACGACGAACCGGCCGCCATGGACCCGCGCCGGCTCATGGCCTTCCTCGACTCGCGGCCGGAAGGGCTCTACCGCATCAAGGGCTTCGTGGACTTCGGCGCGGCGGACCCGGACAACCGGTACGCCGTACACGCCGTCGGCCGCTTCCTGCGCTTCTACCCGGAGCCCTGGCCACGGGGCGCCGAGCGCCGCACCCAGCTCGTCCTCATCGGCTCCGGCATCGACCGCGACGCCCTGGAGAAGGAGCTGACGCTCTGCGCCGTCGCCGCGACCGACGCCGACAGCCACGACGAGTCCGCCATGTGGGGCGTCCTGCGCTACGTACGGTCCGAGCCGGCGGCCGAAGAGGCCGCCGACCCGGTCTGAGTACCGAACTCGTACGTCAGCTCGCCGGACCGGCCAGTACGGCGACGACCGACGGCGGCGGCGTACCCGAACCGTCCCTGCGCGGATCCAGCTCCGGCAGCTGGGCCGGTGACCCGTTCTTCAGCGCGGCCCGCGCCGGGGCCGCGCCCGCCCAGGCGAAGGTCAGCAGATCCTCGCCCTTGAGGAAGCGCTGGCAGCGCACCCCGCCGGTGGCCCGCCCCTTGCGCGGATACTGGTCGAACGGCGTGAGCTTCGCCGTCACCTCCGAGTCGTCCAGCGTGCCGTGCGAGCCCGCGACCGTGTAGACCACCCCGTCGCCCGCCGGGTCGACCGCCGTGAAGGAGATCACCGAGGCGCCGTCGGTCAGCTTGATGCCCGTCATGCCTCCGGCGGGCCGGCCCTGCGGCCTGACCTGCGAGGCCTGATAGCGCAGCAGTTGGGCGTCGGAGGTGATGAAGACCAGATCCTCCTCGCCCGTACGCAGCTCGGCCGCGCCCACCACCCGGTCACCCTCCCTGAGGCTGATGACCTCCAACTCGTCCTTGTTGGACGGGTAGTCGGGGACGACCCGCTTGACGACGCCCTGCAGCGTGCCCAGCGCCAGACCGGGCGACGACTCGTCCAGCGTCGTGAGACACACCAGCTCCTCGTCGGGCTCCAGCGTCAGGAACTCCGCCAGCGGCGCCCCGCCCGAGAGATTCGGCGCGGAAGCGGTGTCGGGCAGTTGGGGCAGATCGATCACGGAGATCCGCAGCAGCCGCCCGGTCGAGGTGACCGCGCCGACCTCGCCGCGCGCGGTCGCGGGCACGGCCGAGACGATCACGTCGTGCTTCACCCGCTTGCCGTCGCCGCTGCCCAGCGGCCCGCCGTTGGCCGTACGCGCCAGCAGCCCGGTGGAGGACATCAGCACCCGGCACGGGTCGTCGGCCACCTCCAGCGGCACCGCGGCGACCGGCGAACTGCCCGACTCCAGCAGCACCGTGCGCCGGTCGGTGCCGAACTTCTTCGCCACCGTGGCCAGTTCGGCCGAGACGAGCTTGCGCAGCTCGGCGTCCGAATCCAGGATCCCGGTCAGCTCGTCGATCTCGCCGTTGAGCCGGTCGCGCTCGCTCTCCAGCTCGATCCGGTCGAACCGGGTGAGCCGGCGCAGCGGCGTGTCCAGGATGTACTGCGTCTGGATGTCGCTCAGCGAGAAGCGCTCGATCAGCCGCTCCTTGGCCTGCGCCGAGTTGTCGCTCGACCGGATGAGGCGGATGACCTCGTCGATGTCGATGAGCGCGACGAGCAGACCCTCGACCAGATGCAGCCGGTCGCGCCGCTTGGTCCGGCGGAACTCGCTGCGCCTGCGCACGACGGTGAAGCGGTGGTCGAGATAGACCTCCAGCAGCTCCTTGAGCCCCAGCGTCAGCGGCTGGCCGTCCACCAGCGCCACGTTGTTGATGCCGAAGGTCTCCTCCATCGGCGTCAGCTTGTAGAGCTGCTCCAGCACGGCCTCGGGGATGAAGCCGTTCTTGATCTCGATGACCAGGCGCAGCCCGTGCATCCGGTCCGTGAGGTCCTTGACGTCGGCGATGCCCATCAGCTTCTTCGCCGAGACCAGGTCCTTGATCTTGGCGATCACCTTCTCCGGGCCGACGGTGAAGGGCAGTTCGGTGACGACGAGGCCCTTACGGCGCGCGGTGACGTCCTCCACGGTGACCGTGGCACGGATCTTGAACGTCCCGCGCCCGCTCGCGTACGCGTCCTTGATGCCCTGGAGACCCACGATCCGGCCACCGGTGGGCAGGTCGGGCCCCGGCACGTACCGCATCAGCGTTTCCAGGTCGGCGCCCGGGTGCTTGATCAGATGCCGCGCGGCGGCGATGACCTCACCCAGATTGTGCGGCGCCATGTTCGTCGCCATGCCGACGGCGATCCCGGACGCGCCGTTGACCAGCAGGTTCGGATACGCGGCGGGCAGGGTGACCGGTTCTTGCTCCTGGCCGTCGTAATTCGACTGGAAATCGACGGTGTCCTCGTCGATCGACTCCGTCATGAGTGACGTGGCGTCAGCCATCCGGCACTCCGTGTACCGCATGGCGGCCGGCGGGTCGTCGTTGCCGAGGGAGCCGAAGTTCCCGTGCCCGTCGACCAGCGGCAGGCGCATCGAGAACGGCTGCGCCATCCGGACGAGGGCGTCGTAGATCGACGCGTCCCCGTGCGGGTGCAATTTACCCATCACCTCGCCGACGACGCGGGCGCACTTCACATAGCCGCGGTCGGGGCGCAGGCCCATCTCGTTCATCTGGTACACGATGCGGCGGTGCACCGGCTTCATACCGTCCCGGGCGTCCGGCAGGGCGCGGGAGTAGATCACCGAATACGCGTACTCAAGGAAGGAGCCCTGCATTTCATCGACCACGTCGATGTCGAGGATCTTCTCCTCGAAGTCCTCCGGCGGCGGGGTCTTCGTGCTGCGGCGGGCCATCGCTGCTGCGGCTCCTTCACAGGTCTGTGCGGGTCTGGGCGGACAACTTGAGGAACTGACGCCGACCATTGTGGCCCGCCGCACCGACAACGCGGACCTCGACCCGTCGTTGAACGGTCCGAGGCGCCGTTTCCGGCGACCCGGAGCGACCCGACGGAGGGCCCACTGAGACTCGTCGGGGAGCCGACGGAGCGGCGAGCACCGCCCGATGGCGAGTCCTCGCCGCTTCGTCCGACCCGGGAACTTCGCCACGCGTCTCCACGCTTGCATACAGTGGCAGGACTTCTCCATATCGCGATCGAAGGGACGTACATGCCCATGGGTCACACGGCCACAGCGCAGGCCGGTTCCGGCGGCCTGACAGCGACCGAGCACCGGCTCGCCAACGGACTGCGCGTGGTGCTCTCCGAGGACCACCTGACCCCGGTCGCCGCGGTCTGCCTCTGGTACGACGTCGGCTCCCGCCACGAGGTCAAGGGCCGTACGGGCCTCGCCCACCTCTTCGAGCACCTGATGTTCCAGGGCTCGAAGCAGGTCAAGGGCAACGGTCACTTCGAGCTGGTGCAGGGCGCCGGCGGCTCGCTCAACGGCACCACCAGCTTCGAGCGCACCAACTACTTCGAGACCATGCCCACCCACCAGCTGGAGCTCGCCCTCTGGCTGGAGGCCGACCGCATGGGCTCGCTGCTCTCCTCCCTGGACGACGAGGGGATGGAGAATCAGCGCGACGTCGTGAAGAACGAACGCCGCCAGCGTTACGACAACGTGCCCTACGGCACCGCGTTCGAGCGCCTGACCGCGCTCTCCTACCCCGAGGGCCACCCGTACCACCACACCCCGATCGGCTCGATGGCCGACCTGGACGCGGCGACCCTCGACGACGCGCGGCAGTTCTTCCGTACGTACTACGCGCCGAACAACGCGGTGCTGTCGGTCGTCGGCGACATCGACCCCGAGCAGACGCTCGCCTGGGTCGAGAAGTACTTCGGCTCGATCCCCGGCCACGACGGCAAGCAGCCGCCGCGCGACGGCTCGCTGCCCGACACCATCGGCGAGCAGCTTCGCGAGGAGATCCACGAGGACGTCCCGGCGCGCGCGCTGATGGCCGCCTACCGGCTGCCGCAGGACGGCACCCGCGAGGCCGACGCCGCCGACCTGGCGCTCACCGTCCTCGGCGGCGGCGAGTCCTCCCGCCTCCACAACCGCCTGGTGCGCCGCGACCGTACGGCCGTCGCCGCCGGATTCGGGCTGCTGCGCCTCGCCGGCGCGCCCTCCCTCGGCTGGCTGGACGTGAAGACGTCCGGCGGCGTCGAGGTCCCGCAGATCGAGGCCGCGGTCGACGAGGAGCTGGCCCGGTTCGCGGCCGAGGGCCCCACGGCCGAGGAAATGGAGCGCGCCCAGGCCCAGTTGGAGCGCGAATGGCTCGACCGGCTCGGTACGGTCGCGGGCCGCGCGGACGAACTGTGCCGGTTCGCGGTGCTGTTCGGTGACCCGCAGCTGGCGCTCACCGCCGTCCAGCGGGTGCTGGACGTCACGGCCGACGAGGTGCGCGCGGTGGCCGAGGCCCGGCTGCGCCCGGACAACAGGGCGGTGCTGGTCTACGAGCCGACGACCGCCGACGACGAGGACGCCGCCTCCGACGAGATCACCGACGAGCACGAGGGGGCGGACCAGTGACCGACGCTGCCGTGACCATGGAGTTCCACCCGCAGCCGACGGCCGGGGAGGCCAGGCCCTGGGCGTTTCCCGCGCCCGAGCGCGGCGCGCTGCCCAACGGCCTGACGGTGCTGCGCTGCCACCGCCCCGGCCAGCAGGTGGTGGCCGTCGAGATCTCCCTCGCCGCGCCGCTGGAGGCGGAGCCCGAGGGACTGGACGGCGTCGCCACGATCATGGCCCGCGCGCTGTCCGAGGGCACCGACAAGCACACCGCCGAGGAGTTCGCCGCCGAGCTGGAGCGCTGCGGCGCCACGCTCGACGCGCACGCCGACCACCCCGGCGTCCGGGTCTCCCTGGAGGTCCCGGTCTCCCGGCTGCCCAAGGCGCTCGGTCTGCTCGCCGACGCCCTGCGCGCGCCGCTGTTCTCGGAGAGCGAGGTCGGCCGGCTCGTCACGAACAGGCTGGACGAGATCCCGCACGAGCAGGCCAACCCGGCCCGCCGCGCGGCCAAGCAGCTCTCCAAGGAGCTGTTCCCGGTCACCTCGCGCATGTCGCGCCCGCGCCAGGGCGCCGAGGAGACCGTCGGACGCATCGACGCGAAGGGCGTCCGCGCCTTCTACGACGCGCACGTCCGCCCGGCCACCGCCACCGCGGTGATCGTCGGCGACCTCACCGGTGTCGACGTCGACGCGCTGCTCGCCGAGACCCTCGGCGACTGGACGGGCGACACCTCGGAGCCGCGCCCCGTGCCGCCGGTGACCGCCGACGACACCGGCCGTGTGGTGATCGTGGACCGGCCCGGAGCCGTACAGACCCAGCTCCTGATCGGCCGGGTCGGTCCCGACCGGCACGACCGCGTCTGGCCGGCCCAGGTGCTCGGCACGTACTGCCTGGGCGGCACGCTCACCTCCCGGCTCGACCGGGTGCTGCGCGAGGAGAAGGGCTACACGTACGGCGTGCGGGCCTTCGCGCAGGTGCTGCGCTCCGACCCGCAGGGCACGGGCGCCTCCATGCTCGCCATCAGCGGCTCCGTGGACACCGAGTCGACCGGGCCCGCGCTGGACGACCTGTGGAAGGTCCTGCGTACGCTCGCGGCCGAAGGGCTGACGGACGCCGAGCGCGAGACGGCCGTGCAGAATCTGGTCGGCGTCGCGCCGCTGAAGTACGAGACGGCCGCGTCCGTCGCGGACACGCTCGCCGACCAGGTCGAGCAGCACCTCCCGGACGACTTCCAGGCGCAGCTGTACGCGCGCCTGGCCGAGACCGGCACGGTCGAGGCGACGGCCGCCGTCGTCAGCGCCTTCCCGGGCGACCGGCTGGTCACGGTGCTCGTCGGGGACGCCTCGGTGATCCGGGAGCCGATCGAGGCCCTGGATATCGGCGAGGTGAAGGTCGTCACCGGCTGAGGCCGACGACGACCGCCCGTCGGATCAGTACGCCCCTCGGATCAGCACGGACGTCGGAACAGCACGGACGTCGGAACAGTACGGACGTCGGAACAGCACGGACGTCGGAACAGCACGGACAAAGGGAACCCCGGTGACGAACCAGTCGCCGGGGTTCCCCGCTATGTCCGCATTCATGAGGAGGTTGCCTGAATGCCCTGTGGCGTGCGCTACAAAAGGGCCTGTCTGTTTGGTGATTGAAAGATGACCCCTTTAGCGTCGGTCCGGCTGTCCGCCAGAGCCCGCCGCATCCGCGGCACCGGACAGCCATCGCCGAGTCCCCGTCAGGCGCGAGCCTGGGGAGCCGGGGACCCATTCATGTCCCTGGGGTGAATCGGGGGCCTTCGCGCGATCCGCGGAGGAGCCCGTAGGAGACCTTCCTGCTCCGAACCCGTCAGCTAACCCGGTAGGCGAGAAGGAAGGAAAGGACCAGCCACTTCATGGCGTTCACCCGTGCCACCGGGAAGCACCGTGCCCCGAGCCGAATGACGCGCCGAGGCGCGAAAATCGCCGGAGTCGCGACTCTCACCGCCGCCGGTGTCATCGGCACCCTCGCATCCCCGGCGCTCGCCGCCGACGTGGAGGCGGCCGTCGCCCAGGACACCGCCCCGGCCACCCCGGCCCGCGCCATCGTCATCGACGACTCGCTCGCCGCCACCATCGACGCCCAGGCCGACGCACAGCACCTGGCCGCCCAGAAGGCCGCGGCAGCGAAGGCGCGGGCGGAGGCCGCGGCCCGCGCCAAGGCCGAGGCGAAACGCAAGGCGGAGGCCCGCGCGAAGGAGCTGCGCGAGGCAAAGGAGCGCGTGGCACGGGCCGCGGAGCGCGAGCGCCTCAACTCCTACCGACTCCCGGTCGCCGGCTCCTCGGTCACCACCGGCTACCGGACCGGCGGCGCGCTCTGGTCCTCCGGCAGCCACTCCGGCATCGACTTCCGCGCGGCGTCCGGCACTTCGGTCGTGGCCGTCGGCGCGGGCACCGTCGTCGAGGCCGGCTGGGGCGGCGCGTACGGCAACAACGTCGTCATCCGTATGAACGACGGCACCTACACCCAGTACGGACACCTCTCCTCGATCGGCGTCACCGTCGGCCAGAGCGTCACGCCGGGCGCGCCGATCGCGCTCTCGGGCTCGACCGGCAACTCGACCGGCCCGCACCTGCACTTCGAGGCGCGGACGAGCGAGGAGTACGGCTCCGACATCGACCCGGTCGCGTACCTGCGCGCGCACGGCGTCAGCGTCTGACCCTCTACGCGCGGAGAACACGACGAAGGCCCCGGCGTCCTGCCGGGGCCTTCGTCGTACGTGTGCGGCTCGGTGCGTGTGCGGCTCAGACGGTCTCAGACGGTCTCAGACGGTCTCGGGCAGCTCGTCCAGGCCCTCGGCGACCAGCTTCGCCAGCCGGTCCAGCGCCACGTCGGCGCCGTCCGCGTCCGAGAACAGGACGATCTCCTCGCCGCCCTGCGCGCCCAGTCCCAGCACGGCGAGCATCGACGCCGCGTTGACCGGGCTGCCGTCGGCCTTGGCGATCGTCACGGGAACGCCGGAGGCCGTGGCGGCACGGACGAAGATGGAGGCGGGACGGGCGTGCAGGCCCTCGGCCCAGCCGACGTTGACGCGGCGCTCAGCCATGGTGTTGCCCTTCAAAGTCACAGTTGTTGTCTAGACCAGTGTCTCATGTGCCCCGTAACGGGCCGATGAGGCACCCCCAGCCTGCCCCGGCCGCGCAGCCGCCGCTACCGGTGCGCGCGCCGTAGGCTCTCCCCATGACGCCGCCGTCGCAGCACGCGTACCCCGCTCACTGGGAAGCAGACGTGGTCCTGCGCGACGGGGGCACCGCCCGCGTCCGGCCGATCACCACCGACGACGCCGAGCGGCTGGTCAGCTTCTACGAACAGGTCTCCGACGAGTCGAAGTACTACCGCTTCTTCGCGCCCTACCCCCGGCTCTCCGACAAGGACGTCTACCGGTTCACCCACCACGACTACGTGGACCGGGTGGGGCTCGCCGTCACCGTCGGCGGCGAGTTCGTCGCCACCGTCCGCTACGACCGCATCGACGGGCGGGGCATGCCCGCCTCCGCCCCCGCCGACGAGGCCGAGGTCGCCTTCCTCGTACAGGACGCGCACCAGGGGCGCGGGATCGCCTCCGCGCTCCTCGAACACATCGCCGCGGTGGCGCGCGAGCGCGGGATCCGGCGCTTCGCGGCGGAGGTGCTGCCCGCCAACAACAAGATGATCAAGGTGTTCCGGGACGCCGGGTTCACCCAGAAACGCAACTTCGAGGACGGCTCGGTCCGCCTCGTCCTCGACCTCGAACCGACCGCCGAGTCCCTCGCCGTCCAGCGGGGCCGCGAACAGCGCGCCGAGGCGCGCTCCGTGCAGCGGCTCCTCGGCCCGTCGTCCGTGGCCGTCGTCGGCGCCGGACGCACGGCGGGCGGCGTGGGACGGGCGGTGCTGCGCAATCTTCTCGACGGGGGCTTCACGGGACGTACGTACGCGGTGAACCTGGCCCTGCCGCCGGAACTGGCCGCGATCGACGGCGTCCCCGCCGTACGCTCCCTCGCGGAGATCCGGGAGCCCGTCGATCTCGCGATCGTCGCCGTCCCCGCCGAGCGGGTGCCCGAAGTCGTCGCCGACTGCGGCGAACACGGCGTCCAGGGCCTGGTCGTCCTGTCCGCCGGATACGCGGAGAGCGGGCCCGTCGGGCGGGAGCGGCAGCGCGCGCTGGTGCGGCAGGCGCGTTCGTACGGGATGCGGGTCATCGGGCCCAACGCGTTCGGCGTCATCAACACGTCGCCATCCGTCCGGCTGAACGCCTCGCTCGCGCCCGAGCCGCCCGACCGGGGGCGGATCGGCCTCTTCACCCAGTCGGGCGCGATCGGCATCGCGCTGCTCGCCGGGCTGGTGCGGCGCGGCGCGGGCCTGTCCACCTTCATCTCGGCGGGCAACCGCGCGGACGTCTCGGGCAACGACTTCATCCAGTACTGGCACGACGACCCGGACACCGACGTCGTACTGCTGTACCTCGAATCGATCGGCAACCCACGGAAGTTCACGCGTCTGGCGAGGCGTACGGGGGCGGTGAAGCCGGTCGTCGTCGCGAAGGGCGCGCGGCACAGCGGCAGCGCGCCGCCGGGGCACGCGGTGCCGGTCACCCGCATCCCGGAAGCGACGGTCTCGGCGCTCCTCAGCCAGGCGGGCGTGATCCGCGTGGACACCGTCACGGAGCTGGTGGACGCGGGCGTCCTGCTCGCGACCCAGCCCCTGCCTGCGGGGCCGCACGTCGCGATCCTCGGCAACTCGGAGTCGCTCGGGCTGCTCACGTACGACGCCTGCCTGACGGAGGGCCTGCGCCCGCTGCCCCCGCTCGACCTCACGACGTCGGCCCGCCCGGAGGACTTCCGTACGGCACTGGCCACGGCACTGGCGGACCCGGACTGCGACGCGGTCGTCGTCACGGCGATCCCCTGGGTCGGCGAGAACGGCTCGATGGAGTCGGGCGACGGCGAGGTCCTGGCGACGGCGCTGCGCGAGGCGGCCTCGATGTCGCCGGCGAAGCCGGTGGCGGTGGTCCACGTGGAGATCGGCGGCCTGGCGAAGGCGCTCTCGGCGGCCACGACGACGGGGCCCCGCCCGGGGCCGATGCCGGGCGCCGCGGCCGACAGCGGCCAGGCCGCCGAGACCCCGAACCCGGCGGCCCCGGCCACCACCCCCGCCCCCGAAGGCCCGGTCGCCCGGCCCGTGTCGGTGCCCGGCACCGTTGCCGCGCCGCCCCGCCGGTCGGCCGACGGCACCGACCCGGCAGCCGGCACCGCTCGCGACCCCGGCCCCGCCCCCGGCCGGATCCCCGCCTACCCCGCCGCCGAGCGGGCCGTGCGGGCGCTCAGCCAGGCCGTCACCTACGCGCAGTGGCGGCGGCAGGCCGCCGAGCCCGGCAAGGTGCCCGAGTACGACGACATCGACGAGAACGGGGCCGCCGGGCTCATCGAGGCGATGCTCGGAGCCGCGTCCCCCGACCCGCGGGGGACGAGCCTCGGGGACGACGACACCCGCGAACTGCTCGGCCGGTACGGGATCGCCGTACGGCCAACCCTGCCCGCGCCCGGACCCGACGACGCCGTCGAGGCCGCCGCGCGCCTCGGCTACCCCGTCGCGCTCAAGACCACCGCGCCGCAGCTGCGCCACCGGGCCGACCTCGGCGGCGTACGGCTCGATCTCACCGACGAGGCGCAGCTGCGGACGGCGTACCGCGAACTCACCGAACTGCTCGGCGAACCCGCCGAGCTGCGCCCCGTCGTCCAGGCCATGGCCCCGCGCGGGGTGGACACCGTCGTGCGCGCGGTCATCGACCCGGCGGCCGGCGCCGTGCTCTCGTTCGGGCTCGCGGGCGTGGCCTCCGAGCTGCTGGGCGATGTGGCGCACCGGCTCGTCCCCGTCACCGACCGCGACGCCGCCGAACTCCTCCGCTCCACCCGCACCGCACCGCTCCTCTTCGGCTGGCGCGGCTCCGCGCCCGTCGACACCGCCGCCCTCGAAGAACTGCTGCTCCGGGTCTCCCGGCTCGTCGACGACCACCCGGAGATCGTCTCCGTCGCGCTCGAACCGGTGGTGGTCGCCGCGCACGGCCTCTCCGTGCTCGGCGCGAGCGTCCGCCTTGCCCCACCACCGTCCCGCGACGACCTCGGCCCCCGCCGTCTCCCCAGCTACTAGGCCCGATCCCGCACGGTCCTGGCCATCCACCCCGCCACCGTAGGATGGGGCCATGGCGAAGACCGGTACGACGACCCAGGGGCTGCGCACGGCGATCGAGCGCAGTGGCTACTACCCGGCTCTCGTGGCCGAAGCGGTGGAAGCCGCTGTCGGAGGCGAGCCGATCGCTTCGTATCTGGTGCACCAGGAGACGACGTTCGACTCCAACGAGGTCCGCCGGCATGTCACCGTCCTCGTCCTCACCGCCCACCGCTTCATCGTCAGCCACACCGACGAGCAGGCCGCCGACACCAGTTCGCCGACGCCGTACGCCACCACCTCGACCGAGTCCGTCAAGCTGGACCGGATCTCGTCCGTCGTCGTCAGCCGCGTCGTCGCGAACCCCGAGTCGTACACCCCCGGCACCCTGCCCCGCGAGGTCGTCCTCACCATCGGCTGGGGCGCCGTCGCCCGGATCGATCTGGAGCCCGCCGCCTGCGGCGACCCCAACTGCGAGGCGGACCACGGCTACACCGGCAACTCCACCGCCGACGACCTGAGCCTGCGCGTCAGCGAGGCCGGTGACGGACCCGACACCGTACGGCAGACGCTCGTCTTCGCCCAGTCGCTCTCCGAAGCCACCGCGGCCGCCCCGTCGTCGACCGGCCGTTGATGGCCGCCCCGCCCGCCGCCTGGCAGGACCCGGTCCCGCTCGCCCTGGACACCGCGCCCGTCCCCGAGTACGGCGGCGGCTCGCTCGCCGACCTGCTGCCCACCCTCGTCGCCGGCCAGGGCGTCACCGTCCCGGGCACCGCCCCCGGCACCCCGGCCGCCGTCATCCCCGAACTCACCCCGGCCGACCGCAACTGCGTCTTCCTGATCGACGGCCTCGGCTGGCAGCAGATCAAGGACCACCCCGACGAGGCACCGTATCTGACATCGCTGCTCGGCACCTCACGCGGCGGCACCGGCCGGCCGATCACCGTCGGTTTCCCCGCCACCACCGCGACGTCCCTCGCCTCCATCGGTACGGGCCTGCCGCCGGGCGTCCACGGCATGCCCGGCTACACCGTGCGCGACCCCGCGACCGGCGCCCTGATGAACCAGCTCCGCTGGCGCCCCTGGACCGACCCGCACGTGTGGCAGCCGTATCCCACGATCTTCCAGCTCGCCGACGCCGCCGGGATCCACACCGCCCAGGTGTCGTCCCCGATCTTCGAACGCACCCCGCTCACCGACGTCGCCCTGAGCGGCGGCACCTTCCACGGCCGCCTCTCCGGCGAGGAGCGGATGGACCTCGCCGCCGCCCAACTCGGCGCGGGGGACCGGTCGCTGGTCTACACGTACTACAGCGAGGTCGACGGCAAGGGCCACAAGTTCGGCATGGACTCCGACGCCTGGCGTGGCCAGCTGATGTACGTGGACCGGCTCGCCCAGCGTCTCGCCGAGCAACTGCCGCCGCGCTCAGCCCTGTACATCACCGCCGACCACGGCATGATCGACATCCCCTTCGACGAGGAGTCGCGCATCGACTTCGACGAGGACTGGGAGCTGCGCGCCGGCGTGGCCCTCCTCGGCGGCGAGGGCCGCGCCCGCCACGTCTACGCGGTACCGGGCGCCGAGGCCGACGTCCACACCGTCTGGCGCGAGGTGCTGGGCGAGCAGTTCTGGGTCGCGAGCCGCGACGAGGCCATCGCCGCGGGCTGGTTCGGCCCGCCCGACGCGGTCGAGGAGCGGGTGTACGGCCGGATCGGCGACGTCGTGGCCGCCGCCCACGACGACGTGGTGATCACCGCCTCCGTCCATGAGCCGCGCGAGTCCGAGATGGTCGGGATGCACGGCTCGATGACCCCCGTCGAGCAGTTGGTCCCACTGCTCGAAGTACGCTCGTAGCCGCCCCGACCACCGTGTCCCGGCGCTTCGCCGACCCCGTCCGTATCTGAAAGGCCGTCACTTCCTCATGCCCGAGCTGGTGTTCTTCTCCGGAACGATGGACTGCGGAAAGAGCACCCTGGCTCTGCAGATCGAGCACAACCGCTCGGCCCGCGGCCTCCTCGGCATGATCTTCACGCGCGACGACCGCGCGGGCGAGGGCAAGCTCTCCTCCCGGCTCGGCCTGGTGACCGACGCCGTCGAGGCGGCCGAGGGCTTCGACTTCTACGCGTACATCGTCGACCGCCTCTCCCAGGGCGGCCGTTGCGACTACGTCATCGCCGACGAGGCGCAGTTCCTCGCGCCCGAGCAGGTCGACCAGCTCGCCCGGATCGTGGACGACCTCGATCTGGACGTCTTCGCCTTCGGCATCACCACCGACTTCCGCACCAGGCTCTTCCCCGGCTCGCGGCGGCTGGTGGAACTCGCCGACCGCGTCGAGGTCCTGCAGGTCGAGGCGTTGTGCTGGTGCGGGGCACGGGCCACGCACAACGCCCGTTCGGTCGGCGGGGTGATGGTGGTCGAAGGCGCGCAGGTCGTCGTCGGCGACGTGCACCAGTCGCAGGACGAGGTCGGCTACGAGGTGCTGTGCCGACGCCACCACCGGCGCCGTATGACAGCGGCCACGGCACGGGCCGCCGCGCTCTCGCCGGACGTGCTGCCCGTCGAGATCGGCGCCCAGGCGGACGCGGTACGGACCGGAGCGGCCCGCCGGGAGGCCGTACACCGCGACGGCGCCCACGCCCCCGGCCGCTGACTCAGCGATCCGCCGAGCGCACCACGCTGAAGACCGCGCCCTCCGGATCCGCCACGGTCGCCACCCGCCCCGCCGCCGTCTCCCACGGCGGCTCGATCACATGCCCGCCCAACTCGGTGATGAGCCGCGCCGCGGCGTCCGTGTCGTCCACCTCGAAGTACGTCATCCAGTGCGACCCCCGGATCGGGCCCAGGCCCTCGCCCACGCCGTGCAGCGTCGCCACCGCGCGCCCGTCGAGTCGCAGCGTCACCACGTCGTCGCGACTCCCGTCCTGGCCGGATGTCTCCAGCTCGTAGCCGAAGACCGAGCGGTAGAACGTGCTCACCCACGCGGCCTCGCGGGTCACCAACTCGTTCCAGACCGGCGTCCCGTGCGGCCCGGCCACCGCCGTGCCGGTGTGCGCCTGCGCCTGCCAGATCCCGAAGACCGCGCCGGCCGGATCCGACGCCATGGCCAGGCGCCCCTCCTCGCCCGCGTCCAGCGGCCCCACCCCGACGGTGCCGCCGCAGCCCCTGATCGCCTCGGCCGTCTTGTCGGCGTCGTCCGTGGCGAGATACGTCGTCCACGCGAGCGGCAGCCGTCTGCCCGGCGCCAGTTCGCCGATTCCGGCGACCTCCTTGCCGTCGAGGACGCCACGCACGTACGGGCCGAACTGCTGGGCCCCCGGCACCTGGACGAACTCCCAGCCGAACAGCGCCCCGTAGAAGTCCCGCGTCGTGCCGAGGCTGTGCACCATCAGACTCACCCAGCACGGTGTGCCGGGTCTGCGCCGGATCGGTGCCTCGGTCATCGTCGCTCTCCTCTCGAACCGTTCGCGGACGGTCGTGATCGGGATGGACATGCTGAAGACAGGCCGCACGCCTTGAAACGGCGCGGCCCGGTGCCCGAGCAGATGGTTCCACTCCCCGCCGCGCACCGCGCCCCGGCCGCGCCGCTTTTGGCGTGATCTAGCAAGAGGATGACCGTTTTGACAAGGACGTAACGTTGCCGTGTTATGACGCGCCGGGTCGAGGCCGAACGCCCTTGCCGGTACGCGAGGATGGCACGTATGACAGCCATCATCTCCGCCTCCGAACTCGCCGACGCGACGGCCGGACCCCGGCCGCCCGTCCTGCTCGACGTCCGCTACGTGCCCGGCGCCCCGCCCGGCCGCCCGGAGTACGAGGCCGGCCATCTGCCGGGCGCCGTTTTCGTCGACCTCGAAGCGGAACTGTCCGACCCGCCCGGCGCCGGTGGCCGTCATCCGCTGCCCGACGTCGCGGCGTTCGGCGCGGTGATGCGCCGCGCGGGTGTCTCGGCCGGCACACCGGTCGTCGTCTACGACGCCGGTCTGGGCTGGGCCGCGGCCCGCGCCTGGTGGATGCTGCGCTGGACCGGTCATGGGGACGTACGGGTGCTGGACGGCGGACTCGCGGGCTGGGACGGCCCGTTGACCACCGAGATCCCGACACCGCGGGAGGGCGACTTCAGCCCCGTACCGGATTCGCTTCCGCTGCTCGACGCGGACGGCGCGGCCGCGCTGGCCCGCGACGGGCTGCTGTTCGACGCGCGTGCGGCCGAGCGTTACCGGGGCGACGTCGAACCGCTGGACCGGGTCGGCGGGCACATTCCGGGCGCGGTCTCGGCGCCCACCTCCGAGAACGTCGGCGCCGACGGCCGCTTCCTCCCGGCCGAGACGCTGGCGGCCCGGTTCAAGGCCCTGGGCGCCACGGCCGACGGCACGGGCCCGGCGGTCGGTGTCTACTGCGGCTCCGGGGTGTCGGCGGCGCACCAGTTGGTGGCGCTGGAGATCGCGGGCATCCCGGCGGCGCTGTACGCCGGTTCATGGTCGGAGTGGACGGCGGACCTCGCGCGCCCGGTGGCGACGGGCCCCGACCCGCAGTAGAGCCCGGGGAGCGCGACGTCATGAGCCGGGGCGGTACGCGCTCAGCGCGTAC
>NZ_JBHUUW010000110.1:0-16529 GCF_042670825.1 Streptomyces sp. NPDC057137 | reverse complement strand
GCGGCCCACGAGCCGCGCAACCCGGTCAACGTCCCCGGCCCACGACCCTCAGAAGCCGTGCGGCAGCCACGGCGCCACCGGCGAGGTGAAGGCGACCGATGCCTCCGTCAGCGCGCCGGGGCGCAGTTCGCGTACGAGCCCCGCCCGCGCCAGCGCGGCCGGCGAGACGTCGCCCAGATACATCGTGGCCAACTCCCGTACGGAGAGCGACAGATCGGCCGCATCCGCCGTCCGCTCGCAGGACGCGCCCTTCTCGTCACCGGTCAGCCGCCAACGCCCCTCGTTCCAGGGGCAGAAGGCGTCGTCCACCTCGAACACCAGGTCCACCGGCGCCTGATAGGCACGCGCCGCGAGCGCCGCGCCCACCTCCACCAGGCGTACGTGCAGCGAGTCCCGCACCGCGAGGTCGGAGCGCCGGACGTCGGACACCAGGAACTGGATCGGATCGTCCACCGGCAGGCTCGACGCGCTCACCGTCGATGTGAGATCGATCTCGGCGAGGAAGCGCCACAGCGTGGCGTACGTCACCGGGTCCAGGGCCGCCACCTGGTCGACCACGACCGTGCCCTGAGGGACGGCCCCCGAACCCCACGTGGGCTTGATGCGGTACAGCACGTACCCCACCGTCTCGGCGTCGTCGCCCTCGCCGCGCCGCGCCAGTACGCACTCGAGCGCGGAGGCGCCCTCGCGCCCCTCCGGCGGATCGATCAGCAGCTTCCGGTCCCAGCCGGGCCGGCGCTCCAGCATGCCGGGGCGGCTCGCGACCAGGCGCGCGTACACCGACTCGATCGGCTCGCGCGCGTCGTCCACCGCGACGTAGCGCAGCCGTACCCCCGCGTCGGTGCAGTCGGTGCCTTCGTCGGCCGGTGGCACCCTGACCGAGACGCGCGACGTGTCGATCTCGACGCTCAACTGCCGTGCGCCGACGCCGTATCCGAACCGGCCGTAGATCTCGGGCTCCGACGCGGTCAGCAGCGCGACCGGCTGCCCCCACGAGCGGACGTCGTCCAACTGCCGCCGCATCATGGAGGTGAGGATCCCGCGCCGCCGGTGCGTCGCCGCCACGCTCACCATCGTGACGCCCGCCGCGGACACCACGCCGCCGCCGGGCACCGTGAGCCCGAAGGTGTAGGCCCCCGCGGTCCCCACGCACTCGTCGCCGTCCCAGACCCCGACGGACCGTTCGTACTCGGTCACGGAGCGCCACACCTCGCGCTCCTCGGCGGAGTTGGTGAGGCCACCGCCGAATGCTCTCTCCAACGTCCCGAACCAGCGGTCCCAGTCGGAGGCTTCGAGTACTCGCAAGTCTGTGGTCATATGCCATCAGTACCAGGACGCGGGTGGTCGAGGCGACCCGATATCGAACGCAATGTCACAGGGGTCCCCCTGCACGCCGGGCCCGCTGATGGATAAGGTCCAACGACAATGGCCAGTGGCGCGAAAGCGGATTCGTACACGGCCCGGATGCGCAAGTCGCTGCACCGGGTCCGCAACGCCGTGCGCAAGTCCGGTGTCGACTACTTCCGTGGCGACGGCTCGGACTGGATCGCACTCGTCGGACTGCTCCTGACCATCCCGGGAATCGCCCTCGCCACCATGGCTAACCCCGTGTGGTTCTCGCCGTCCGCGCTGGTCCTGCCGATCGTCGCCGGGGGACTTGTCCTGCGGCCCTCCAGCCTGCTCACTCTGTACGCGGCCGGTGCCACCGCCCTGATCGTCGAATCGCTCGTCCTCGGCCCGTACGACCAGGGGCCGGCCACGGTCACGCCGGGCACCGTCCTCGTGGTGGCGGCCTGCGGCCTCTTCGGGCTGCTCATCGCCCAGTTCCGGGCCCGCGTCGGCGTTCCGTGGCGGCGCGGCGGCACGATGCTCTTCGACCTGCGCGAACGCATCCGGGTCCAGAGCGCCCTGCCGCACCTGCCGAAGGGCTGGCACCGCGAGATGGCGCTGCGGCCGGCCGGCGGCCAGTCCTTCTCCGGCGACTTCGTCGTCGCGGCCCGCACCAACGGGGGCCGCACGCTCGAAGTCGTCCTCACGGACGTCTCCGGCAAGGGCATGGACGCGGGCTCCCGCGCGCTGCTGCTGTCCGGCGCGTTCGGCGGCCTGCTCGGCTCGCTCCCGCCGCACGGCTTCCTGCCGGCCGCCAACGGCTATCTGCTCCGCCAGGACTGGGACGAGGGCTTCGCGACCTCCATCCATCTCGTCCTGGACCTCGAGTCCGGCGACTACGAACTGCTGTCGGCCGGCCACCTGCCCGCGCTCCAACTGCACGCGGGCAGCGGCCGCTGGGAGGAGATGGCGGCCGAGGGCCCGCTCCTCGGGGTCTACGACCGCGCGGAGTTCGACCCGGTGAAGGGCTCACTGCTGCCGGGCGACGTACTGATGCTGTTCACGGACGGCCTGGTCGAGGCGTCGGGCCGCGACCTGAGCGAGGGCATCGACCGCCTCTCGGGCGAGGCCGACCGCTATGTCGCGGCGGGCTTCGAGGGGGCGGCCTGGCACCTGATCGAGGCGGTCGCGAAGCACGTGAACGACGACAGGGCGCTGCTGCTGATCTGCCGCCAGGGCTAGGGGGTGTCTGGCCGATCTTGCCGGGCTCGCGGTCCCTGGCACGCACGCTCGCCGCGTTGTCGTCGGTCGGCATGGCTCCGCCATGCCTCCCTCCTCCGCCTTGCGATCGCACGCACCAGACCCCGCTCCCTGATCCGGCCTGATCGACAAGACACCCCCTAGGGGGTGTCTTCAAAGTCCCGCCTGGCCCGCGGCGCCTGGACGGCACCTCTCCCCCGTAGGCCCCGAGGGGGCCACGGGGGTGCCCCCTGCGTTGTCGGAGTCGGCCGAGTACGCCCGGTACGAGGCCGATCCTCCGCCTTGCGATGCACCGCACCAACGAGACATCAGCCGCTCCGCAGCGGGCGCGGGCCCCGCCCTACGGGCGGACGGCGCTACTTTGAAGACAGGCCCTAGGCGCCCTTGTCCGGACAGGGCCTGGCGCGGGTGGATCCGGTGAAACGGCCCACGCGGTCCCTGGGGCGGCCCTTCGCGTGGTTGTGGGCGGCCTCCGCGGCCGGCGCGTTCGGGACCCGGCTCGCCTTCGACGCGTTCACCCTCATCGCGATCCTCGTCCTGCACGCCGGTCCCGCCCAGGTGTCCCTGCTGGCCGCCGCGGGGCTCACGGTCGGCGCGGCGGTCGCCGTGCCGCTCGGGCTGTGGGTGGAGTTCCGCCGTAAACGGTCCGTGATGGTGGCGATGGACCTGATCCGCTTCGCCGCGCTGATGACCGTCCCCGTCGCGTACGCCCTCGGCGTGCTCGGCTTCGGCCAACTCCTCCTCGTGCCGGTCGTCGTGGCCGTGGCCGACATCATCTTCACGGCGGCGAGCGGCGCCTGTCTGAAGGCGCTCGTACGCCCCGAGGGCCTGCTCGTCGCGAACGACCGGCTGGAGTCCACGACCTGGACCGCCACCGTCCTCGGCCCGCCGGCCAGCGGGATCGCGATCGGCGGCCAGGAGCCGCGCCCGGTGCGCACCGAGCAGCGGCGGTTCCGCGCCGCCGACCTGCTCGAAGGATGGCGGTACATCCTGCGCCACCGGGATCTGCGCCCGCTGTTCCTCAACACGGTCCTCGTCAACGGCCTGATCATGGCGCCCGCGCCCGTGCTGGCCGTCCTGATGCTCGGCCCGCTCGGGTTCGCCCCCTGGCAGTACGCCGTCGCCTTCGCGGCGCCCTGCGTCGGCGGCATCATCGGCGCGCGCCTCGCCCAGCCCCGGGTCGACCGGTTCGGCCGCCACCGCGTCATACGCGTCGCGGGCACGCTGCGCGCGTGCTGGCCGCTCGCCCTGGTCTTCGGCGGGCCCGGCCTCGGCGGGATGGCACTCGTCATCACCGTCCAGCTGGGACTGATCACCTGCATCGGCGTGTTCAACCCGCTCTACGCCACGTACCGCCTCGAACAGATCCCGAAGGTCCGGATGGTCCGTACGTTGTCGGCGTGGTCGATCACGGGCAAGACCTCCATCGCGGCCCTGACCGCCCTGTGGGGCCTGCTGGCCACCGCAACGGACCCGCGCACGGCGATCGCACTCGCCGGTCTCCTGCTCCTGACCGGACAGGACCTAGCCGGGCAGGTGGTTGAACGCGATGCCGTTGGTCAGCGAGGTGAGCCCGCCCTGCACCCCGTCGATCTTCACCGTCTGGCCCGACACGTGCTTCACGTAGACCCGCATGATGAACTCGCGGCTTCCGCAGCCGGGGTCCACCGGCAGGTCGGCCAGCGCGAAGTACGCGACCGAGTGGTGGGCGTCGTCGGTCACGGTCTTACGCGCGGCCGTGCTGTGCGTGCGGCAGGCGTGGTCGGTGGCGTCGAGCTGGACGAACTCGAAGCGCGTGTCCACCACCGCGTTCTCGCCGCGCGGATGCGCCTGCATGGAGGCCGCGCACGAGGCCGTTCCCTTTGGGCACGTGGTCAGTTCGACATTCGCCTGCGCCGAGACCGCGGTCGCGTTCTGCTGCGCCCGCCACTGGTACGCCGGGGTCCCGTCGTCGTAGAACACCCACGCGTCGGACCGGGCCGGGGCAGTGCCGACGTACGTACAGGCCTTGGCCGTGTCGGCGCTCTCGCACGAGGGGTTCTGCCACCATCGGGCGCCGACCTGATCGGTGGTGCTGACTTCCAGCCAGGTGCCCTTCGCCACGGCCGTCAGATGGTACGTGCCGGGGAGGGTCGAGTAGGCGGAGCCGTACAGGAAGCAGGTGTAGACGCCGGCGGCCGGTGCGGTGAGGAGCAGGTCCGCGAAGAGGGGCAGATGGCCCGGTGTCGCGTACGTGGCCGTGTCGTAGCCCTCGTGGTTACGGGCCGAGGCCGCGATGACGGGCACCGTCGTGCCGGCGGCGTTCACGCATTTCACCCGGTTGGTCAGGCCGACGATTCCGGTCGTCGAGCTGGTGGCTTCAAGGCGGCTGCGCAGGTGCCGCTTCTCACCGGCGGCGAGTGTCAGCGTCTGTCTGAGTAGTTCGACCGTGGCTCCGCGCGGTATGTCGCTGTCCGCGGTGAGCGTGACACGGGTGTTGCCACCGGTGCCGGCCTGGGCCGGTGTCGGCCAGAGCGGCACCAGTGCCAGGGCGAGGACGGCGATGAGTAGGGGGCGTAGGAGCGTGGTTGGCTGCATGATCGCACGCTAGGTCCAACTCCCTTTGCGACACGAAGGGTTGAGCGGGCCGGCTGGGGGTCGGCCTGCGGACGCCGCCGACCCCCGTCGCGGTTCAGGCGCCCGACGTCTTCGCGAGCGACAGCGCACCGTCCGAGACGTCACCGCCGGAGGGGCCACCATCCCCGTCACGACCCCGGCCCGGCAACACCCGTGCCAGCCAGTGCGACTTGGCCGCCGCCAGGGGGCCGAGGACCGCGAGGATCAGGACGTAGCCCGCGATGAACGGGGCCAGGCGCTCGTCCAGTGCCGCGCCCGCCGCCATCGTCGCGAGGATCAGGGCGAACTCGCCGCGCGCGACCAGGGTCGTCGCGATGTTCGCGGCGGGACCGGACCCGAAGCGGTAGACGCGGGCGGCGACCAGCCCGGCCAGGATGTTCATCGTCAGCGTCACGGCGACGGCGGCCAGCACCGGCCACAGCACCGTCGGCAGGTCGCCCGGGTTGATGGACAGCCCGAAGGCGAAGAAGAAGATGGCGCCGAACGCGTCCCGCAGTGGGTGTACGAGCGTGCGGATCCGGTCTCCGGAGGTCGTACTGCCCAGCATCAGACCGACCATGAACGCGCCGATCGCGTCCGCGACCCCGAACCACTCGGAGACCCCGGCCATGAAGACCGCGGCGCCCAGGAAGGAGATGACGAGCAGCTCGTCGTCCTTCGTGTTGATGAGGCGGCCGATGACCTTCTTGCCGAAGCGGGCGGCGAGGGCCAGCAGCAGCAGGAATCCGAACGCCTTCCCGCCGTCGGCCAGCGCGGCGGAGAGACTGTCGGCGCCGGACAGGATCGGCTGGAGCGCGGCCAGGTAGAGCGCCAGGAAGATGTCCTCGACGACGATGATCCCGAGGATCGGTTTCGTCTCGGGATTCCCGATCCGGCCCAGGTCGACCAGGATCTTCGTGACGATCGCGGACGAGGAGATACCGAGCACACCGGCGAGGACCAGCGCCTCGGACGTGCCCCACCCCAGCGCGAAGCCGAAGCCGAGCCCGGCGCCCACGTTCAGCGCGAGATAGGCGCCGCCGGCGAGGGCCATCTTGCGGCCGCCGGCCTTCAGATCGTCCAGATGGAATTCGAGACCGAGGTAGAAGAGCAGCAGTACGAGGCCGAGTGCCGACAGCATCTCCAGCTCGTGCGGGTCGGAGACGAGCACGATGCCGGGCGTGTGCGGGCCGAGCAGGATTCCGGCCAGGATGAACAGCGGGATCGTCGGCAGCTCGATCCGGCTGCCGAGGCGGGCGAGGAAAGCGGCGGCGAGGAAGGCGCCGCCCATGGCTATGAGCGTGTCTGCGTGTCCGATGGGACCGTTCCTCCATCAAGTCAAGGGCGCGTCAAGGAAGCGTCAGTAATTAGTTTACCAAACGATTTACCCTGCAACTTTTGGCCTACCCATGGAGTTGGACACATGACGTATCTCAGCCTGGCCGAGGTGGAGTTCATCGCCCGCGAGGCCCACGCCGCCCAGACCGACAAGGCGGGCCGGCCGTATGCGGAGCACCTTCAGGCGGTCGCCGACGGGGTCAGGGCGCGGGGCGGCTCGGACGAGCAGATCGCGGCGGCCTGGCTGCACGACTCCGTCGAGGACGACGCGCTCTCCCGCGCTTGGCTCGACGCGGCGGCGCTGCCGGAGGCGGTCAAGGCCATGGTCCTGGCGGTGACGAAGGTGAAGGGCGAGGACACCGTCACGTACACCCGCCGCATTCTGGCCACACCGGGCGCGCTGCTCGTCAAGGAGTCGGATCTGGCGCACAACGCGGATCCGGGCCGCCTCGCCGTGCTGGACGAGGCGACCCGGATCAGGCTCACCGAGAAGTACGCGGAGGTACGGCGGCTACTTGGCCTGCCCCGCGCGTGACGCCGACTCCCGCGCCGACGCCCGCGCCGACGTCTGTGGGGCGGATGCCCGTGACGCCGACTCCCGCGCCGGGTCCCGCCGGAAGGCCCACGCCATCTCCGGCTCCATCGCGAAGCGGAAGAACCGGCGTACCGGCGGTGTGCACAGCAGCGTCATCGCGACACCCGCGAGCAGCGTCAGGAAGACCCGGCCGGCCGGCTCGGTCAGCCAGGCGTTGGTGTCGAAGATCCCGCTGTAGATCGCGCCCTTGACCAGGAAACCGTGCAGCAGATAGCCGCAGATCGTGCCCGCGCCGAGGGCCGTGAACCACATCTTGCGGCGCGGCACCCACGCCAGGAACGCCGCCGTCAGCACCACCGAGGTACCGAACAGCGCGAAGGTCATGACGATGCCGATCCACCACGGCGCCCCCTGATCCTGCGCGGCGCTGTTGTGGTAGAACCACGCGTTCTCCATCCGGACGGCCGCCCAGTACGCGAAGACGAGCGCGCCCGCGAAGACCGGCACGGCCAGCAGCCTGACCTCACGCCGGCGGACCAACTGGAAGTGCTCGGGCTTGAGTACGAGCCCCAGGACGAAGAGCGGCAGGAACTGCAGTACGCGCTGGAGGTTGAGGTCCGCGCCGATGTTCGGCGTGAAGGAGGCGAGCGCGGCGATACCGAGGGCGATCGGCAGGGGATGGCGCAGCGACAGCCAGATCGGGGTGGTCAGCCGCCAGATGAACAACGCGGCCAGGAACCAGGTGAGATACCAGGGGTCGAGCAGACTGATCGGGTGGCCCGGATCGTTCGTGACCCGCTTGAACAGCGAGTACGCCACCTCGAAGACGATGTACGGGACGGCGATACCGGTCAGCAGACGTCTGATCTGGTGCGGGCGGCCGGTGTAACTCCGGGAGAAGTAGCCGGAGATGATGATGAAGGCCGGCATGTGGAACGAGTAGACGACCATGTAGATCGCCTTCGTCGCCCGGCTGCCCTCCATCACGGGCTCCCAGGCGTGGCCCATGGCCACCAGCACGATGGCCAGGTACTTCGCGTTGTCGAAGAACGCGTCTCGCTTCGTGGACGTCTTGGCCGTGGGGGGCGTCGACTTCGCGGAATCCTGAGGGGTCCGTACAGGGGTTTCGGCCACAGCGGCCGATGCGGTCGGTGCCGTTGGGGGGACGGGATCCAACTCCCGCGTGCGGGGGAGCGGGGCCCTCTCATATCCGTGCGGAGCGTGGGACATCTGATTAAGCCTAGCGCCGCACAATGCGCTGAGTAAAACCTCCTGGGAAAGTGGGGTGTTGGACACCGAAACAGTCGCCCACCAGTTGATATGCCCCTGTTAATCCCCCTTAAATAGGGCATATCGGCAGGGTGTTGCCCTCGATGTGACTGCGAGTGAATTCCCGGGGTAGGCGTCTTGGGTTCACCTCATAATTGGCTGTGAAGGAGCTGTGTATACAGCGAAACGATCACGCGGAATTGACGTCCGCGTTTATCCGCCCGCCCCGGCCCCAACCGGTCGTCCAGCCGGCACACCCGTCGGCCGATTGGCGCGATCCTTACCTCGATGATTGGTCACGGACCCACACCTGAGGGGCGGTTGGTGGCACGATGGAGGCAGCGGGTATGTGCGAGGCCGTGAGCTCCCGCGGCCGGCAAGGCGGACCGACCGAGGGTGTGATCAGTTGTGGCCATTTCACTGTCTGTGGTGCTGCTGTTGGCGATCGTCCTCGTGGTACTGATCCGCGGCGGCTCCCTGAAGGGCGGCCCGGCCGTCGTCGCGGTCCTGTTCGGCTTCTTCCTGGCATCCACGGACATGGCGCCGTCGGTGAACAGGTTCCTGGACTCGATAGCGGAGACGATCAACCAGATCAACTTCTAGCGGCGCTCGACGCCAGGCACCGCGTGAGACGGCTCGCCCCTCCCTGGGCGAGCCGTCTTGCTGCGCCGGAACGCGAACGTTGTGATCGTGACGTAGCTCGTTCGGCGGCCGACGAACCCCCGCCGCCTCTGGACGAGTGACGACGGCATACGGGGATACGGGGCGCTACCTGGACCTGGTCGGTCGCGAATGCGCCGAAGTGGCGGGGAAGTTGCGACATGCGGGCAACGACCTCTACAAGAACGACCAGGCGATCACGGAGGCGTTCAACCAGCAGGTGACCAAGCCCGAGGACGCGGTGCCACCCGCCCGCGGCGGCCATCCGTCGACCGGGAGGCGATGACGCGTCATGACGAGTCTCACCACGTTGCGGGATGTGAAGCCGGCCGAGTTCGAGCAGGCCGCCGACGGCTATCAGGCCGTCGGCAATGCTGCCCAGGCGGCCAAGGACCGCATCACCGGCCAGACCATGGTTCAGATGCGCGGTGGCCAGTTGAAGGGCGTGGCGCTGAACGGCTTCGCCGCCGAATTGCGGTCGGCGCAGAGGAAGCTGACCGACGCGATGGACGACGCGGTCGGTGCGGGCTTCACGGTCCGGCCCGACGGATCGGTCCACTGGGAAGCGACGTTCGGTGAGGTCAAGGAAGACGCGGACTTCAAGCGTACGAAGGCCCAGGGCTTCGCCGACCGTATCGGTGACGCGCTCGGTGATGCGACGAAAGCCGACCAGAAATGGGCCCCGCAGCTGGAGCGTCTGAAGGCTCACAACGACCTCACTGTGTCCGACAAGGACTGGGCCGATGTCCACAACGACACCCTCGGGTTGCGGAAGGCCTCGGGCGGCCACCTCAACGCGAGCGACCTACCGGACGGCAAGTCCCCTGCGGAGAACGCCACATGGTGGCGAGGGCTCACTGCCGACGAACGGGCCGGATACGTTGCGCTCCATCCCGCCTCGGTGGGCGCACTCGACGGACTGCCGAGCGATGTCCGCGACGATGCCAACCGCACGGCACTGGAGGAGAAGAGGGCCAAGTTCCAAGTGGAACTCGACTCGTTCCCGAAGATGCCCATGAAGTACCAGCCTCCGACGTCCAGCACCACAGATGCGTACGACGAGTGGGAGGAAAAGACCGGTGGGGAGGAGCGGATCAAGTTCTTGGAAGGATCCCTCAAGGGCATGGGGCAGATCGAGGAACGCTTCGACCGCACCGGTACATCCCCACAACCCGGTGAACCACGTCTTCCTCAGGCCTATCTTCTGGGTTTCGACCCCGCAGGGGCGGGCGACGGCCGCGTCATCATCGCCAACGGCAACCCGGATACGGCTGACCATACGGCGGTGTATGTGCCGGGGACCGGAGCCGGCCTTTCCAATGTTGGTGGTGACCTCGCACGGGGCGAGACTCTTTGGGCATCGAGTCAGCGGCTCGCCCCTGAGAAAGAGATTTCCACTATCACCTGGCTCGACTACGACACCCCCAGGTCCGCTGTCCCGATCAAGGATGGTGACTTTATTCCGGAGGCCACCGACCCCGAATACGCCCAGAAAGCGGCCCCTGCTCTCAACCAGTTCATGAGCGGCGTCCAGGAAGCTCAGGGCGGCCCCGACAGCAGCCACACCACGATCGTCGGACACAGTTACGGCAGCACGGCCATCGGCGAGGCGTCAAAAACAGGGTGACCTCGCCACCGACGACATCGTGGTCGCAGGTAGCCCCGGCATGCAGACGGGCCATGCGGACAACCTGGACGTGGATAGAGGGCACGTATGGGCGATGGCGGGTTCCTTGAGCGTGGATCAAGTGCCCACAGGGGGGCGCCTGGTCGGTCTCGGGGGTGACAACAACGTCCCCACCGATCGCGAATTCGGCGCCAACATCATGCGTACCGACACCGTGGACCACAGCGGCTACTGGAAAAATGACTCCCTCAGTCTTATAAACCAGGCTGCCGTCATCACTGGGAAATACGACGAGGTGAAGCTTGACTAGGCGTCCCGCGAAAACCCTGCTCGCAATATCAATGATCGCCGCACTTACGGGATGTTCAGGAATGCTTGGATCCGATGAAACGCCTGAGACACGAGAAGTGGACGCTGCACGAGCCGACGCCGCGACCTTCTCCGACCAGGTCAAGAGCATCATCGACCTACCCGGAAAAACCTCTGACGCCGGCCCCATGGTTACGCCGTGCGGTGACCGGGATTTCGAGAAGTTCTACTCGGTGGGGCATGTGTGGAGCCTTTACGATGTACCCGTCGAGGACATGGGAAAGGCGATGGAGCGACTCAAGGGTGAGCTCCCCGAGTACGGTTGGAAGATCGACCGTTACGGTCCAGACTCCAGTCGGGCGAAAAGCCTCGAACTCACCGCGGACGCTGCGAAGAAGAAGTTCTCCTTGACCATCACGCTACTGGACCGACGGGGGCGCAGTGAGGATCCGTCCATGATCTCCGTCGCTCTCGGCTCCGCTTGCTTCCAGGTCCCCGAGGGAACGAAGGTCAAAATCTGACGTCGCGGCAGGGAAACGACTCAGGGCCAGTCCGGAGGATGAACCTCCGGCCTGGCCCTGTGTCATACGGAGCGGGCGACGGGAATCGAACCCGCGTAGCTAGTTTGGAAGACTAGGGCTCTACCATTGAGCTACGCCCGCACGCGCCGCAGGTCTCGTGGACCGCGGCACGGGAAACATCGTAGCGGGTCGGTGGCGTCCCACGCACACCACATCTTCGCCGGTTAATAGGTCCGGCGCACCGCTCGCGGGCATGTACCCTACGTGTCGCACCGACGGGGTGTGGCGCAGCTTGGTAGCGCGTCCGCTTTGGGAGCGGAAGGTCGTCGGTTCGAATCCGGCCACCCCGACCATCAGTACACGTGCCTGTTCATGATCGCGTTGTGGGCCTCATCCTGCTTGCGGCTACTATGCAAGCTGCGTGCCCGTGTGTCTGAAGAGACTGTGAAGAACCGGGCCGAATCCGCTGGTCCGCCGGAGTCACGGCGGGCGGCAGAACCCCAGAATCAGCCACCAAGGAGACCGAACCGTGAAGAGCGCCGTGGAGACCCTGAACCCGACCCGGGTTCGGCTCACTGTCGAGGTGCCCTTCGAGGAGCTCAAGGACAGCCTCGACGCGGCGTACAAGAAGATCAACGAGCAGGTCACGGTGAAGGGCTTCCGCAAGGGCAAGATCCCGGCCCGCGTCATCGACCAGCGGTTCGGCCGTGGAGCTGTGCTGGAGGAGGCCGTCAACGACGCCCTTCCGAAGTTCTACACGGAGGCCGTCAACGAGGGTGAGCTCAATGTCCTCGGGCAGCCCGAGGTCGACATCAAGGAGCTGAAGGACGGCGAGCTGCTGTCCTTCACCGCCGAGGTCGACATCCGTCCCGTCATCGAGATCCCGGACTACTCCGGCATCGAGGTCACTGTCGACGCGGTCGACGTGTCCGACGAGGACGTCGACAAGTCCGTCGACGAGCTGCGTGAGCGCTTCGCCTCCACCAACACCGTGGAGCGCGCCGCCGCCGAGGGTGACGTCGTCACGATCGACCTTGAGGCCAAGGTCGACGGCGAGGTCCTGGAGGACGGCGTCGCGAGTGACGTGCAGTACACCATCGGCTCCGGCGAGCTGCTCGAAGGCATCGACGAGGCCGTGACCGGCCTGGAGGCCGGTGGCGAGGCCACCTTCACCTCTCAGCTCAAGGGCGGCACCGCCGAGGGCAAGGACGCCGAGGTCGCCGTCAAGGTCAGCCAGGTCGCCGCCCGCGAGCTGCCCGACCTGGACGACGAGTTCGCGCAGATGGCCAGCGAGTTCGACACCCTGGACGAGCTGAAGGCGGACAGCCGCAAGCGCCTCGGCAGCATGAAGCAGTACGACCAGGCCACCCAGGCCCAGGAGCGCGTCCTCGACGAGCTGCTGAAGCTGGTCGAGGTCCCGATCCCCGAGAAGCTTCTCGAGGACGAGATCAAGACCCGTAAGCACAACCTGGAGCACCACCAGCTCGGTCAGATGGGCCTCGACCTTCCGAAGTACCTGGAGATCCAGGGCAAGACGGAGGAGGAGTTCGACGAGGAGACCAAGGAGCAGGCGGTCAAGGGCATCAAGACCCAGTTCATCCTCGACGAGCTGGTCAACAAGGAGAAGCTGAACGTGAACCAGGAGGAGCTCACCGAGCACCTCATGCGTCGCGCGCAGTCCTCCGGCATGTCGCCCGACCAGTTCGCGCAGGCCGTCGTCGAAGGCGGCCAGGTGCCGATGCTCGTCGGCGAGGTCGCCCGCGGCAAGGCGCTCGCCGTGGTGGTCGAGTCCGCCAAGGTGACGGACACCAACGGTGAGGTCGTCGACCTTGAGGACGACGAGACGGACGAGACCGCCGAGACGGTCGACGCCGTCGAGGCCTCCTCCGACGAGACCGCCGCGACCGACGGGACCGCCGAGGCCGACACGACCGACAAGGCCGACGCCCCCGCGGACGCGAAGAACGAGGGCTGAGAGCCCCCGCTCGACCGGATCTCCGGGCCCCGGACGCGACTCGCGCCCGGGGCCCGCCCCGTTCCCCCGCCGGGCCCGCGGAGTGCGTCCCCGCCCCCTGCGACGACCCAACTACCTTGCGCTGCCAGCGAACAGTCCAGGAAGCGGGATGGCGCCCGCCGACCAGCGCGTTAGGGTCCATGAATACGAGGGCTGGGGTCTCCCCCGTCCCCCGGAACGAAAGACGCTGAGACGGCCGAAGCCGTCAGAGACGAGCAGGTGGATACGTGACGAATCTGATGCCTTACGCCGCCGGTGAGCCGTCCCTCGGTGGTGGCCTCGGCGACCAGGTCTACAGCCGACTGCTCGGTGAGCGGATCATCTTCCTCGGCCAGCAGGTCGACGACGACATCGCCAACAAGATCACCGCGCAGCTCCTTCTCCTCGCGGCCGAGCCCGAGAAGGACATCTACCTCTACATCAACAGCCCCGGTGGTTCCGTCACGGCGGGCATGGCGGTCTACGACACCATGCAGTACATCCCGAACGACGTGGTGACCATCGGCATGGGCATGGCGGCCTCCATGGGCCAGTTCCTGCTGACCGGCGGCACCGCCGGCAAGCGCTTCGCGCTGCCCAACACCGACATCCTCATGCACCAGGGCTCCGCGGGCCTCGGCGGCACCGCCTCCGACATCAAGATCCAGGCCGAGCAGCTTCTCCGTACGAAGAAGCGCATGGCCGAGATCACCGCCCGCCACACGGGTCAGACCGAAGAGACCATCATCCGCGACGGTGACCGCGACCGCTGGTTCACCGCCGAGGAAGCCGTCTCCTACGGCATCATCGACGAGATCATCTCCGCTGCTTCGGGTGTTCCGGGCGGCGGCGGCACCGGCGCCTGAGGGCGAGAGTCACGCCCCGGACCGGCCACGTCAGCCCATCGAACGCCACCAGGATGGTGAACACCCACATGAACAACTACCCCGGCGCCTCTGCGAGCGGCCTCTACACCGGCCCTCAGGTGGACAACCGCTATGTCATCCCGCGCTTCGTGGAGCGCACCTCGCAGGGCGTACGCGAGTACGACCCGTACGCGAAGCTCTTCGAGGAGCGCGTGATCTTCCTCGGTGTCCAGATCGACGACGCGTCGGCCAACGACGTCATGGCGCAGCTGCTGTGCCTGGAGTCCATGGACCCCGACCGTGACATCTCGATCTACATCAACAGCCCCGGCGGCTCGATGACGGCCCTCACGGCCATCTACGACACGATGCAGTTCGTGAAGCCGGACATCCAGACGGTCTGCATGGGACAGGCCGCCTCCGCGGCGGCGGTCCTGCTCGCGGCCGGCACGGCGGGCAAGCGCCTGGCCCTGCCGAACGCGCGCGTCCTGATCCACCAGCCGTCCAGCCAGACCGGCCGTGAGCAGCTCTCCGACCTGGAGATTGCGGCCAACGAGATCCTGCGCATGCGCGCGCAGCTCGAGGACATGCTGGCCAAGCACTCCACGACGCCGATCGAGAAGGTCCGCGACGACATCGAGCGCGACAAGATCCTGACCGCCGAGGACGCTCTGGCGTACGGTCTGGTCGACCAGATCGTGTCGACCCGTAAGACCACGGCGGCGGCAGCGGCCTGACCCGTCCGGTGCCCTTGGCGCGGTGTGCGTGGTCTCACGTCCACGTGAACCGTGCCAAGGGGGGCCCGAACGGGGGGCCAGGCAAGGTACCGTCGGGTATGAGGCACAGGAGCCGCTGAACCAGGCTGCTCCCAGGCGAAGGGGAAGCACCTCGTGGCACGCATCGGTGATGGCGGCGACCTGCTCAAGTGCTCGTTCTGCGGGAAGAGCCAGAAGCAGGTGAAGAAGCTCATCGCAGGTCCCGGGGTCTATATCTGCGACGAGTGCATCGACCTCTGCAATGAGATCATCGAGGAGGAGCTCGCCGAGACCTCCGAGGTGCGGTGGGAGGAACTGCCCAAGCCGCGGGAGATCTACGAGTTCCTCGAGGGTTACGTCGTCGGGCAGGCGCCCGCGAAGAAGGCCCTCTCGGTAGCGGTGTACAACCACTACAAGCGCGTGCAGGCCGGCGAGAACGGCGGCGGCGGAAGCCGCGACGACGCGATCGAACTCGCCAAGTCCAACATCCTGCTGCTGGGCCCCACGGGCTCCGGCAAGACGCTCCTCGCCCAGACGCTGGCCCGGATGCTGAACGTACCGTTCGCGATCGCGGACGCTACGGCGCTGACGGAGGCCGGCTATGTCGGCGAGGACGTCGAGAACATTCTGCTGAAGCTGATCCAGGCGGCCGACTACGACGTCAAGAAGGCCGAGACCGGGATCATCTACATCGACGAGATCGACAAGGTCGCCCGCAAGAGCGAGAACCCGTCGATCACCCGCGATGTCTCCGGCGAGGGCGTCCAGCAGGCCCTGCTGAAGATCCTGGAGGGCACGACGGCCTCGGTCCCGCCGCAGGGCGGCCGTAAGCACCCGCACCAGGAGTTCATCCAGATCGACACGACGAACGTGCTGTTCATCGTGGGCGGCGCCTTCGCGGGCCTGGAGAAGATCATCGAGTCACGGGCCGGCGCGAAGGGCATCGGCTTCGGCGCGACGATCCGCTCCAAGCGTGAGATCGAGGAGAGCGACCAGTTCCAGGAGGTCATGCCGGAGGACCTGGTGAAGTTCGGGATGATCCCCGAGTTCATCGGCCGTCTCCCGGTCCTGACGTCGGTGCACAACCTGGACCGCGAAGCGCTCCTCAAGATCCTGGTCGAGCCGCGCAACGCGCTGGTGAAGCAGTACCAGCGCCTCTTCGAACTCGACGGCGTGGAGCTGGACTTCGACCTCCCGGCGCTTGAGGCCATCGCCGACCAGGCGATCCTGCGCGGCACGGGCGCGCGCGGTCTGCGCGCGATCCTGGAGGAGGTCCTCCAGTCGGTGATGTACGAGGTCCCGTCCCGCAAGGACGTGGCCCGCGTGGTCATCACGGCGGACGTCGTCCGCAACAACGTGAACCCGACGCTGGTCCCGCGCGAGCCGCGGATCGTGAAGAACGACGGCCGCCACGAGAAGTCGGCGTAGCGGTAGGCGTACGTACGAAGAGGGGCGCCCGGCCGGTTCAACCG
>NZ_JBHUUW010000109.1:0-16983 GCF_042670825.1 Streptomyces sp. NPDC057137 | reverse complement strand
GACTTCTGTCCGCGCGCAGGAGCGGGAGGGGCCGGCCGCCCGGGGGCAACCCCAGGGGTACCCCTGACAACGTCGTCCTAGGGGGCTCTACGGGTAGCTGGGGGCCGGCGGCGGAGCTGATGATCGTTCCCTCAAGACGAACGCCTGCCCGGCGTTTTCGAAGCACGCGATGAGGGAGGCACTCGCCATCATGTCGAGTGATCTTGTTCACGGTACGGATGCAATCGCAATCACCGGCATGTCATGCCGCCTCCCCCAGGCACCCGACGCCAACTCCTTCTGGGAGTTGCTGCGGTCGGGGCGCAGTGCGATCACCGAGGTGCCGCAGGACCGCTGGGACCCGGAGGAGGTGCTGCCGGACTCACCGGAGCGGCATCGCGCCGCGTTGCGCCACGGCGGGTTCCTCGACCGCGTGGACCGGTTCGACGCGGCGTTCTTCGGGATCTCGCCGCGCGAGGCCGTGGCGATCGACCCGCAGCAGCGGCTCTTCGCCGAGCTGGCCTGGGAGGCGCTGGAGGACGCGGGAATCGTCCCCGAGACGCTGCGGTCCAGCGCGACCGCCGTCATCGTCGGAGCGATCGCCGGGGACTACGCGGCGCTGGCACACCGCGGTGGTGCGATCACACAGCACTCGCTGCCGGGGCTGAACCGCGGTGTCATCGCCAACCGGGTGTCGTACGCCCTGGGCCTGCGCGGCCCGAGCATGGCGGTCGACTCGGCGCAGTCGTCGTCGCTCGTGGCGGTGCACCTGGCCGTGGAGAGCCTGCGCAAGGGCGAGGCCACCCTGGCGCTCGCGGGCGGTGTGGCACTCAACTTCGCGCCCGAGAGCGCCGAAGTCGCCGGGATGTTCGGCGGGTTGTCGCCGGACGGACGCTGCTTCACCTTCGACGCGCGGGCCAACGGCTACGTACGCGGCGAGGGCGGCGGTGTCGTCGTACTGAAGCCGCTGGCGGACGCGGTGCGCGACGGGGACACCGTGTACGGGGTCATCCGTGGCAGCGCGGTCAACAACGACGGCTCCACCGACGGGCTCACGGTGCCCAGCGCCGAGGCGCAGGCGACGGTGCTGCGCCAGGCGTGCGAGGACGCGGGCGTGGACCCGGCCGAGGTCCGCTACGTGGAACTCCACGGCACCGGTACTCCGACGGGCGATCCGCTGGAGGCGGCGGGTGTGGGCGCCGCGTACGGCAGCGCGCGCCCCGCGGGCTCCCCCGTACTCGTCGGCTCGGCCAAGACCAACGTCGGGCACCTGGAAGGCGCGGCGGGAATCGTCGGGCTGATCAAGACGGCGCTGAGCATCCGGCACCGGGAGATCCCGGCGAGCCTCAACTACGAGACGCCCAACCCGCGTATCGACCCCGAGGCGCTGAATCTGCGCGTCCAGACCGCGTCCGGCCCGTGGCCGGACGCGCCGCTGCTGGCCGGGGTCAGTTCCTTCGGTGTGGGCGGGACGAACTGCCATGTCGTACTCGCCGAGGCGCCCGAGCCGGTCGTGTCCGAGGAGGACGCGCCGCGTGGCGAGGAGCCGGAACTCCCGCTGGCTCCCTGGCTGGTGTCCGGGCGTACGGAGGCGGCTCTGCGCGCCCAGGCCGGGCGGCTGCTGGAGCGGCGGACGGCGGACGCCGACGCGTTCGACATCGGCCGCTCGCTCGCCGGCACACGTACCCACTTCGAGCACCGCGCCGTCGCGCTCGGGCTCGAACACGACGCGCAGCTGGCGGCGTTGAAGGCCGGCGACGACGTACCCGGGCTCGTCACGGGCGTCACGGGCGACCACGGGAAGATCGCTCTGGTGTTCCCGGGGCAGGGCTCGCAGTGGGAGGGCATGGCCCGCGAGCTGATGCGCACGTCGGCGGTCTTCCGCGCGTCGATCGAGGCGTGCCACGAAGCCCTCGCCCCGTACGTCGACTGGTCGCTGCTGGACACGCTCACCGACGAGTCCGGCGCGACGTCCCTCGACCGCGCGGACGTCGTCCAGCCCGTGCTGTTCGCGGTGATGGTCTCGCTCGCCAGGGTGTGGGAATCGCTGGGCGTACGGCCCGACGCGGTCATCGGGCACTCGCAGGGCGAGATCGCCGCGGCGCACGTCGCGGGAGCGCTCGACCTGGCGGACGCCGCCAGGATCGTGGCCCTGCGCAGCCGGACGATCATGACGCTGGCGGGTACCGGAGCGATGGCGTCGGTGCCGCTGGCGGCCGACCGGGTCACCGAGTACATCGCCCCCTTCGGCGACGGGCTGAGCATCGCCGTCGTCAACGGGCCCGGCACCACGGTCGTGGCCGGAACCCCTGAGGCCATCGCCGAGCTGCTGGCCCGCTGCGAGAGCGACGGGATCCGCGCGAAGGCCGTCTCCGGCGTGGACTTCGCCTCCCACTCGCCGCACATGGACGCCATCAAGGACCGTCTCCTTGAGCAGTTCGCCGGGGTGACGCCGCGTTCGTGCGACATCGCGTTCTACTCGACGGTCACCGCGGGCGCCGTCGACACGGCGGGGCTCGACGCCGACTACTGGTTCTCCAACCTTCGCCGGCCCGTTCTCTTCGAGAAGACCCTCCAGGCCATGGCCGAGGACGGGTTCGGCACGTTCGTGGAGTCGAGCCCGCATCCCGTTCTCACGGTCGGGCTGCGCGCGACGCTGCCGGACGCGCTGGTCGCGGACTCGCTGCGCCGCAACGAGGCTCCGTGGCCGCAGCTGCTGACCTCCCTGGCGGAGCTGCACGTATCCGGTCTGCCCGTGGACTGGTCGGCCGTCTTCGCGGGGCGTGCGCCGGGCCGCGTGGCGCTGCCCACGTACGCCTTCCAGCGGGAGCGCTACTGGCCCGAGGTCTCGACCGCGTTCGAGACCTCGGCGCGCGGCGCCGTCCAGCTCCAGGAGGCGCCACGTGAGGAGACCCCCGCGGGGGGCGAGTCCACGTGGTCGGGCCGGCTCGCCGGACTGCCGGCGGACGAGCGCGCCCGTACGGCGCTTGAGCTGGTGAGACTGCGCACGGCGATCGTGCTCGGTCATCTGAACACGGACTCGGTGGAGGTCGGCCAGGCGTTCCGCGAGCTGGGCATGGACTCCACGATGGCGGTCCAGCTCCGGCAGAACCTCGTGGACATCACCGGGCTGGCGCTGCCGGAGACCGTCGTCTTCGACTACGCGAGCCCGTCCCGGCTGGCCCGGCGGCTGTGCGAACTGGCCCTGGGCGACGACACGTCGTCGGCCGCGTCCGCGCTGTCGCGGTCGTCGGTGCTGGACGCCGACGACCCGATCGTGATCGTCGGCATGGCCTGCCGTTACCCCGGCGGCGCCAGTACCCCGGACGAGCTGTGGCAGCTCGTCGACGACGGGGTGAGCGCGATCTCGGGGTTCCCCACCGACCGCGGCTGGGACCTGGACGCCCTGTACGACCCCGAGCCCGGGGTGCGGGGCAAGACCTACACACGGCACGGCGGGTTCCTCGACGAGGCCGCCGAGTTCGACACCGAGTTCTTCGGCATCAGCCCGCGCGAGGCCACGGCGATGGACCCGCAGCAGCGCCTGCTGCTGCAGGTCACCTGGGAGGCGCTGGAGCGCGCCGGGATCGACCCGGACGGCCTCCAGGGCAGCAGCACCGGTGTGTTCGTGGGCGCGATGTCACAGGAGTACGGCCCCCGGCTGCACGAGGGCGACGACGGGCTGGGCGGCTATCTGCTCACCGGCAACACCGCGAGTGTCGTCTCCGGGCGGATCTCGTACACCTTCGGTCTCGAAGGTCCGGCGGTGACGGTCGACACGGCGTGCTCGTCGTCGCTCGTCGCGATGCACCAGGCGGCGCAGGCGCTGCGCGTCGGGGACTGCTCGCTGGCCCTGGCGGGCGGCGTCGCGGTCATGGCGACCCCGGGCATGTTCGTGGAGTTCGGACAGCAGCGTGGGCTGGCTCCCGACGGGCGGTGCAAGTCGTTCGCCGGTGCGGCGGACGGCACGATCTGGGCCGAGGGCGCGGGCATGGTCCTGCTGGAGCGGCTGTCGGACGCGAAGGCGAACGGACACACCGTCCTCGCCGTCCTCCGTGGTTCCGCGGTCAACCAGGACGGTGCGAGCAACGGTCTGACCGCTCCGAACGGTCCGTCCCAGCAGCGGGTCATCAACGCCGCCCTGGCCGGTGCGGGTCTCACTCCCGACCAGGTCGACGCGGTGGAGGCGCACGGCACCGGAACGCCCCTGGGCGACCCGATCGAGGCGCAGGCCCTGCTGGCGACATACGGCCAGAACCGTGAAGAACCGCTGTGGCTCGGGTCGTTGAAGTCGAACATCGGCCACACGCAGGCCGCCGCCGGTATCGGCGGGGTCATCAAGATGATCGAGGCGATGCGCCACGGCACGCTGCCCCGGACGCTCAACGTCGACGAGCCGAGTCCGCACATCGACTGGGACTCGGGCAATGTGCGGCTGCTGACCGAGGCCCGTGCCTGGCCGGAGACCGACCACCCGCGACGCGCGGCGGTCTCCTCCTTCGGCATCAGCGGCACCAACGCCCACCTCATCATCGAGCAGGCCCCCGCGACGCCGGAGCCCGCCGAGGACGACCACGAGCAGGACGCGCCGCAGACGGCCCTCGTCCCGTGGGTCCTGTCCGCCAAGAGCGCCCCCGCGCTCCGCGACCAGGCGCGGCGCCTTCTCGACCATGTCATCGCGCGTCCCGGGGTCCACCCGGGGCACATCGGCCAGGCGCTGACCGCCACCCGCGCACGGTTCCAGCACCGCGCGGTGGTGGTGGGGGCCGGCCGTGACGAACTGCTGGCGGGTCTTCAGGCGCTGAGCAACGACGAGTCCTCACGCGCGGTCGTCACCGGTACGGCACGGGAGGGCACCACCGCGTTCCTGTTCACGGGACAGGGTGCGCAGCGGGCCGGGATGGGCCGCGAGCTGTACGACACGTACCCGGTCTTCCGGGACACGTTCGACGAGGTGTGCTCCACCCTCGACCGGCACCTGGACGCCGAACAGGCGGTCAAGGACGTCGTCTTCGCCGAGGACCCGACCCTGCTCAACCAGACCCGGTACACGCAGGCCGCGCTCTTCGCGATCGAGACCTCCCTCTACCGGCTGGTCGAGTCCTTCGGGATCACCCCGCAGCATCTGACCGGCCACTCGATCGGTGAGATCACCGCCGCCCACGTCGCCGGAATCTTCACCCTCGACGACGCCTGCCGGCTGGTGGCCGCGCGCGGCTCGCTGATGCAGGCCCTGCCCGCCAACGGCGTCATGATCTCGCTGCGCGCCACCGAGGCACAGGTCGTCCCGCTCCTCGACGGCCATGAACACCACGTCAGCATCGCGGCGGTCAACGGACCCAACTCCCTTGTCATCTCGGGCGACGAGGAAGCCACCACCGCCATCGCCGCCGCTCTCGCGGAGACGGGTGTCAAGACGCGGCGCCTGACGGTCTCCCACGCGTTCCACTCGCCCCACATGGATCCCATGCTGGCGGAGTTCGAGCGCACGGCGGCGGACCTCACGTACCACGCCCCGACCATCCCGATCGTGTCCAACCTCACCGGGCAGCTCGCGGACCACCGCATCACCACCCCGCGGTACTGGGTCCAGCACGTCCGGGACGCCGTACGGTTCGCCGACACCATCACCACGCTCGACCGGCTCGGCACCCGGCACTACCTCGAACTCGGACCCGACCCCGTCCTCACGACTCTTGTCAACGAGACTCTCGGCGCCGGCCGGGGCGCCACCCCCGCCGCTGTTCTGCGCAAGGGGCATCCGGAGGCCACGACGCTCCTCACGGCGCTCGCCACCGCGCACACCGCCGGCGCGCCCGTCAACCTCGGCGCCCATCTGCCGGCCCCCGGTACCCTGCCCGACCTCCCCACGTACCCCTTCCAGCGCCAGCGCTACTGGCTCGCGGCCACCACCGCCGCCGGGGACGTGTCGTCGGCGGGGCTGACCGCCACGGGACACCCGGTGCTGACCACGGCCGCCGAACTGCCCGACCCGGGCGGGCTGCTGCTGACCGGCCGGGTGAACGCGTCCTCGCCCAACTGGGCGGCGGACCACGCCGTCTTCGGCACCCCGGTCATGCCGGGCGTGGCGTTCGTCGACATGCTGCTGCACGCCGCGGCACTGGTCGGGCGCCCCCGTATCGAGGAACTCACCCACCATGTCTTCCTGGCCCTGCCGGAACACGGCGCCCTCCAACTGAGGGTGGTCGTCCGGCCGGCGGACGACTCCGGGCGGCGGTCCTTCGCCGTCCACTCGCGGCCCGAGGACGCCCCGCTGGGCGCCGACTGGACCTGCCACGCCACCGGTGCGCTCGGTGTCGCCCCGGCCGTACCGCCGGCGCTGCCGCCCGTGGACGCGGCCTGGCCCCCGGCCTCCGCCCAGGTCCTCGACACCGACGGCTTCTACCGGCGGATCGCCGAGGCCGGGTTCGGCTACGGCCCGGTCTTCCAGGGGCTCGGTGCCGCCTGGGAGGACGGGGACACGCTGTACGCCGAGGTGGCCCTGCCCGCGGGCACGGCCCCGGGCGCGTACGGCGTCCACCCCGGTCTGCTCGACTCCGCGCTGCACCCGATCGCCCTGGCCGCGACCGGTGCCGGGACGGACGGCACGCTCTACGTGCCGTTCTCGTGGAGCGGTGTGACCCTCCACGCGTCCGGCGCGCACACCCTGCGGGTCCGGCTCGTGCGCTCGACGCCGGAGACGGCCGCGCTGACCGTCACGGACCCGTCCGGCGCGCCGGTCCTGACCGTCGACTCCCTCGCCATGCGCGGGGTCCGTGCCGAACAGCTCGAAGCCGCCAGGCCCGACCGCGACGGTGCGCTGCACGAGGTCGCCTGGCGCGCGCTCCCCGCACCGCCACGCTCCAACTCGCGCCCCGACGGCGCCGGCTGGGCCGTGGTGGGCGACACCCGTGACCCGCGAGTCGCCGCCGTGCTGGCGGCGCTCGGTGCCGCGGCCGAGTCCTACCCGGACGCCGAGGCGCTGCGCGCCTCGCTGCGGGCCGGCGCCTCCCGGCCCACGACGATCGTCGCCCGCTGTGCCACCGGGGCCGCCGAGGACGGCGCCGACCCGGTCGCGGCGGCGCACATCGAGACGCGCCGCGCCATGCGTCTGCTCCAGGCCGTCCTGGCCGACGGGGCGCCGGACTCCCGCCTGGTGATCCTCACCGAGAACGCGCGGTCCACCGGAACCGGCGACGCGCCTGCCGACCTGGCCGGTGCGGCGGTCTGGGGCCTGATCCGTTCGGCCCAGTCCGAGCACCCGGACCGGTTCACGCTCCTCGACGTCGACGGTTCACGGGCCTCCGACGAGGCCGTCGTCGCGGCTCTCTCCACCGGTGAGCCCCAACTGGCCCTGCGCGAGGGCCGGTTCTTCGTACCCCGCCTCGCCCGTCTGACCCCGGGCGCGATTCCCGCCACGGCGTTCGACGCGCGGCGTACGGTGCTCATCACCGGCGGCACCGGCGCGCTGGGCTCCCTGCTCGCGCGCCACCTGGTCACCCGGCACGGCGTCAGGAAGCTCCTGCTCACCAGCAGGAGCGGCCGTCCGGCGGACAGCACCATCACCGCGGAACTCGCCGAACTCGGCGCCGAGGTCACGATCGCCGCCTGCGACGTGACCGACCGGCTGTCGCTGGAGACCCTGTTCGCCGGCCTGCCGACGGAGCATCCGCTCGGCGCGGTGGTGCACTGCGCGGGCGTCCTGGACGACGGTGTGGTCACGGAGCTGACCGAGGACCGGCTGGCCGCGGTGCTCCGCCCCAAGGTGGACGGCGCGTGGAACCTGCACCAGGTGACCCGTGACATGGGCCTGGACCTGGACGCCTTCGTGCTGTTCTCGTCGGTGGTCGGTGTCCTCGGCTCGCCCGGACAGGCCAACTACGCCGCCGCCAACTCCTTCCTCGACGAACTCGCCGAGCACCGCCGTACCGCCGGGCTCCCCGCCAAGTCCCTCGCCTGGGGCCTGTGGGAGAGCGGCATGGCCGACACGCTCGACGAGCAGGACCGGGCACGTATGAGCCGCGGCGGACTGTCGCCGATGCCCACCGAACGGGCGCTCGCCCTCTTCGACGCGGCACTCGCGACGGCGCGAGCGGTACTCGTGCCCTCCGGGGTCGATGTCTCCGGCGCGCGCACCCAGCGGGCGTCGATGCTGTCCCCGCTGCTCGCCGAACTGCTCCCGGCCCAGGCACCGCCCGCCGAACGCGGCGGTGAAGCGGTCGACGAGTCCTCGCTGCGCCAGCAGCTGGCCGTGCTGCCCGAGCCCGAACAGCGGGAACTCCTCCTGGAAGTCCTGCGCAAGCATGTCGCGGCCGTCCTGGGCCACAGCTCTCCGCTCGCCATCGACCCGGAGAGCTCGTTCAAGGACCTCGGTTTCGACTCGCTCGCCGGCATCGAACTCCTCATGGTGCTGGGCGAGTCGATGGGGCTGCACCTGCCGTCCACGATGCTGTTCGACCACCCGACGCCCGAGTTGCTGATCACGCACCTCAGGGACGAACTGGTCGACGACGACGCCGTGCCGGTCGTCGCCGTGGACACCGCCGCCGTGGCGGTGGCACCGCGTGACGACGACGAACCCATCGCCGTGATCGGCATGGGGTGCCGCTACCCGGGTGGCGCCACCACGCCGGACGAGCTGTGGCGACTGGTCACCGAGGGAGTGGACGCCATCGGCTCCTTCCCGACCAACCGAGGCTGGGATCTGGACGAGTTGTTCGACCCGGACCCGGACATGCGCGGGAGGACCTACGCCCGCACGGGCGGGTTCCTCTACGACGCCGACCGGTTCGACCCGGAGTTCTTCGGGATCAGCCCCCGCGAGGCCCTCGCGCTCGACCCCCAGCAGCGCCTTCTCCTGGAGACCACCTGGGAGACGTTCGAGAACGCGGGCATCCGCCCCGACACCCTGCGCGGCAAGCCCGTCGGCGTCTTCGCCGGCGTCGTCACCCAGGAGTACGGCTCCCTCGTCCACCGGGGCACCGAGCCCGTCGACGGCTTCCTGCTGACGGGTACGACGGCGAGTGTCGCCTCCGGGCGGCTCGCCTACACGCTGGGCCTTGAGGGCCCGGCGGTCACCGTCGACACCGCGTGCTCCTCCTCACTGGTCGCGATGCACCTGGCGTGCCAGTCGCTGCGCAACGGCGAGTCCTCGATGGCCCTGGCCGGTGGCGCCACCGTCATGGCCAACCCCGGTATGTTCCTGGAGTTCAGCCGCCAGCGCGGCCTCGCTCCGGACGGCCGGTGCAAGTCGTTCGCCGGTGGCGCCGACGGCACCATCTGGGCCGAGGGCGCGGGCATGGTCCTCCTGGAGCGGCTGTCCGACGCCAAGGCCAACGGACACACCATCCTGGCCGTCATCCGCGGCTCGGCCGTCAACCAGGACGGCGCCAGCAACGGCCTCACCGCTCCGAACGGTCCGTCCCAGCAGCGGGTCATCAACGCCGCCCTGGCCGGCGCGGGCCTCACCTCCGACCAGGTCGACGCGGTCGAGGGACACGGCACCGGAACCCCGCTGGGCGACCCGATCGAGGCCCAGGCGCTCCTGGCGACGTACGGCCAGAACCGTGAAGAGCCCCTGTGGCTCGGATCGTTCAAGTCCAACATCGGACACGCCCAGGCCGCCGCCGGTATCGGCGGAGTCATCAAGATGATCCAGGCCATGCGCCACAGCACACTCCCCCGGACCCTGCACGTCGACGAGCCCAGCCCGCACATCAACTGGACCTCGGGCAACGTACGGCTCCTCACCGAGGAACGTGCCTGGCCCGAGACCGACCACCCGCGCCGCTCCGCCGTCTCCTCCTTCGGCATCAGCGGCACCAACGCCCACGTCATCCTCGAACAGGCCCCCGAGACACCGGTGCCCGCCGAGGACGACCACGAGCAGGACGCGCCGCAGACGGCCCTCGTCCCGTGGGTCCTGTCCGGCAAGACGGAACAGGCCCTCCGCGACCAGGCCCAGCAGCTGCGCACGTACCTCGGACTCAACCCCGGGCTGCGCACGGAGCGGGTCGCTCACGCGCTCGCCACCACCCGGGCCCAGTTCCAGTACCGGGCCGTGGTGCTCGCGACCGACCACCGGGCGTTCGACCACGCGCTGGGCGCGCTCACCCTCGGCGAGCCGTCCCCGGCACTGGTCCGCGGGATGCCGCACCCCGGCAAGACCGCGTTCATGTTCACGGGACAGGGCGCTCAGCGGGCCGGCATGGGCCGCGAGCTGTACGACGCCCACCCGGTCTTCCGGGACACGTTCGACAAGGTGTGCGCGACGCTCGACCGGCATCTTCAGGCCGAGCGGCCGGTGAAGGACGTCGTCTTCTCGGACGACGCGACCCTGCTCAACCAGACCCGGTACACGCAGGCCGCGCTCTTCGCGATCGAGACCTCCCTCTACCGGCTGGTCGAGTCCTTCGGGATCACCCCGCACTATCTGACCGGCCACTCGATCGGTGAGATCACCGCCGCGCACGTCGCCGGAATCTTCACCCTCGACGACGCCTGCCGGCTGGTGGCCGCGCGCGGCTCGCTGATGCAGGCCCTGCCCGCCAACGGCGTCATGATCTCGCTGCGCGCCACCGAGGCACAGGTCGTCCCGCTCCTCGAAGGCCATGAGCACCACGTCAGCATCGCGGCGGTCAACGGACCCAACTCCCTTGTCATCTCAGGTGACGAGGAAGCCACCACCGCCATCGCGGAGGCCCTGGCCGAGACGGGAGTGAAGACGCGGCGCCTGACGGTCTCGCACGCGTTCCACTCGCCCCACATGGACGCCATGCTGGACGAGTTCGAACTCGTCGCCGGAGAGCTGATCTACCACAGCCCGACCGTCCCGATCGTCTCCAACCTCACCGGCCTGCTCGCGGACCACTACATCACCACCCCGCAGTACTGGGTCCAGCACGTCCGGGAGGCCGTACGGTTCGCCGACGGCATCACCACCCTGGACCGGCTCGGTGTCCGGCACTACCTGGAACTCGGACCCGACCCCGTCCTGACCACCATGGCGCAGGACAGCGTGGCCGACGACAGCGACGCCACCCTCGTCGCGGCCCTGTACCGCGACCGGGACGAGAACCACAGCTTCCTCTCCGCCCTGGCGACCGCGCACGCGCACGGCATCCAGGTCGGCTGGACCCCGGTGATCGGTGAGACCTCGGTCCCCGCCCTCGGCCTGCCCACCTACCCCTTCCAGCGCCAGCACTACTGGCTGGAGGCGGCGAAGCCCACCTCGGGTGCCGACGGGCTGGGGCTGACGGCGACCGACCATCCGGTGCTCACCACCTTGGCCGAACTCCCGGACGGGGCCGGGCACTTGTTCACCGGCCGTGTCTCCGGGAACGATCCGGACTGGGTGGCCGAGCACATCATCTTCGGGACGATGATCGTCCCGGGTGTGGCTTTCGTCGACCTCCTGCTCCACGCGGCACGCCATGTGGACTGCGAGCACATCGAGGAACTCACCCACCACGTGTTCCTCGCCGTGCCGGAGCGCGCCGCCCTTCAACTGAGGCTTCTCATCGAGCCGGCCGACAGCTCCGGCAGCCGGGCCTTCGCGTTCTACTCCCGGCCGGAGGACGTACCGGTCGAGACCGACTGGACCCTGCACGCCACGGGAGCGCTCGGAGCCGAACGCCGGGAGGTCCCGGCGGGTGCCGAGTCGCTCAGGAACGAGGTCTGGCCGCCGGACATCTCGGACACCATGGACGTGGCGGAGTTCTACCGCCGGGTCACGGACGGGGGCTTCGGCTACGGACCGCTGTTCCGCGGGCTCAAGAAGGCCTGGCAGGACGGGAACACGACGTACGCGGAGGTCTCCCTGCCCGCCGGTTCCGATCCCGGCGACTACGGCATCCACCCCGGTCTGCTCGACTCGGCGCTCCAGCCGGCCGCGCTGATCATGGGCGAGACCGAGGCGGCCGACTCGATCCGGGTGCCGTTCTCCTGGGCCGGTGTGTCCCTCCACGCGACGGGCGCCAGCTCCCTGCGGATCCGCCACACCTGGACCACACCGGACACCGCGTCGCTGGTCATCGCCGACCAGACGGGGACACCGGTCATGACGATCGACTCCCTCGCCATGCGGACGGTCGGCGCCGACCAACTCGCCGCCACGCGTGCGGCCGACGCCGGAGAGCTGTACAAGGTCGACTGGGTCGACGTCCAAACCGTGGAGGACAAGACCCGGAGCGAGGCCGGCGCCAAGTGGGCCGTGGTCGCCGACCCGGCGAACACCCAGGTCACGGCGGCGCTCTCCCCGCTCGGCGCGGCGGTCGAGGTACAGCCTGACGCGGTGACACTGCCGACGACACCGGGAGACGACACCACCAGGCCGGACGTGGTCTTCACCTGGTGCGTCTCCGAGCCCGGCACCGACCCGGCACAGACGGCGCGCTCCTTCACGCACCGCGTACTCGGTCTTGTGCAGGCGATCCTCTCCGACGACCGGCCGGACTCCCGCCTGGTGATCCTCACCAAGGGCGCGATGTCCACCAGTACGGGCGGCGCGGCCGACCTGGCCGGAGCCGCGGTCTGGGGACTCGTCCGCACCGCGCAGACGGAACACCCCGATCGGTTCACCCTGATCGACCTCGACGGTTCGGACGCGTCCCTGCGGGCCGTCCCGGCCGCCCTGAACGCCGGCGAACCCCAACTGGCCGTGCGCGAAGGCCGACTTCTCGCCCCGCGCCTCGCCCGAATCGGCACCGCCGACCCCGAGCCGACCGCGTCACCGACGTCGTTCGACCCGGACAGGACGGTGCTCATCACCGGCGGCACCGGCGCCCTGGGCACGCTCCTCGCCCGTCACCTGGTCACCCGGCACGGTGTGAAGAAGCTGCTCCTCACCAGCCGGCGCGGCCGTCCGGCGGACAGCACCATCACCGCGGAACTCGCCGAACTCGGCGCCGAGGTCACCATCGCGGCCTGCGACGCCGCGGACCGGCAGTCGCTGGAGGCCCTGCTGGCGAGCCTGCCGGCCGAGCATCCGCTCGGCGCGGTGGTGCACTGCGCCGGAACGCTCGACGACGGCATCGTCACGGCGCTGACTCCCGAACGGTTCGACGAGGTGCTCCGTCCGAAGGTGGACGGCGCGTGGAACCTGCACGAGCTGACCCGTGAGCTGGACCTGGACGCCTTCGTGACGTTCTCGTCCGTGGTCGGTGTCCTCGGCTCGCCCGGGCAGTCCAACTACGCCGCCGCGAACGTCTTCCTGGACGAACTGGCGGAACACCGCCGTACGGCCGGACTGCCCGCCAAGTCCCTCGCCTGGGGACTGTGGGAGAGCGGCATGGCCGACACCCTCGACGAGCAGGACCAGGCGCGGATGAACCGCGGCGGTCTGCTGCCGATGCCCGCCGAACAGGCGCTCGGGCACTTCGACTCGGCGCTCGACGCGGACCGGGCCGTGGTGGTCCCGGCCAAGCTCGACCTCGCCGGGCTGCGTGCCCGCGCCGCGACCGTCCCGGTGGCGCCGATCTTCCGTGGTCTTGTCCGTACGCCGCTGCGCAGCGCCGCCCAGGCGGGCGGCGCGGGAGCGGAGGTCGGAGCGCTCGGGCAGTCGATCGTCGGCCGACCGGAGGCCGAGCAGGACCAGATCATCCTGGACTTCCTGCGCAATCACGTGGCCACCGTCCTCGGACACGGCTCGCCGAACGCGATCGACCCCGCGCACTCCTTCAAGGAGCTCGGGTTCGACTCGCTCAGCTCGGTGGAACTGCGCAACTCGCTCAACAAGGCGTCCGGGATGCGACTCCCGTCCACGCTGTTGTTCGACTACCCCACCCCCACGGTGCTGGCCGGCTTCATCCGGAACCAACTGGCGGGCACCAAGCAGGCGGAGGCAGGCGCGCAAGTGGCCCGCCGTACGACCCGCAGCGCCTCCTCGCGGAGCGATGCGGCCGACCCGATCGTGATCGTGGGTATGGGGTGCCGCTTCCCGGGTGGCGCCAACACACCCGAGGAGCTGTGGAAGCTGGTCTCGGAGGAGCGCGACGCGGTGGGGGCCTTCCCCGACAACCGTGGCTGGGACATCGAGAACCTCTTCGACGACGACCCGGACGTACGCGGCAAGTCCTACGCCAGTGAGGGCGGGTTCCTCTACGACGCCGACCGGTTCGACCCCGAGTTCTTCGGGATCAGCCCCCGCGAGGCCCTGGCGCTCGACCCCCAGCAGCGGCTCCTCCTGGAGACCGCCTGGGAAGCGTTCGAGAGCGCGGGCATCCGCCCCGACACCCTGCGCGGCGCGCCGGTCGGCGTCTTCGCCGGCGTCGCGGCCGGGGAGTACGTCTCGCTCACCCACCACGGTGGCGAGCCCGTCGAGGGTTACCTGCTGACGGGTACGACGGCGAGTGTCGCCTCCGGGCGCATCTCGTACACGCTCGGTCTTGAGGGTCCGGCGCTCACGGTCGACACCGCCTGCTCCTCGTCCCTCGTCGCGATGCACCTGGCGTGCCAGTCGCTGCGCAACGGCGAGTCCACGATGGCTCTCGCAGGTGGCGCCACGATCATGTCCAACCCGGGCATGTTCATGGAGTTCAGCCGCCAGCGTGGTCTCGCTCCCGACAGCCGCGCGAAGTCGTACGCGGCCGGCGCCGACGGCACCATCTGGGCCGAGGGCGCGGGCATGGTCGTGCTGGAGCGGCTGTCGGACGCCAAGGCCAACGGCCACACGGTGCTCGCCGTCATCCGCGGCTCTGCCGTCAACCAGGACGGTGCGAGCAACGGCCTCACCGCGCCCAACGGACCGGCCCAGCAGCGGGTCATCAACTCCGCCCTGGCCGGGGCGGGGCTCAACCCCGACCAGGTCGACGCGGTCGAGGGACACGGCACCGGAACGCCACTCGGTGACCCGATCGAGGCCCAGGCTCTGCTCTCCACCTACGGCCAGAACCGTGAAGAGCCGCTGTGGCTCGGATCGTTCAAGTCCAACATCGGACACGCGCAGGCCGCCGCCGGTGTCGGCGGGGTCATCAAGATGATCCAGGCCATGCGCCACGGCACGCTGCCCCGGACACTGCACGTCGACGAGCCCAGCCCCAACATCGACTGGGAGTCGGGCAACGTACAGCTGCTGACCGAGGCCCGTGCCTGGCCGGAGACCGACCACCCGCGCCGCTCCGCCGTCTCCTCCTTCGGCATCAGCGGCACCAACGCCCACCTCATCCTTGAGGAGGCGCCCGCTCCCACCCACCCGGAGCCGGCCCCGGAGAGCGCACCCGGGGCCACCACGGTCCCCTGGATCCTCTCGGGCAGGAGCGAGCAGGCCGTACGGGACCAGGCCCAGCGGCTCCTCGACCACGTCTCCGCGTACCCCGAACTCCAGCCGGTCGACATCGCGTACTCCCTGGCCACCGCCCGTACGTCCTTCGATCACCAGGCCGTCGCGATCGGCGCCACCCGTGACGAACTCGTCGACCGTCTCCGGGCGCTCACCCAGGACCCCGGGACCGGCTTCCTGCACGGGCAGTCCCACTCCAAGAAGGTGGCCCTCCTCTTCACCGGTCAGGGTTCCCAGCACCCGGGCATGGGTCGTGAGCTCTACGACACGCACCCCGTCTACCGGGACGCGTTCGACGAGGTGTGCGCCACCCTGGACCGGTACCTGGACGCCGACCAGACGGTCAAGGACATCGTCTTCGCCGACGACCCCACCCTCCTCAACCAGACCCGCTACACCCAGCCCGCCATCTTCGCCCTCCAAGTGGCCCTCACCCGGCTGCTGGTCGACGAGTTCGGCGTCTCCCCCACCCATCACATCGGCCACTCGATCGGCGAGATCGCGGCGGCCCACACGGCGGGGATCCTCACGCTCGACGACGCCTGCCGCCTGGTCGCCACCCGCGGCGCCCTCATGCAGGCCCTCCCCGCCACCGGCGCCATGCTGGCCGTGGAGGCGACCGAGGAGGAGGTGCTCCCGCACCTCACCGAGCGGGTCGGTATCGCGGCCGTCAACGGTCCGCGTGCGGTGGTCGTCTCCGGCGACGAAGCCGATGTCGTCGCCATCGGGGAGGAGTTCACCGGTCAGGGACGGCGTACCCGCCGGCTCACCGTCAGCCACGGCTTCCACTCGCACCACATGGACCCGATGCTCGACGAACTCCACGCGGTCGCAGACACGTTGACGTACCACGTACCGCGCACACCGGTCGTCTCCACCGTCACCGGCCGTCTGGCCGGCTCCGAGATCACCAACGCCACCTACTGGAGCGATCACGCGCGCAACGCCACCCGCTTCCACGACGGCCTCACCACGCTCCACGAGCAGGGCGTCACGACGTACATCGAGATCGGCCCCGACGCCGTACTCGCCGCACTGACCCGTGAGGCGCTGCCCGACGCCACCGCCGTACCGCTGCTCCGGGCCAAGCTCTCCGAGCCGGCCACTCTGCTCGACGGGCTCGTCCAGGCCCATGTGTCCGGTGCCACGGTCGACTGGGAAGGGTTCCTCGCCCGACGCGGGGGCCGGAGCGTCGACCTTCCCACGTACGCCTTCCAGCGCCGCCGCCACTGGCTGGAGACCGCCGACCCCGTCGGTACGGCCGCCGGCCTCGGTCTGGAGTCCGCGTCCCACCCGCTGCTGGCGACGACCACCGAACTCCCGGACGGAACCAGCCTGTTCACGGGGCGGGTGACGCTGGCCGACCACCCGTGGCTCAGCGACCACACCGTCATGGGAACGGTCATCCTCCCGGGCACGGCCTTCGTGGAGCTGGCACTCCACGCGGCCGAGACGGTGGGCCTGGACGAGATCGCGGAACTCGTCCTGCACGCGCCGGTGACCTTCGGATCGCAGTCCGCGGCCCTTCTCCAGGTGATCGTCGGCCCTGACGACCCGTCGGCGGGCCGCACCCTCACCATCAGGTCGCGCTCGGAGGAGGACCAGTCCTGGACCGAGAACGCGACCGGCACGCTCGGCGCCCTGGTGGCGGTCTCCTGACCCCGGCCGAGCGCGCGAGGCCCTGACACAACGGCGGCCGCCCGCACCCTCTCCGTGGAGGGTGCGGG
>NZ_JBHUUW010000108.1:0-17215 GCF_042670825.1 Streptomyces sp. NPDC057137 | reverse complement strand
GTGGAGGGGAAGTCCCGGGACTCGGGACTTCCCCTCCACCACGCGTACGCGAGATCTCCTACCAGGTCATTCGACGGCGAGCAGGCCCTCCCGCAGCCGCCCGGTGATCCGGGACAGCAGTCGCGACACATGCATCTGGGAGACGCCCAGCTCCTGCCCGATCTCCGACTGCGTCATCTCCGCACCGAAGCGCATCTGGAGAATCCACTTCTCGCGGTCGTTCAGTTCGTCGATCAGCGGCTTGAGCGCCTGCACGTTCTCCGCCGCCTCCAACTGCGCGTCGAGCGCGCCGAGTCGGTCGGAGAGCGGGGACGAGGACTCGGCGGTGTCGTCCGTCGGCATGTCGATCGAGCCGGCGGTGTAGCCGTTGCTCGCGACGACGCCTTCGATGATCTCGTTCTCGTCGAGGTCGAGGAACGCGGCGAGTTCGGCCGTCGTCGGAGCGCGGTCCAGCCGCTGCGACAGTTCGTCCGTCGCCTTGGCCAGATCGATCCGCAGCTCCTGGAGCCGGCGCGGCACGTGCACGGCCCAGCTCGTGTCACGGAAGAAGCGCTTGATCTCACCGACGATGTACGGAACGGCGAACGTCGCGAACTCCACCTCGCGGCTGAGCTCGAAGCGGTCGATCGCCTTGATCAGGCCGATGGTGCCGACCTGGACGATGTCCTCCATCTGGTCCGAGCGGTTCCGGAAGCGCGTCGCCGCGTACCGCACCAGGGCCAGGTTGAGCTCGATCAGGGTGTTGCGGACGTACTGGTGCTCGTGCGTGCCTTCTTCCAGCTCCGCCAGCCGGACGAAGAAGATCCGCGAAATCTCCCGTGCGTCCTTGGGTGCCACATCCCCGGGGCTCTCCACGTACGGGAGTCCCAGTTCCGCCATGTCGGCCTGGTGGGTTCCGTACCGCGTGCTGTCGGTCGGGACTGTGCTCGCCGTGGACACTGTGTCCTCCCCTGCTCTGTTGGACAGTGCACAGCGCGTGTACCCAGACCGAACCCAGTCATGTCACCCGGATCCCGACCGGGATATGCCACGTCCCGGTCGCCGCGGCTGCGACAACCGGGACGGAGTCCCGCGTACGACGGAGAAATGCCTGGTCGGAGAGGTACGAGCCAACCGGCGACGCCAGCCGTGGAGGCGCCTGGGAGCGGCCGGAAAATCTTGCCGACCGGCCTGATCCGAACGACAGGACAGGGCCTGGCGGCTAACTCCAGCTCGCGTGGAGGGGCTTGCCCTCCGCGTAACCCGCCGCGCTCTGGACGCCGACGATCGACTTCTCCGCGAACTCCTCCAGCGAGTTCGCCCCGGCGTAGGTGCACGCGGACCGGACCCCGGCGATGATCGAGTCGATCAGATCCTCGACGCCCGGCCTCGACGGGTCCAGGAACATCCGCGAGGTGGAGATGCCCTCCTCGAAGAGCGCCTTGCGGGCGCGGTCGTACGCCGACTCCTCGCTCGTACGGTTCCGCACGGCGCGTGCCGACGCCATGCCGAAGGACTCCTTGTAGAGCCGTCCGTCGGCGGCCTGCTGGAGGTCGCCGGGCGATTCGTACGTACCGGCGAACCAGGAACCGATCATGACGTTCGACGCGCCGGCGGCCAGGGCCATCGCGACATCGCGCGGGTGGCGGACACCGCCGTCGGCCCAGACGTGCTTGCCGTACTTCTTCGCCTCGGCGGCGCACTCCAGCACGGCGGAGAACTGCGGCCGCCCCACGCCGGTCATCATGCGGGTGGTGCACATGGCGCCGGGGCCCACACCGACCTTGATGATGTCCGCGCCGGCCTCGATGAGATCGCGTACGCCCTCGGCCGCCACGATGTTGCCCGCGACGATCGGCACCTTCGGGCCGAGCGCCCGGACGGCCTTGATCGCCGTGAGCATCGACTCCTGGTGGCCGTGCGCGGTGTCGACGACGAGCGTGTCGACGCCCGCGTCGAGGAGCTGCTCGGCCTTACCTGCGACGTTGCCGTTGATGCCGACGGCGGCGGCGATACGGAGCCGGCCGTCCGCGTCGGTGGCCGGGGTGTAGAGCGTCGCGCGCAGCGCGGCCTTACGGGTGAGGATGCCGACCAGCTTGCCCTCGGCGTCGACGGCCGGTGCCAGTTTGCGGTTGGCGCCGTCGAGCCTGTCGAACGCCTCGCTCGGGTCGATGTCGGCGTCGATGAGCAGCAGGTCCTTCGTCATGACCTCGGACAGCTGGGTGAAACGGTCGACCCCGGTCAGATCGTGGTCGGTGACGACCCCGACGGGACGCAGGTCCTCGTCGACCACGACTCCGGCCCCGTGCGCCCGCTTGGGCAGCAGGGAGAGGGCGTCGCCGACGGTCTGCGTCGGGGCCAGGATGATCGGGGTGTCGAGCACGAGATGGCGCGTCTTGACCCAGGAGACGACCTCGGTGACGACCTCGATCGGGATGTCCTGGGGGATGACGACGAGGCCACCGCGCCGGGCGACGGTCTCGGCCATCCGCCGGCCCGCGATCGCCGTCATGTTGGCGACGACGAGGGGGATGGTGGTGCCGGTGCCGTCGGGTGCGGCGAGGTCGACGCCCTGCCGGGAACCGACGGCCGAGCGGCTCGGCACCATGAACACATCGTCGTACGTCAGGTCGTACGGCGGCTTCAGATCGTTGAGGAAACGCATACCGACTCTCTCACCTGCGGTTCTACGGAAAGGGCGGGTGGGGAGTCAGCTCCGACCGGCGACGGTCCCGGCTGCGGCTCCTACGTCATCATCGCCGATGGCACGCGTTTCTGGCGAACCGGCGGAGTGCTTTCCGTACCATCGGCCGACGGACGCCGGGAGCCTTCGTAGCTTCGGCCGAGAACACCCGGGCAGGGTGTCCCGGCCGCGTACTCATTCGCCGTCGGGGTCCGTGCGCTCCAGGGCCGGGCGCGGGCCGGGCTCGAAGTCGTGCAGCAGGAAGTCGGCGGCCGCGGTGTCGGTGACCAGGCTCGTGACGAGTCCGGATCTCAGTACGGCTCCGATGGCCGCGCCCTTGCGCTGACCGCCCGCGATGGCGACGACCTCGGGGATACGGCGCAGCCGGTCGGCCTCGACGGTGATGCAGCGCTCGCCCAGGTCACGTCCGACCCGCCGGCCCTCCGCGTCGAAGAGGTGCGCTGACATCTCGGCCTCGACCCCGAGGGACGCGTAGTGCGAGCGCTCCTCGTCGGTGAGCATGTCGTGGACCGTGGAGATGCCCGCCTCCCAGGAACCGATGGAGACGGCGGCGACGGTGACCTTGTCGAAGTACTCGAAGGCGCGGGCGATACCGGGCTGGGCGCGGAGCGCGGCGGCCGTCGCCGGGTCGGGCAGCAGCATCGGGGCGTAGATCGGGTGGGCCTCGCCGCCGGAGACCTGGGCGGCACGCCGTACGGCCTCGACGGAGCCGCGCTCGGCGGTGCCCGCGTCGTACACGCCGGTCAGCTGGACGACGGTGCAGGGCGGCAGGCGGTCGAGGGCGGCGGCCATATGGATGGTGGAGCGGCCCCAGGCCAGACCGAGGACGTCGCCCTCGACGACCAGCTCGCCCAGGAGGTCGGCGGCGACCTCGCCGAGATTCTCGGGGTCGGGCGACTCGTCGGCCGCCTCGGCGGGCGACTCCACGACGACGGCGTGCCGCAGGCCGTAGCGGGCGCGCAGGGCGTCGGAACGCTCGGCGTCCAGCTCGGAGGGGACGCGGATCTCGATCCGCACGAGGTCGCGTTCGAGCGCGGTCTCCAGGACCCGGGCCACCTTGAAGCGGCTCACGCCGAACTCCTCGGCGATCTGGATCTTGGACTTGCCCTCCAGATAGAAGCGGCGGGCCATGGCCGCGGCCTGCACCAATTCCGCGGGTCCCATGCGCAGGGCCGGGCGACCCGCCGACATACCAGACACCGCGATCTCCTCACTGCTGTTCACACTCTGGACGCGCTCTCATCCTGTCAGATTCGGCGGTCCTTGATCAGCCCGGTTGGGCGGCGTTCATGAAGCCGTGGCCCGGTGGCCGCGTGGCGTTGTGCCTCAGTGGGCGCAGGCCCAGCCGGCCGAGGCGGTCGCCTCGTCGGCCTGGTGGCGCAGCATCCGTACGGCGGCGGCCGGGTCGTCCGTCCCGTACACCGCCGATCCCGCGACGAAGACGTCGGCGCCCGCCTCGGCGCACCGTTCGATGGTCTCGGCGGAGACACCGCCGTCGACCTGGAGCCACAGCTCAAGGCCGTGCTTGGAGATCAGCTCCCTGGTACGCCGGATCTTGGGCAGCATGATGTCCAGGAACGCCTGGCCGCCGAAGCCCGGCTCCACGGTCATGATCAGCAGCATGTCCAGCTCGGGGAGCAGGTCCTCGTACGGCTCGACGGGTGTCGCGGGCTTCAGCGCCATCGAGGCGCGCGCGCCCTTGGCGCGGATCTCGCGCGCCAGCCGTACGGGGGCCGCCGCCGCCTCCGCGTGGAAGGTGACCGAGCCGGCTCCCGCCTCGACGAACTGCGGTGCCCAGCGGTCGGGCGCCTCGATCATCAGATGGCAGTCCAGCGGGGTCTCCGTCGCGCGGGCGAGCGCTTCGACCACCGGCACACCGAGGGTCAGATTGGGCACGAAGTGGTTGTCCATGACATCGACGTGCAGCCAGTCGGCGCCTTCGGCGGCTTTCGCCTCCTCGGCCAGACGGGCGAAATCGGCGGACAGGATGCTGGGGTTGATCTGAGCCATGTGCCAAGCCTGCCATGCTCCGGCCGACTTCCCCGCCGCGATGCGCGTCATCGGGCCGGGGGGACGGGAACAGTCCGCGCAATCCTCGTAATCCTCGCGATTTCGCCGGGTCTGACGGCTCTCAGTCCTGGGCGCCTTCTGCTGCTCGCCGATCCGCGTGCTGATCTGCTTCCTGACCCGCCTGCTGGCCGGTTTCCTGACCTGCCTCCTGACCTGCTTCCTGAGCGGCCATGACCTCGTCGCCGTGTTCGAAGGCCCACGCGCCGAAGACATCGATGGGTGTCAGCAAGGTCCGTCCCAGTTCGGTGAGTCGGTACTCGACCCGTGGTGGTGCGCCCGGATGCGCGTGCCGTTCCACCAGCCCGTTGAACTGCAGGCGCCGCAGCGTCTCGGTGAGGACCTTGGAGCTGATGCCCCCGATCCGCTCGCGCAGTTCGACGGGGCGCCGGGGACCGTCACGCAGTGCCCAGAGCACCACGGCGTTCCATGTGTTCGAGAGCAGGTCGAAGGCGAGGCGGGCTCGGCAGTCGGCGAGAAGGATGTCTGCGGTCACCTACCAAATGGTGCCTGACGGGCCGCCTAGCGTCGTTCAGGACGGTCGAAACGGCCGTCGTCGGAGCGAGGCGTGGAAGGAACATGGGATGAGAATCGGCGTGCTGGGGACGGGCAACATGGCGGACGCGCTGGCCACCCACTGGGCGCGGGCGGGCCACGAAGTGGTCATCGGCGGACGGGACTTGGCCAAGGCGGAGCGGCTCGCGAGCCGTATCGGGGACGGTGCGAAGCCCGCCGGCCTGCGTGCGGCGGCCGAGTTCGGTCAGGTGGTACTGGCCGCGCTGCCGTTCGCCGTGGTGACGGACGCGGTACGTCAGCTGCGGACGGATCTGGCGGGCAAGGTGCTGCTCGACTGCACCAACCCGCTCAGCGAGGACTTCCAGCTGCTGACGGAAGGGGGCCTCTCGGGCGCCCAGCAGATCGCCGCGGCGGCACCGGGAGCCCACGTGGTCAAGGCGTTCAACATCTGCCACGAGGACGTGTGGCGCATGCGGCCACCCGTGTTCGACGGGCGGCCGCTGGCCGTTCCGATCTGCGGGGACGACGAGGAAGCCCTGGCGCGCGTACGGGAGTTGGTACGCGACGCGGGCTGCGAGCCCCTGAACGGCGGCGGTCTCGACCGGGCGGGCCTCGTGGAGGCCACCGCCGGACTGTTCATCGCGCTGTGGGTCAGGGAACGAGCGGATGCCCAGGCGATCGCGCCTCCGCTGGCGTACGCGGCCGGCCCGAGTCGCGAACAGTCGGCGGACGGCGAGGCGGCGCACGGCTAGGGGGTGTCTTGTCGATCAGGCCGGATCAGGGGGCGCCCGCCGCGCAGCGGCTGATGTCACGTTGGTGCGTGCGATCGCAAGGCGGAGGAGGGAGGCATGGCGGAGCCATGCCGACCACGACAACGGAGGGGGCACCTCCCGTGCCCCCTCAGGGGCTACGGGGGAGAGCGTGCCCGCCAGGGACCGCGAGCCCGGCAAGATCGGCAAAACACCCCCTAGGTCCTGTCCCGCGGATCTTCGGGGATCAGCCCGGGGCGTCCGGTGCGGTGCACCATAAGGCGCCGAGGTGCCCTCAGGGTGGTTTCCTGTGGGCATTTCGGCAACGCGGCGAGGTGCCGCCCGCCGCGGAGCGGCTGATGTCACTGCGGCGTCCCGGGCCCCCCGAAGCTCCACCGGACAGGACTTGGCGCTGAGGGGTCACCTCAGCCGTGCCGCCCCGCCCGGCCGAAGCCCCCGGACCGGTGGCGCCCCGGACCGGCAGGGGCTGGGCCGGCGCGGGTCAGACCGCCCGGTCCGGGCTCCCCTTGGCGCAGCCGCAGGCCGCGTGCCGGTTGCCGTGGACCTGTGCCATCGAGGCGGGGCGCGCGGTGCTCCGGAGGGGCCCCGCGGCCTTTCCGGCCGCCGAACCCGCCTCGTACACCGGTTTGCCGCCGACCAGCGTCAGCCGTACCTCCGTCTCGCTCAGCTCCTTCACGGGCACCCGCTCGACATCGCGGTCCAGGACCACCAGGTCCGCGGCCCTGCCCGGGGTCAGTGAGCCGGTGAGGTGATCCATCCGGAGCTGGAAGGCCGACCCCGACGTGTGCATGCGCAGGGCCGAGGCCCGGCTGAGGCCCTCCAGTTCCGGGTAGAGCGCGCCTTGCGTGGCGACGTTCCCCGTCCGGTCCACGGCCGTACGCACCTGGTTCCAGCTGTCCAGCGCGTCGACCGGCCAGTCGGAGCCACCGGCCAGGGCCGCTCCGGCCCGCTCCAGACTGCGCGCGGGGTACTGGAGGCGGTGCCGCTGCGCACCGATGTACGGCAGCAGCGACTCCATCGTCCAGACGTCCCTCATCGCCCACTGCAACTGCATGCAGGCGACGACGTCGAGCTGGGCGAAGCGCCGGAGATCGGCGGGGTGGACGAGCTGGAGATGGGCGACGGTGTGCCGGTTGCCGCGCCGTCCGTTGGCCCGGATCGCCGCCTGGTAGCCGTCCAGCGCCGTGCGTACGGCGCGGTCGCCGATCGCGTGCGCGTGCAGTTGCCAGCCCGAGCGGTCGAGCGCGGTCGCGAGCCGCCCGTAGTCGGCCGCCGTGACGTACAGGTCACCCCGGTTGTCGGTCGGCCGGCCGTTCGCGTCGAGATACGGGCTGAGCAGGGCGGCCGTCTGCGCCGGGTACTCGATCACGCCGTCCAGGAACACCTTGACCGTGCCGAAGCGCAGCCCCGGTATCCCGTCGTACCGCGCGCGCAGTCCGCGCAGATACGCGAGTGAGGCCGCCGGGTCCTTGGCCTGTTCGCCGCTCAGCAGCAGGGCGGGGACGATCCGCTGGAGCAGGCGCCCGTCGCGGGCGAGACTCGCGTACGTGCCCAGTCCCTCGGCATCGACGGACGCGTCCATGAACGTGGTGATGCCGTTGGCGGCGGCCTGGCCGAGCGCCTTGGCGACGGCGTCGAGCAGCACGGCCTCGGTGGGGCCGGGGATCAGCTTCTCGATCAGGTCCTGCGCGGTGTCCTTGAACAGACCGGTCGGGGTGCCGTCGGCGCCGTGGACGATCTCGCCGCCCGCCGGATCGGGTGTGGACCTGGTGATCTTCGCGATGTCCAGGGCCCGCTGGTTGGCCCAGAGGTTGTGACCGTCGCTGCCGAACAGGGCGATCGGGCGGCGGGTGGGCAGCGCGTCGAGGACGCGGTGGTGCGTCTCGGTGCCCGAGGGCAGCCCCACGGGGTTCCAGTCCTCCACCACGAGCCAGCCGTCCGGCTCCTGGGCCGCGCTGTCGGCGAGGAAGCCGCGCAAGGCCTCCTGGAACTCGGCGACCGTGTAGGTGGCGTTGCCGAGGCTGGGGCTGAGGGACCTGGCCCCGGCGCCCCTCGGATGGGCGTGCGCGTCGATGAAGCCGCTCATCACCGTCCCGCCGCGCGCGTCCACGACGTCGGTGTCCCGCCCGGCGAGACGGCGTATCAGCGAGGAGGGTCCGGTCGCGATCACCTTGCCGTCCCGGCCGACCGCGACGGCCGTGGGCCGAGGGGCGAACCGGGAGGAGTGCTTCGCGCCGGTCAGCACCGCGGCGTTGTGCACGATCAGCGCGGGCGACCTGCGCGCGGACGCCCGCGAGGCGGGGGTGGCGGCGGTGGCGACAGCCGGTGCGGCGATGGTGACGGCGGCGCCCGCGGCACCGGCGGCGAGCAGACGGCGCCGGGAGAGGTCGGGACTCATGGCAGCTCCAGGTGGGACGAGGGTGTGCGAGGGGCGGGCCTTACGGATACGGCACGGGTACGGCTGCGGGTACGGCACGGGTACGGCTGCGGGTTGGGGAGCACGTTCCGTGATTAATTCCGTAATCACCAGCGGGTCGCGACTGCCGATATCGTCCGAGTACTCCCCTGTCGGCGACGGATTCCGTAGGCTGCCACCCGTGTCCCCCGTGACAATCGCAGATGTCGCCCGCGCCGCCGAGGTGTCCACCGCCACGGTGTCCAACGCGCTGAACGGCACCGGGCGGCTCGCCGACTCCACCCGCGCCCGGGTGCGTAGCGTCGCGGCGGCCCTGGGCTACGGCGGCGCGGGAGGGCCCGCGCCCAGGATTCTCGGGCTCGCGGTCACCACCTACGGCACGCACCGGTGGAACTTCGCCGGTGTCCCCTACTTCGCCCAGGCCATCAACGCCGCCACCGTCGCGGCCCACGCACGCGGTTACGCGCTGACCGCGCTGCCCGCCGCCCCCGAGGAGGCGAGCTGGCGGACGGTCGCCCTGGCCGGGGTGCTGCTCCTGGACAGCCCCGCCGGGGACCCGGTCGTACGGATCCTCCGGGAGCGCGGACTCCCGCTCGCCTTCGACGGCCGTCCCGCCGAACCACGCCCGGGAGAGGCCTGGGTGGACAACGACCACCACGCCACCACCCGTACGGTCCTCGACCACCTCGCCGCCCAGGGCGCGCGCCGGATCGCGCTCATGGCGGGCCCCGGCGGGGAGCATTACACCCTGAGCTGCCTGGCGGCCTACCGGGAATGGTGCGCCGAACACCGGACCGAGCCGTGCGTCGTCCCGCTGACACCCGGGGACGACGAGGGCAGAGCCCTGGACCCGCTGCTGTCCGGCGAGCGGCGTCCCGACGCGCTCTACGGCATCTACAACCCCTGCGGCCGGCGCGCGCTCGCCGCCGCGGCGCGCCGCAGCCTCTCCGTACCGGCCGATCTGCTGCTCGTCTGCGCCAGCGAGGACCCGGCGTACGCGACGACGACCCCGCCGGTGTCGACGGTGTCGCTCGTCCCGGACGCCGCGATGGCGGCGGCCGTCACCGCGCTGGTGGGGCTGATCGAAGGGCCGGGGCACACCCCACCGCCCGTGATCGTCCCGGCACGGCTGCTGGTGCGCGCCTCGTCGGTACGCACGGCGAGCAGGGCCGACACCGCGTCGAGGACGGGCCGTTGACTCCGTACTCCCTGGCGTTCTACCTGGACGTCGTCACCACCGGCACCGTGCTCGGCGCGCGCCCCACGGACTCGCCCGACCGCGTCAGCACCGTGCTGGGGTCGAGCTTCGCCGAGAACGCGTTCGGCGCCGGCGCGATGTGGCGTGACTACGGTCTCGCCGAGTTCTTCTGGGACCGCGCTTCCGCCGACCACCCGTGGTCGGGCCACCACTTCACCTTGCAGGTGCACAGGCTCGCGTACCGGGACCGCACCCTCGTCAACGACGAACTCCGCGCCCGGTACGGGCGGTTCACCCCCAGGCTCCGGTTCGCCAAGCTGCGACGCCTGCTGGAACGGCGCGGCGTCCCCCTGCTGGAGATCCCTGAAATCCCGGTGAACGCCCCGTACTTCCGCACCTTCTGGCAGCCCGACTCCCGGGTGGCCGTCTCCGTCATAGGTACCTACGGCGAGTACAGCACGCCGGACAATCTGCGGGTCGGCGACGTCTACAGCATCCAGGCTCCACTGAATCGGTGATGCCGACGGTTCGGGGGCCGCGGCAGCGGGCCACGAGGCCGACGTTATGGTGATCGCCGACGTTACGGTGATCAGGGAGCGTGACGGGCACCTCTCATGCTCCGAACTCACCCTCCTCCCAAGGAGACCTGTCCCCGAGAAGACAGCAGGATGAGAGGCCCGGCGCCTTGCCCCACGAAAAAGAGCACCAGAGGGAGCACCTGAAGAGGGCATCCCGGGTGCGCGGGATGATGCTCGGTCTGGCGCTCGGGGACACGCTGGGGGTGGCCCGGGGCGGGCTGCCGGCGGGTGGTCCGCTGCGGGCCGGTGTCAGCACCCAACTGGCCTGCTTCACGGCCGAGGGCGTCATCCGCGCGCAGGTGCGCGGAAACCACAAGGGAATCTGTTACGCGCCGGGGGTCGTCCTGCACGCCTACTCCCGGTGGGCGTTCCTGCAAGGCATCGCGGTGGAGAAGCTGCGGGCCCGCTGGGCTCCGTCCGGCGACGACGCGGCGTGGCCGGACGGCTGGCTCGCGGGTGTGCCCGCGCTGGCCGAACGGCGCGGCAGCGCGCCGGCGACGGTGGCGGCCCTGTCCCGGATCGGCGAGGGGCCGGAGCGGATGGCCACCGCCAGCCGGGGCTCCCACGCGCTGACCCGGGCCCTGCCGATCGCGGTCACCGGGATCGGAGGCATCGCCCAGGTCGCCGACGTCGCCGCTCTCACGCACGGCGATCCGGCAGCGCGATCCGCGACCACGCACGCGGCCGTGCTGGTCCACCACTGCCTGACGTACACCGCTCCGGAACCCGGCGGATCCGCCCGCGAAGCACTGCAGGCCGGACTCACCGCCCTCCCGTCGGACGGGCGGCCCATCACCGACGAAGAGCACAGCCGCCTCGCGGCGGCGTTCCGGCACGGTGTCGACGAGCCGCCGACCACGGACCGCCTCGCCCGGCTCGCGCCGGACGCCACGGCGCCCTCCGCGCTGCTCGGCGGCCTCTACGCGGCGGCCTGCTTCCCCGGCCCCGCGGATTTCCGTGCCGCGACGGAGTTCGCGGCGCACGCACCGGACGGTGCCTCCGTCGCCTGCGTGGCCGGCGCGCTGCTCGGCGCCGTACACGGAATCCAGGCACTGCCCGTCGACCTGGTCAGCCGTCACGAACTGGCGTGGGTCCTCGACACCCTGGCCCGCGACCTGGTGCTGGAACTGGACGACTCACCCGGCGGCAGCGAGTACATCCCGGAGTGGGACCCGCACTGGCTGGGCCGCTACCCCGGCTGGTGACATTCCGGCTGGTGATATCCCGGTAGCTGCCATCCCGGTCGGTGACATTCGCCGTCCGAGGGGCCCCGCCTCAGGCCGTACGCCGCAGCAGCGCCAGATACATCGCGTCCGTGCCGTGCACGTGCGGCCACAGCTGAACGTCCGGTCCGTCCCCCAGCGCCGGGACACCGGGCATCAGCGGCCGGGCGTCGACCCACTCGGCCTCGACGGCGGGACCGCCCTTGCCCTTCAGGACGTCCTCCACGACGGTGCGTGTCTCGGCGAGGTGCGGGGAGCACGTGGCGTAGCCGACGACCCCGCCCACGCGGACGGCCTTCAGCGCCTCGCGCAGCAGTCCCCGCTGGAGCGGCGCGAAGCCCTCCAGGTCCTCGGGGCGCCGCCGCCAGCGGGCCTCCGGGCGGCGGCGCAGGGCGCCGAGGCCGGTGCACGGGACGTCGACCAGGACGCGGTCGAAGACGCCGGGGCGCCACGGCGGGCGGGTGCCGTCGGCGGTGATCACCTGGTACGGGCCGGGGTTGCCCGTGAGCGCGCGCTCCACGAGGCGGGCACGGTGCGGCTGCTTCTCGGAGGCGAGCAGCCACGCGCCGCGCTCGGCGGCCAGTGCGGCGAGCAGCGCGGCCTTGCCGCCGGGGCCCGCGCAGCCGTCGAGCCACCGTGCGTCGGTCCCGTCCAGCGGCGCGTTGGCGAGCGCCACGGCGACGAGCTGGCTGCCCTCGTCCTGGACTCCGGCCCGGCCCTCGCGTACGGCGTCGATGGCGCCTGGTTCGCCGCCTTCGGTGAGCCGGACCGCGTACGGGGACCAGCGTCCAGCCAGCCCGGAGTCCTCGTCCAGCGAGTCGAGCAGTTCGTCGGCGGAGATCCGTCCGGGGCGCGCGACGAGCGTCACCTCGGGGCGTTCGTTGTCCGCTTCGAGCAGGTCCTCGATGCCGGCCCTGCCGCCGCCGAGCGCGTCCCAGAGCGCGGAGACGACCCAGCGGGGGTGCGAGTGGACGACGGCGAGGTGGTCCTCGGCGTCCTCGTCGTACGGCGGCGCGACGCGCTCCAGCCAGGTGTCGAGGTCTTCCTTGGAGATCTTCCGCAGGACGGCGTTGACGAACTTGGCGCGCCCGTCGCCGAGCACGACGCGCGCCAGTTCCACGCTGGCCGACACGGCGGCGTGGGTGGGGATGCGGGTGCCGAGCAACTGGTGCGCGCCGAGGGCGAGTACGTCGAGCACGGGCGGATCGACCTGCTTCAGCGGCCGGTCGATACAGGCGGAGATGATCGCGTCGTACGTGCCCTGCCGGCGGAGCGTGCCGTAGACCAGCTCGGTCGCGAGCGCCGCGTCGCGGGTGTCGAAGTCGCCCGCCTCCCTGGCCTTCTTCAGGAGGGGAGGGAGGACGAGGTTGGCGTAGGCGGCGCGCTCGTCGACGGCCCGCAGTGCCTCGAAGGCGAGGATCCGCACGGGATCCTTCTTGGGACGGCGATAGGTCGACTTGGAGGGACGGCGACGGGCCTGCTCGTTCAAAGGTGCTCCGCAAAGGTTCTACGCGTGAGGGTCGTGGATGCTGCTTCTGGACGGTCGAACACTTCAGCGTACGTCGGCGGCCCCGTCGGCCGCGCCGAGCCGCTCACCGGGGGCGATCCGCACGCCGCGCGCCCAGTCGGCGGCCTTCATCGGCTTCTTGCCCTGCGGCTGGACCCAGAGCAGTTCGACGGCGTACGAGCCGGTGCCGACGTGCACGGAGTTCTTGCCGACGGCGGCCTCCCCGGGGGCCAGGTCGGTGCGGTCGGTCGCCGGCGCGAGCTGGATCAGCTTGAGGCGTTCGCCGCGGAAGAGGGTCCAGGCGCCGGGCGCGGGGGTGCAGCCGCGTACGACACGGTCGACGCGGAGCGCGGGCGCCGTCCAGTCGACCCGCGCGTCCTCGACGGTGAGCTTGGGGGCGAGCGTGATGCCGTCGGCGGGCTGCGGTACGGCCTTGAGCGTGCCGTCCTCGATGCCGTCCATGGTGGCGGCGAGCAGCCCGGCGCCGGCGAAGGCGAGCCGGGTCAGCAGGTCGCCGCTGGTGTCGGTGGGCCGTACGTCCTCGGTGATCACGCCGTACACCGGTCCGGAGTCCAGCCCTTCCTCGATGAGGAAGGTGGCGGCGCCGGTCGTCTCGTCCCCGGCCATGACCGCGTGCTGCACGGGGGCCGCGCCGCGCCACGCGGGCAGCAGCGAGAAGTGCAGATTCACCCAGCCGTGGGCCGGGACGTCGAGCGCGACGCGGGGCAGGAGCGCGCCGTAGGCGACGACGGGGCAGCAGTCCGGCGCGATCTCCCGCAGCCGGGTCAGGAACGCCTCGTCGCGCGGCCTGGCGGGCCGGAGGATCTCGATGCCCGCCTCTTCGGCGCGCTGCGCCACGGGGCTGGCGACGAGCCTGCGTCCCCGGCCGGAGGGGGCGTCGGGGCGGGTGACGACGGCGGCGACCTCGTGCCGGTCGGAGGCGATCAGTGCGTCCAGGGCGGGTACGGCGACCTCGGGGGTGCCTGCGAAGACGAGCTTCACTGCGGGACTTCCTCGCTCTCTCGTGCGGCTCAGAGCCTGTCGGGGCCGGGTGGGCGGTGGGTACCGGCGCGGTCGCGGACGGACAGCGCACCAGTCTATGGGCCCGGCCCGGGTCCGGCGGACCTGGCGGGCGGGGGGCGTACGGGAGCCCGCGCGCCCCGCGCATATGCGCATACGCCCCCGCAGCGTGACCACAACGGCGGGTGGCGCGTTGTCAAGGGAGATTGACCACAAACGGGCCGCCCGGTGCGGCCCGATCCGTTTCAACGCCGGTTCGAGAGGCTTGTTCATGGCCGACCACGCAACCCACGACGCACAAGCCCGGGCAAATCTGCACCTGTTGGTGCGGGACATCGAGCGCGTCCGCCGGCAGGTGGACGCACTGCGCACTCTCACAGCCCAGTTGGGCAACGTCTACCGCCCGCGCCGTTCAGGCCCCTCGACGGGCTTCGTCGTCTACGGCCGGGCGCCAGCCCCGACCGTCCGTCTCGCGCAGGAGCTGCGGGACAGTGTCGAGAGCCTGGTGACGGCGGCCGTGGACTTCGATCGCTCGCTGGGCTTCTCGTGGGACGCGGTCGGCTCGGCGCTCGGTGTCACCAAGCAGGCGGTGCACCGCCGTTACGGTACGCGGCGGGCGGCCCAGCAGGCGGCCGCCGCCGAGGAGGACCGCCCGCAGGACACCACGCAGCCCCGTCCCCCGCTCCCGGCGCAGGGCGTCGTCCCAGCCGTGCCGGCGGCCCGGTCGATGCCACCGCAGCCGACGGTGGCGGCGCAGCCGCTCCGCGAGGAGGCGCGCCCGGGGGCGTTCCCGGGCCCACGCAACGGCTGACCGCCCCCGACGAGCCGGACCCGCCGTGTCGGCGGCGGTTCCGGCGCCCCGTGCCCGGGAGCGGATCACGCGGCCCGTCAGCCGATGTCGGGCGGATCGATCCGGATCCGTACCGGGTCGCCGCCGCCCCGTGCCAGCCGGTTGGCCTGCGCCGCCTTCAGGGCCGCCGCCAGCGCCGCGCCGCTTCCCGGCGGCACCCGCAGCAGCGCGCGCTCCCACACCTCGCCCGGCGGCGGGTCGCCGGTCCTGCGGGGCCGGGCCGGGTCGGTGACCGGCAGCGGTACGGGTCCCAGGACCTCGGCGTCGGGCGGCAGTTCGGCGGCGGTCAGGAACGCGGCCACCGCGTCGGGCCGGCCGGTCACCGCCGCCATCCGGGACACCGGCGGAAAGCCCAGCTCCGCCCGCTCGGCCAGCTCGCGCTGGGCGTGGCCCACGGGGTCCCACCGTACGAGCGCCTGTACGGGCCGGAGCGTCGGCTCGGCCACGACCACGACCGTGCCGCCGTCGGCCTGCCCCCGGACCAGCGAGGCGGCGTGCAGCCAGCGCCGTAGCGCCTCCTCCCCCGCCCTCAGGTCCGGCCGGCCGAGCATCGCCCAGCCGTCGAGGAGCAGCGCCGCCGCGTAGCCGCCTTCGGCGACGGGCTCGGCGCCGGGTGTGCTCACCACCAGTGCGGGGCGGCCGGGCACCGTGTCGAGGATGTGGTCGCGGCCCGACGTACGCACCGGGACCGCGGGGAAGGCCCGGCCCAGCTCCTCCGCCGTACGCCGCGCCCCTACGACGCTGGCGCGCAGCCGCGTACCGCCGCACTCCGTACAGCGCCAGGCGGGCTCACCGCGCCCGCACCACGCGCAGTGCAACTCCCGCTGCTCGGGCGCCTCCAGGGGTCCCGCGCAGTGCCGACAGCGGGCGGGCGTACGGCAGCGCTCGCAACCGAGCCGGGGCACATAGCCGCGCCGGGGCACCTGCACGAGGACCGGGCCGGTCTTGAGTCCGTCCCTGACGGCCTGCCAGGCGAGGCTCGGCAGCCGGGCCGCGCGCGCGGCCTCGTCACGCGCCAGTTCGCCGTCCCCGACGGTCCGCACCAGGGGCGCGGCCGTACGGAACCGCTCCCGGTCGGCCGTCATGGGCAACGCCCAGCCCGTCTCGACCAGTTGGGCCGCTTCCACGGTGCAGCCCGTACTGCCCAGCAGGAAGGCGCACTTGTCGTGCGCGGCGCGCAGCAGCAGGACCTCGCGGGCGTGCGGCAGCGGCGCGTGCTGTTCGCTGTGGCTGGAGTCGCCGTCGTCCCAGATGGCGACGAGCCCGAGGTCCCGTACGGGAGCGAACATGGCCGCACGGGTCCCCACGACGGCCCGCACCGCGCCGCGCCGGACGGCGAGCCACTGGCCGTACCGCTTCTGCGGCCCCGTCTCGGCGGTGAGCAGCGCGTGGTGTCCCTCGCCGAGCAGGGCCGTGAGCGCGGTGTCGACGCGCGCCGCCACCCGGCCGTCGGGCACGACAACGAGCGCCCCCCGGTCGGAGGCGAGCGTCGCCGCGACGGCCCGCGCCAGTTCGTCGGCCCAGTGCGGTCCGGGCAGCGCGGTCCACACGGCCCGTGGGGCGCCGCCGTCGGCGAGCGCGTCCAGGAAGGCCGGGCCCTTCGCGTACCGCTCCCAGGTGCCGGTCTCCGGCCTGTCCGGCGCGGGCAGCGGTTCGGGCGACGGCTTGGCCTCCGCGCGCGCGTTCCTCGGTGGCACCGCCAGTTGCAGTACGTCGGCGAGGCTGCCCGCGTAACGGTCGGCGACGGCCCGCGCGAGCCCCAGCAGCTCGGCGCCGAGCACCGGCTCGGGCGACACCACACCGGCCAGCGCGGCGAGCGGCCCCGCGTAGTCGGACTCGGCCCGCCGCTCGACGACGAACCCGTCGATCAGCCGCCCGCCCTCCCGCCGCCCACCCCGCACCTGATGCGCCCCGGCCCCGAACCGCACCCGCACCCGCACTCCCGGCTGCGCGGCCTCGTCCAGCTCCTCGGGCACGGCGTAGTCGAAGAACTGGTCGAGATGCAGCACCCCTTTGTTCACGACGACCCGCGCGACGGGCAACTCCGCCGCCAACGGCGCCCCCCGCCACGTCCGCGGCTTGGCCCGCGGCACCTTGGCGGCCCGCACGGTCTCCCGAATGAACGCGAGCTGCTCCGGCCCACCGCCCCCGGCGGACTCCTCGGCCTGCTCGTCGTCGCTGCTCACAGCCAAATTCTTACCAGACGGCACCGACACCGCGGCCCGCCGCCGGATCCTGCCCTGGACACGTCGACGGGGCGGGGCCCGGACACCAGTGGTGTGCCGGGCCCCCCCCGCGCTGTGGGTCGTACCCCGTAAACACCCGCCCCCCCCCCCCCCCCGTCCACCCCGTCCCTGCGCGCCCACGGGAAGTCCCGCACCACGCCG
>NZ_JBHUUW010000107.1:0-17337 GCF_042670825.1 Streptomyces sp. NPDC057137 | reverse complement strand
GGTGTTTTGGTGCGGTGGGTGGGGGGGGGTGGGCGGCACCCGGCCCCCCCACGACAACGGAGGGGGCACCTCCCGTGCCCCCTCGGGGGCTACGGGGGAGAGGCGCGGCACCAGGGACCGCGAGCCCGGCAAGATCCGAAAGACACGCCCTAGGGCCGGCCCGCTCCCGGCCGTACGTCGGCGGGCCGCTCCCGGGGCCAGGGGCCGCCCGGGACGGGCGTGAAGTGCTCGCCGCTCAGCAGGAAGCCGCCCTCCGAGTTGATGACCTGGCCAGTGATCCACGCGGCCTCGTCCGTGGCGAGCCAGGCGATCAGCCGTGCCGGGTCGTCCGGCATCCCCCACCGTCCGGCCGGGAACATCCCGGCGATCCTGTCGTACGCCTCGCCGGTGAGGTAATCCGTGTCCACGGGGCCGGGGTTGACGGTGTTGACCGTGATCCCGGCGTGGCCCAGCGAGGCGGCCAGGGTCTGGGTCGCCGAGGCGAGCGCTCCCTTGGACAGGCTGTAGGCGATCTCCTCGGGCATACCGCCCCGGAGGTCCTGGCCGGAGGTCATCATCACGATGCGGCTGCCGTGCCGGATACGGACCGGATGGGCGGTGCGCGCCTTGGCGTACTCCTGGATCAGCAGGATCACGGAGCGGGTGTTGGTCGCCCAGTGTGTGTCGAGCATCTCCGCGTCGATCTCCCGGAGGGTGCCGTCCGCGCCGCTGCGGGCGTGGTTGGCCACCAGGATGTCGACCACACCGCCGAGCGCTTCACGGGCCGCCCCGAAGACCTTCGCGGGACCCTCGGGGTCGGACAGGTCACCGGGCCCGTGTGCGACCGTGGCCCCCGGATACCCGAGGGCTTCGCGCACCCCGGCTGCGACGGCGTCGGGACCGTCGGGGTCGGCTCCCCAGGGCTGGGTCCTGTCGTGCGGCACATGGTGGTGGAGGTAGACGCTCGCGCCGTACGCGGCGAGCCGCCGGGCGACGGCGTACCCGATGCCGCCGCGCCGGCTGGCACCGGTGACGAGGGCGGTGCGGCCGCGCAGGGGCATGTGCTCGCGGCGCAGGGATTCGGCGTCGGGCTGGGGAAGTCGGGGCATGGGCAGCAATGATGGTCGGCCGCCCGGACGTTGTCATGCGGATTGCCGCGCGGCGCCGCCGACCGTCCCGCTCGCCGACCGACCCGTTCACCGACCGCCACGCTCACCCGTCGGCGCCCCCCGTACGGAGTCTGACCGTCGAGCCGCGGCGGGACTTCGTCACCTCCAGCTGGGTCGGGATCCGGCGGCGGAGGTCGGCGACATGGCTGACTATGCCGACGCTGCGGTCGCGTTCGCGCAGCGAGTCCAGCACGTCCAGGACCTCGTCCAGCGTCTGGTCGTCCAGGCTGCCGAAGCCCTCGTCGATGAAGAGGGTGTCCAGGCGCGCGCCGCCCGCCTCGTCGGTGACGACGTCGGCGAGGCCCAGCGCGAGGGCGAGGGAGACGAAGAACGTCTCGCCTCCGGAGAGGGTCGCCGTGTCCCGCTCGCTGCCCGTCCAGGAGTCGACCACGTGCAGTCCGAGTCCGGACCGCTTCCCGCCGCCGCTCCTCGCGTCGGAGTGGACCAGGGTGTAGCGGCCCGAGGACATGCGCAGCAGCCGTGCGGTGGCCGCGGCGGCGACCTGTTCGAGGCGGGCCGCCAGGACGTACGACTCAAGGCGCATCTTGCGGTCGTTGTCGTTGGACGTGCCGGCGGTGAGCGCGGCGAGGCGGGCGACGCGCTCGTACTCCGTACGGAGGGGGCCGAGGCGCCGTACCTCCTCCTCGGCCTGCCGGGAGAGCCTGGCCAGCTCCGTGCCGCGCTCGCGGGCGCCCGCGAGCGCGGCGGACGCGGCGCGCAGGGCCGACTCGGCCGCCTCGTAGGACAGCAGCGCCGTGTCGAGCCGCGCGGGCGGCTGCTCGGCGGCGTCGCGCGCGTCGGACTCGGCGAGCCGGTCGGCGACGGTGGCGGCCTCGGCCTGCCAGTCGTCCATCCGGTGGGTCAGACCGCGTTGCTCCGCGCCGGACAGCAGCGCTGCCGCCGCCGCGCGCGGGGTGTCGAACCCGGCCCGGAACGCGGCGTCCGCGAGCCGGTCGTCGCTCTCCTTGAGGCGCTGGGCCGTGGTGTCGAAGTCCCGTACGGTGTCGGCCGCCTCGGCGAGCAGCCGTGCCCTGTTCGCCAGCAGTTCGGCGTGCGCGGCGACGCTGTCGGCGTCGCCCCGGGCGCGGACCAGTTCCGATTCGAGGCCGGTCTGCTCGTGGTCGAGCGCTTCGCGCCGTGAGGTGCGGGCCGCGACGCGGTTCTCGGCCGACCGCCGCGCGGTGAGCCGGTCCTCGCGTTCCCGTTCGGCGCGGGCCAGCGCCTCGCGGGCCGCGTGCGTACCGGCGGCGAGGCGGTGTGCCTCCGTGTGCTCGCGGCCCAGGCGCTCGGTGAGTGCGACCAGTTCGGCGACGGTCGATCCGCCGGCCGCCGACCGGGTCGCCGCGTACTCCTCGCGTACCGAGGCGTGGTCGCGCTCGGCCTCCGTCACGGCCGTCTCGGCTCTGCGGGAGGCGGCGAACGCGGCGTCCTCCGACGCCTGGTCGACCTGGCCGGCTCCGGCGCGCGCGGGCTCGGGGTGGTCGGCCGAGCCGCAGACCGCGCACGGTTCGCCCGCGACGAGCCGGGCGGCGAGTTCGGCGGCGATGCCGCGCAGCCGTCGCTCGCGCAGGTCGAGCCAGGTCTCCTTGGCGTCGTTGGCGCGCTCGCGGGCGCTGTTCAGGAGCCGCTCGGACGTCGCTGCCCGCGCTTCGAGCGTGTCGCGCGCGCGGGCGGCGCCGAGTTGGCCGCGTGCCGGTTCGAGCTGTCCCGCGAGCTGTTCGGCGCGGGTCGCCGCCTCCTGGGCCGTCTCGATGCGTTCCTGGTGCTGTCGGCGGGCGGAGTCCCAGTCGGCGAGCCAGCCCGCGGCGTCCACCAGAAGGTCTTCATCGGCGCGCGCCTGGCGGTCCAGTTCGGCCCGTTCGCGGCTGATCTCCGCGCTGCGGCGCTCGGCGCCCCGGGCGGCGTCGACCCGGCCCAGCTCCTCGATCATCTTCCGCTCCAGCGCGGAGAGATGGTCGGCGCCGCTGTCGGTGAGTTCGGCGGGGAGCCGGGCGCGTGCCCGGTCACGGTCGGCGGCGGCCGTACGGTGCGCGCGCTCGGCGTCCTCGCGCAGGGCGAGTGCGGGGGCGACCCGGTCGGCCTTGCGGGCCCGCTCCAGTGTGGCGCGCGCCGCCTCGTACTGAGGACGGCGGGCTTCGAGCGCCCCGGCCCGTCGCTGTCCGTCGGCGAACCTCTCCTGGAGCCTGGCCAGTTCGCGTTCGGCGTCGAGCAGTCTGCGCGCCGTCGCCTGCCGGCTCTCGGCGCCCGCCAGGGCCGACCCGGCGATGTCCCGGCGCTCGTGCGCCGTGGCGCGGGCGACGGCCGCCCACTCCAGGACGGCGGGGGCCAGGCCCGGATCGCCGGGCTGCCGTGCGGGCAGCGGCTGTTCGATGCCCGCGCCCGCCGCCTGGGCGATGCGCTGCGCGACGCCGAGCAACCGCTCGTCCCCGGCCCGTACCTGCTGTTCGGCGCCCCGGCGCAGCTCGGCGAGGCGGTCCTCGACGGCGGCGAACCGGCGGGTGTCGAAGAGCCGGCCGAGCAGCCTGCCGCGCGCCTCGGCGTCGGCGCGCAGGAAGCGCGCGAAGTCGCCCTGCGGCAGGAGGACGACCTGGCAGAACTGCTCACGGCTCATACCGAGCAGTTGGCCGATCTCCTCGCCGATCTCCTGGTGGGACCGGCTCAGCGCGCTCCAGCCGGCGCCCGTGGCGTCGTACTCCCGCAGCCAGCTCTGTGCCTTCTCGGTCGTGACGCCGGTGCCGCGCTTCTTGGGGCGGGTCTGCGCGGGGCGGCGGGTGATCTCCAACCGCCGCCCGGCGACGGTCAGTTCGAGCAGGACCTCCGTGTAGGTGCCGGCCGGGGCGTGGTCGCTGCGCAGGGAGGCGTCCTTGGTGGCGCCGCCCTTGATCTGGCGCGCTCCGGGCACGGCGTCGTACAGCGCGTAGCAGACGGCGTCGAGCACGGAGGTCTTGCCGGCGCCGGTCGCGCCGTGCAGCAGGAAGATCCCGGCGGCGCATAGCGCGTCGAAGTCGACCTCCTGGGTGTCGGCGAAGGGGCCGAAGGCGGTGATGGTCAGCCGGTGGAGTCTCATCCGGTCACCTCTCGTACGGCGGTGTCGACCCGTACGTGGTCGAAGGCGCCGCGCAGCACGGTCCGTTCCCGGTCGTCGGGCCCGGCGCCGCCGCGCACGTGGACCACGAAGTCCTCGGCGATCTCCTGGTCGCTGCGGCCTTCGAGGCGCTGTGCGTAGGACGCGACCAGGTCCTCGTCGCCCCGGTCGGGGTCGAAGACGAGGCTGAGTGTGTGCGGGAAGCGTTCGGCGAGGCGTGCCATGGGTTCGGCGGGACGTACGGGGTCGGTGAGTGTCGCCTCGATCCAGGCGTGTTCGTGGCGGGTGAGCGCCGGGTCGTCGAGGAGGTCCGCGAGGGCGCCGCGGACGCGGGCCAGCGGGCGGGGCACCGGGCAGTCGATCCGCTCCGCGGCGATCTCGCCGCCGGGGCCGAGGTCCACCAGCCACATCGTCTTGCGGTGGTCGCTCTCGGAGAAGGAGTACGCGAGGGGGGAACCGGAGTAGCGGACGCGCTCGGTGAGGGCCTGTGAGCCGTGCAGATGGCCGAGGGCCACGTAGTCGACGCCGTCGAACGTGCCGGTGGGCACGGCGGACACGCCGCCGACGGTGATGTCGCGCTCGCTGTCGCTGGCGGCGCCGCCGGCCACGAAGGCGTGCGCGAGGACGACGGAGCGGGTGCCCGCGGGACGTTCGGCGAGGTCGGCCCGTACGCGGTCGAGCGCGGCGACGAGCACCGCCTCGTGGCCGGCCTTCGCCGCTTTGAACTCCTCGCGGACCAGGGCCGGTTCGAGATACGGCAGGCCGTAGAAGGCCACGTCGCCGTGGGCGTCGGAGAGCACGACGGGGGTGGCGCAGCGGGCCGGGTCGGTGCGCAGGTGGATGCCCGCGTGGTCGATGAGCCCGGCGCCGACACCCAGTCGGCGGGCCGAGTCATGGTTCCCGGAGATCATCACGGTCGGCACGCGCGCCTCGGCGAGCCGGTGCAGCGCCCGGTCGAACAGCTCGACGGCGGAGAGCGGCGGCACCGCCCGGTCGTACACGTCGCCCGCCACGAGGACCGCGTCCACCTCGTGCGCCAGCGCGGTCGCCACGAGGTGGTCGAGGAAGGCCGCCTGTGCGTCGAGAAGGCTGACCCGGTGGAAGGACCGTCCCAGGTGCCAGTCCGACGTGTGCAGGAATCTCATGATCCTTGAGAGTAACGGTGGGGTCGGACATCACGGGTGGCTTCAGACATCAGAGGTCGCCGTACGCCTCACCGCCCAGCGCCAGTACGGCCGTTCCGGCCGTGGTGTCGGCGAGCCAGGCGCGGAAGGCGTCGACGTCGGCGTCCGGCAGTCCGATCCCGATGGTCACTATCTCCGCGTACCGCACGTCGCGTACGGAGCGGCCGGTGGCCCGCAGTTCGTTCTCCAGCTTTCCGGCCCGCTGGTGGTCGACGATGATCGTGGCCAGCCGGTAGCGCCTGCGGGTGACGGTGCCGAGCGCGTCGAGAGCTTCGCCCACCGCGCCTCCGTACGCGCGGATCAGTCCTCCGGCGCCGAGCTTGACGCCTCCGTAGTAGCGCGTGACGACGGCGACGACGTAGCGCACGTCCCGGCGCATCAGCATCTGCAGCATGGGCGCGCCGGCCGTGCCGCCCGGCTCTCCGTCGTCGCTCGCCTTCTGTACGGAGGCGTTGGCGCCGATCACGTAGGCGAAGCAGTTGTGCGTGGCCGTGGGATGTTCCCGTCGTACGGCCGCGACGAAGTCCTGCGCCTCCTGTTCGGTGGCGGCGGGCGCGAGCGCGCAGAGGAAACGCGATCGGTTGACCTCGGTCTCGTGGATGCCCTGGCGGGCGACGGTGCGGTACTGCTCATGCATCGCGCCACCCTAGGCTCTCCAGGTACCGGTCGGTATGGCGACCCCTCGGGAATTGCCGGGCCGCACCGTCCGTTGTCCGGGCATGTATGGAGACGACACACACGCGGACGACGAGACGATCCGCACGATCCTGACCTCCACGGGCGACACGTGGGCGGTCGTGGGCCTGTCCGGCAACACGTCACGGGCTGCGTACGGCGTGGCGGCCGTGCTCCAGCGCTTCGGCAAGCGGGTGGTGCCGGTACATCCGAAGGCGGAGACGGTGCACGGCGAGCAGGGGTACACGTCGCTGGCCGAGATCCCGTTCCCGGTCGATGTGGTGGACGTGTTCGTCAACAGCGAGCTGGCGGGGCCGGTGGCCGACGAGGCGGTCGCGATCGGCGCGAAGGCGGTCTGGTTCCAGCTCGGGGTGATCGACGACGCCGCGTACGCCCGCACCCGCGCCGCCGGTCTGGACATGGTGATGGACCGCTGCCCGGCGATCGAGATCCCGCGGCTCGGCTGATCTCTTCTCTGCGAGGCGGGTGCGCCGCGTCGCCGCCGCTCAGCCGTTGGTGACGCCCAGCCCGTCGATGACCACAGCGCCCGGCAGCGCGGCGAACGCCTTGCCGGGCACGATCAGTTTGCCCCGGCGGCGGCCGCTGCCGATCAGGACCCACTCGGTGTCCACCACGGCGGCGTCCACGAGGAGTGTCCAGCTCGCGGGGAGGCCGATCGGTGTGATGCCGCCGTACTCCATGCCGGTCTCGCCGGTCGCGGAGTCCATGGGGGCGAACGAGGCCTTGCGGGCGCCCAGTTGCTTGCGTACGACTCCGTTGACGTCCACGCGGGTCCGGGACAGGACGAGACAGGCGGCGAGCGTGGACTCGCCTCCGCGCTTGCCCGCCACGACGACGCAGTTGGCCGACCGGTCGAGCAGTTCGGCGCCGTGGTGCTCCACGAAGGCGGCGGTGTCCGCGATCTCCGGGTCGGTGTCCACGTAGAGCAGTTGGTCGGCGGGCACGTCGCCCTGCCAGGCCCGTACGGCGGCGGCGACCGGCTCCGTGAGCAGGTCGAGGCAGTCGGGGGCGGGCCGGGCGTTGTCGAAGTCTCCGATGGGGGCGCGCATGGGCGTCAAGCTAACAGGCGGCCCTGGCTCAGCGCGCGGGCGGGATGGAGACCGCCATGGTCATCTCGACCGTCACCGCACCGTCGTTGCGGTAGGCGTGCGGCACGTTCGCCTCGAAGACGGCCGACGCGCCCTCGGCCACCTGATGCGACGCGCCGTCCACGACGAGGGTCAGTTCGCCCGCGGTGACGTGCAGCAGTTCGGTCGTACCCTCCGGGTGCGCGTCGGATTCGCTCTGTTCGCCCGGCATCAGCTTCCAGGACCACAGTTCGAGCGGCCCGCGTGACTCGGTCCCGACCAGCAGGACGGTGTTGCTGCCCGCCTCGGTGGACCACATGCGTACGGCCTGGTCGGCCGGTACGACCCTGACCTGTGGGCCCTGCTCGTAGTCGAGGAGTGTGGTGATGCTGATGCCGAGCGCGTCGGCCAGCTTCACCGTCGTGCCGACGCTGGGGTTGGTGCGGGCCTGCTCGATCTGGATGATCATGCCCCGGCTCACCCCCGACCGGGCCGCCAGGGCGTCGAGCGTGAAGGCTCTCTCGCCGCGCCACCGTTTGAGATTGCGGGCGAGCGACTGGGTCAGCTGATCGAGGTCCGACACATTCCGTCCAATATATTCAATGACACAGTTCAATGGACTGCACTACGGTGTGGTGTACCAACCGTCCACCACACTGTACTGGCGAGGTTCGCTCCATGACCGCACTGTTCGCGCTGGCCACCTGCCTGCTCTGGGGTCTGGCCGACTTCGGCGGTGGGGTGCTCACCCGGCGCATCCCCGCCCTGACGGTAGTCGTGGTGTCGCAGTCGATCGCCGTCGTCGTCCTGGGCGGTGTCGTCGTCGCGACCGGCGCCTGGAGCGAGGCGGGACCGCTGCTCTGGTACGCGGTCGCCGCCGGAGTCGTCGGCCCCGTCGCCATGCTCTCCTTCTACAAGGCGCTCGCGCTCGGCCCGATGGGCGTCGTGTCGCCGCTCGCCTCGATCGGCGTGGTCGTCCCGGTGGGCGTCGGCCTCGTCGTCGGCGAGCGGCCCGGACTGCTCCAGTTCGCCGGGATCGCCGTGGCCGTCGCGGGCATCGTGCTGGCGGGCGGGCCCGAGCTGCGCGGGGCGCCGGTCCGGCGGCAGGCGGTCGCGCTGACGCTGGTCGCCGCGTTCGGCTTCGGCGCGGTCATGGCGCTGATCTCCGAGGCGTCGACGTCGATCACGGGCCTGTTCCTGGCTCTCTTCGTACAGCGCGTCACCAACGTCGGCGTCGGCGGAGCCGCGCTGTACGTGTCGGTGAGGCGGGGCGCGCCCGCCCTGCCCGAGGACGGCGGGATCCCGGTGATCCGCGCCGCCCTGCCCGCGCTGGCGTTCGTCGGCCTCGCCGACGTCGCCGCCAACGGGACGTACTCGGTCGCCGCGCAGAACGGCCCCGTCACGGTCGCCGCCGTCCTGGCGTCGCTGTATCCCGTGATCACGGCGGTGGCCGCGCGCGGCCTCCTCAAGGAGAGGCTGCGCGCCGTCCAGGCGGCGGGCGCCGGGCTCGCGCTGATCGGCACGGTCCTGCTGGCCGCGGGCTGACCGACCCGTACGCCCTCCGGAGGCCGCCGGGAGGCTACGACCGGTCCGGATCCAGCTCGGCGAGCGCCAGCAGTTGCTCCGGGGTGACACCCTCCGGGATCGGTACGGGCGCGGGCGTACGCAACGGCGGCTGCCAGCCCCGCTCCGGGTCCCAGCTCCGTACGACCCGCGCCGGCGCCCCCGCCACCACCGCGTGGTCGGGCACCTCGCCGCGTACGACGGCTCCCGCCGCGACCACCACGTTGCGCCCCAGCCGTGCCCCGGGAAGGATCACCGCGCCGGTGCCCAGCCAGCAGCCCGGCCCCACGGTGACCGGTTCGGTGCGGGGCCACTGCTTGCCGACGGGGACCTGCGGATCGTCGTAACTGTGGTTCGTCGACGTGATGTAGACGTACGGCCCGCAGTAGGTGTTCGAGCCGATGGTCACCGCCGTGTCGGCGATGACATGGCTGCCCCGGCCGAGGACGACGCCGTCGCCGAGCCGCAGGATCGGCTCCGCGCCCAGGTCGAGACCGGGCATCATCCCGGCGGTCAGCGTGACGTGTTCACCGATGACGCAGTGCTCGCCCAGCTCGATCCACGGCTCGCCGAAGACGGTGCCCTGCGGGAAGGCGAGGCGGGTCCCGGTGCCGATCCGGCCGAACCGCAGCCGACCCGGATGCTCGGCGCTCACCGCGCCCGCCTCCTGGACCCACCTCCAGCCGCCCTGGACGGCCCGCGAGACAAGGCGGCGGCGCCAGGCGGTCAGTGCGGCGAACGTGCTTCTGCTCTTGGGCACCCGTCCACGGTATCGGCGGGGCCGGGGCGGGTCGGTGCCCCGTGCTGTGACGTTCACCCCACGGCGCGGCGCACCGCCGGAAAGCGCCCCTGCCGCCACTCCTCCTCCGACACTCCCGTACCACGACTCCGGCCTCCGCGTGGGCGAGTTCACGGTCAACTCCCTCGTTGGTGGGCACTGGTCCGTAGCGGCCCCGCCGAAGCGCGGCGCGTGCGTAGCGTGAACGCCACACACGGCAAAGCAACACACGGCAACGCCGCACCAGGCAACGCCACACACGGCCCGGAGAATCACCGTTCCAGTCGGTGACCGGCGCCTCCCACCACGGCCGACGCGCGCCGGTCGGCCGGTCTGTTTCCCCCCGCACTCGAATACCGAGGGACCGCGGAATGTCAGTGCCTGTCGCACCGAGCCCCCACCGCGTACTCAAAACGCGCCCCCTGTCGCTCGCCGGGCCGCCCGCCCTGCTGCTCGTGGCGGGAGCGGCGGCCGGCGCGGCGGCCGCCACCGCCCCCGCGGCCGCGCGCGGTTGGCTGGTGACGTCGCTCGCCGTCGCCTGGGTGATCCTCGCCTCCGTCGTCGGCGGAGCCGCGCTGATGCTGCGGCGGCACCGCCGCGGCTCGGTGGCGGCCGGCGGCGAGATCCAGTCGCTCCACACCCAACTGGCCAGAAGCGGCGCGGAGTCGGCCCATCTGGTGAACGTCACGCTCCCCACCGTGGTCAAACGCCTGCGCGACGGCGCGAGCGCCGAGGAGACGCTCGCCGCCACTCCCCCGCCGACGGACCCCCAACTCCAGCGCGTACTCAAGACGTTCACCGACGAGGTGGCGCTCGGCGAACGCCGTGCCGCCACCGCGGTCGCCGACCACGGCACGGCGGTCACCAGGCTCGGCCAGATCGCCGACGATCTGGACCTCCTGTCGACGGTGACGCTGCCCACCGCGCTCGGCGGGCTCCGCGAGGGCCGGGGCGCCGACACCGTACTGGCCGATCTGAAGCGTCCGTCCGATCCCCGGCTCCGGGTCCTGACCGACGCCGTCGTACGGGACTTCGCCATCAGCGAGCGGCGCGGCTCGGCCGCCCAGGCGGCCAGCGCCAAGGCCCTGAGCCGGGTCCAGGCCAAGGCCGTGAGCATGCTCGCCGATCTCCGGGAGATGCAGGAACGTCACGGCGAGGAGGTCTTCGGCGATCTCCTGAGGCTCGACCACAACACCTCGCAACTCGGTCTGATGACCGACCGGCTGGCGCTGCTGATGGGCGGCCGGGCGAGCCGCGCCTGGAACAAGCCGATCGCCATGGAGAGCATCCTGCGCGGCGCCGTCGGCCGGATCGCGGCGTATCAGCGCGTACGGCTGCACTGCTCCAGCACCGCGGCCGTCGCCGGATTCGCCGCCGAGGGCGTCATGCACCTGCTGGCCGAACTGATGGACAACGCCGCGAACTTCAGCCCGCCGATCGACGAGGTGCACGTCTACGTCGAGGAACGCTCCGCGGGCATCGTGGTGACCATCGAGGACAGCGGCCTCAAGATGGCCGACGCGGCCATGCGGCGCGCCGAGGAGTCGGTGTCGGGGCGCGCGAACGACCTGGCGTCCCTCCAGGGCACCCGGCTCGGTCTGGCGGTCGTCGGACGGCTGGCCGCCAAGTACCACCTGAGCGTCAACTTCCGTCCCTCCTCGCGCGGCGGCACCGGCGTCGTCGTCCTCTTCCCGCCGCAGCTCCTCGCGCAGCAGCGAACCGCCGCGCCCCAGCTGTCGGGGCGGCACGCCGCGCCCGTACCGGCCGACACGGTCACCGAACCGGCCGTCACACGCCCGTCGCTCACACCCCCGTCGGTGCCGCCGCCCGCGATGCTGCCGTCGCCCGCCGCGCCGGGCGACGGCCCCCGGGTGGCGACGCCGGGCGGGCTGCCCGTACGGCCGCCGGGACGCACCATGGCGGCGGCGGACCGCGACAGGGCGCCCACGGACGAGGCGGACCGCCCGCGCAACGGCGCGGCGCCCAGGGCCGTTCCGCCCGGCCGCGACGCCGGAACACAGTTCGGCGCCTTCCACCGCGCCCGGCTTCCCATGGACGGCAGCCCCGAGGGGCCCGAGCCGAAGTCCGGCGACACCTCCTGAGGCGCTTCTCGTTCCCCGTACGGCGCCGGAACCACAGGAAGCACCGGCCCGGCCGGCGCCCACCCCCCGTCAGCGAACGTGAGCAACGCGAGAACCGTGAGATTGGAGGCACGGGCCGGTGATCGGCTTCCCCCGGCTGATCCCGCCCCACGCAACCCATGCATTCCATGCCAACGACCGACAACAGCCTGACCTGGCTCCTCGAGAGCCTGCTGGAGCGCACCCCCGGCACCCGGCACGCCCTGGTGCTGTCCCGCGACGGACTCAAGCTCTGCTGGAGCCGGCATCTGACGCTCGACCAGGCCGACCAGCTGGCGGCGATCTGCTCCGGCATCCAGGCGCTCGCGCAGGGCGCGTCCGTCGAGTTCGGCAACGGCACCGGCGGTGTACGCCACTCGATGACGGAGTTCCACGGCGGCCTGCTCTTCATCGTGGAGGCCGGCGACGGCGCGCATCTCGCGGTGGTGGCCGAGGACGGCGCCGACCCGGGCGTCGTGGGCCACCAGATGACCGAACTGGTCGACCAGATCGGCGAGCATCTGCGCGCCGAGCCCCGGACCCCGGTGTCCCCCGAAGCCGCCTCCTCATGACCCGCCGACCTGTCGACACCGGTCGTCCCGACCGGCTGTACACCGTCACCGGTGGGCGCAGCCGCGCCGACCACGACACGTTCGACCTGGTCACGCTCATCGTCAGCGAGTGCGCGCCGACCGCCGGGACGCAGTCGGAGCACCGCGCGATCCTCGAACTGTGCCGCCACCCGACGGCGGTCGTGGAGATCTCGGCGGAGCTGAGGCTGCCCGTGACGGTCGTACGGATCCTGCTCGGCGACCTCCAGGCGACGGGCCGGATCACCGCCCGCCATCCGCGCGTGGCGCGGTCCGTCTCCGCCCTGCCCGACTCGGCCCTCTTGAAGGAGGTGCTCCATGGACTCCGCAACCTCTGAGCTGCCCGCCCGCACCCCGCTGACCGACGCCGCCGAGACCGGACTGAAGATCGTGATCGTGGGCGGCTTCGGGGTCGGCAAGACGACCCTCGTCCGGTCGGTGAGCGAGATCCGTCCGCTCAACACCGAGGAGGTGATGACGCAGGCCGGCGTGGGTGTCGACGAGACCGCCGGGCTCACCACGAAGACCACGACGACGGTCGCCTTCGACTTCGGCCGGATCAGCCTCACCGAGCGGGTGGTGCTCTATCTGTTCGGCGCGCCGGGCCAGGAGCGGTTCTGGTTCCTGTGGGACCGCCTCTTCTCCGGCACGCTGGGCGCGGTCGTGCTGGTGGACACCCGGCGGATGAGCGAGTCCTGGTACGCCATCGACCGGCTGGAGCATCACAGGACGCCGTTCGTGGTGGCGGTCAACCGGTTCGACAACGACATCTCCGCGTTCTCGCTCGACGAGATCCGGCAGGCGCTGTCGCTGCCCGAGCACATCCCGCTGATCAACTGCGACGCGCGGGTCCGCTCGTCCGGCAAGAACGTCCTGATCGCCCTCGTGGACCACCTGTACGAACTGGCGATGGCACGGGAGTTGACGCCATGACCGATCCGCACGCCCCCTACCCCGAAGCACCCTTCCCCGAAGCCCTCGACGCGCCGCGCGCGCTCCCCGGGGCGCAGCCGCCGCCCGGCTGCCCCGCCGCGCACCCGGACTCGGTGCCGCTGAGCGGTCTGGAGTTCCAGCAGACGCCGTCGCAGCTCTACCGCAGCCTGCGCCGTGAGCACGGCACCGTCGCCCCTGTCCTGCTGGACGGCGGTATCCCCGCGTGGCTGGTCCTCGGCTACTCCGAGGTGGGCTATGTCACCAGCCACGACGAGCTGTTCGCCAGGGACTCGCGCCGCTGGAACCAGTGGGCGGCGATCCCCACCGACTGGCCGCTGCTGCCGTACGTCGGCTATCAGCCGTCCGTGCTGTTCGCCGAGGGCGCCGAGCATCAGCGGCGGGCCGGTGTCATCACCCAGGCGCTGGAGGCGGTCGACCAGTTCGAACTGGCCCATGACTGCCATCAGATCGCCGAGCAGCTGATCGACGTGTTCGCGGGCGCGGGGAACGCCGAGTTGATGGCCTCGTACGCCCACGCGCTGCCGATGCGGGCCGCCGTCCAGATGTGCGGCATGCCGGCCGGTGGCGCCGACACCGAGGAGCTCGTACACGATCTGCGCGTGTCGCTGGACGCGGGCGAGGGCGACGACCCGGTGTCGGCGTATCTGCGGGTGCAGGAGCGCATCCAGCAGTTGGTGAAGGACAAGCGGGCCCGGCCCGGCTCCGACGTCACCTCTCGGATGATCGGTCATCCGGCGGGGCTGGCGGACGAGGAGATCGTCCAGGACCTGATCTCCGTCATCGCGGCGGCGCAGCAGCCGACGGCCAACTGGATCTGCAACACGCTGCGTCTGCTGCTGACCGACGACCGGTTCGCGCTCAATGTGTCGGGCGGGCGGCTGAGTGTCGGGCAGGCGCTCAACGAGGTGCTGTGGCTGGACACTCCGACGCAGAACTTCATCGGCCGGTGGGCGGTGCGCGACACACAGCTGGGCGGGCGGCACATCAGGGCCGGCGACTGCCTGGTCCTGGGGTTGGCCGCGGCCAACACCGATCCGCAGATCTGGCCCGAGGGGCATATCGGGGCGGAGAACTCGGCGCATCTGTCGTTCAGCAACGGCGAGCACCGGTGTCCGTATCCGGCGCCGCTGCTGGCCGACGTGATCGCCCGTACGGCGGTGGAGACGCTGCTGGAGCGGCTGCCGGACGTCGTACTGGCCGTGGAGCCGGGCGAGTTGACGTGGCGGCCCTCGATCTGGATGCGGGGCCTGACGGCGCTCCCGGTGGAGTTCACCCCGGTGGTGCGGTGAGCCGCTGGTGCCGTCCTCGATCGCCGTACGGGCTCTTCCGACCCCGTACGGCGATCTGCGTTCGCGCGGACCCGGACCTGTCAGCTCACGACCGGTGTGAACGCCACGGGCAGTGACCGCGGGCCGCGGGTGAACACCCCCTGCTCGACCGGGTCGAACCCGTCCGCCAGCCGTAGATCGGGCATGGCGTCGAGCAGTTGGCCCACTCCGATCCGTACTTCGGCCTTGGCGAGCAGCGCGCCCACGCAGAAGTGCCGCCCGAGCGCGAACGCCAGGTGGTCCGCGGCGGCGGAGAACGCGGTGGTCGTCGTCAGGTCGTCCCGGAAGAGGTTGAAGGTGTCCGGCTCGGCGAAGCGGTCACCGTCCCGGTTGGCGGCGCCTATCAGGCAGGTGACGGTGGCGCCGGCGGGTATGGTGCCGCCGCTCAGCGTGACCTCCTCGGCGGTCTGCCGCATGATCATGTGCACCGGCGGGGTGAACCGCAGGGTCTCGGCGAACGCCCGGTCTATCAGGCTCCGGTCCTCCCGTACGGCGGCGAGCTGGTCCGGGTGTGTCAGCAGATTCGCGAAGATCGAGGCGATGGCCTTGTCGGTGGTCTCGCCGCCCGCCGCGAGCAGCAGGCTGCAGAACGCCTTGATGTCCTCGTCGCTCATCCGTACCCCGTCGACCTCGGCGGCGCAGAGCGTGGAGAGCAGGTCGTCGCCCAGATTCTCCCTGCGGGCCCGGATGATCGGGATCATGTACTCGGCGAACTCGATCCGGGTCCGTTCGCCCGCGGCGGTCACCTCGGGGTCGGCGGACAGATTGCCGAGAAAGGCGATGACGGTGGTGTACCAGCCGTGGAAGCGGGCGTGGTCGGCCTGGTCCAGCCCCAGCATCTCGGCGATGACGTTGACGGGGAAGCGGGTGGCGAACGCGTCCACCAGGTCGGCACTTCCGGTGTGCCGGAAGGCGTCGATGAGCGCTAGGGAGTTGCGCTCGATGACCGGCAGGAACTTCTCCTCCAGGTCGCTGCCCCGGAAGGCGGGTGCGACGAGCGCACGGCGTACGGCGTGTTCACGGCCGCTCAGTTGGAGGATCGTCTTCCCGTGCACGGGCTCGATCTGCCAGTGGTAGTTCTCGGTGGTGAACGCCGACGCCTTGTCCTTGAAGGCCCGTTCCACGTCCTCGTACCGCGAGATGATGTAGCTGTTGGTGGCCTCGTGCCAGATGAGCGGCGCGCTCTCGCGCATCAGGCGGTAGGCGGGATACGGATTCTCCGCGAACTCGGGCGACAGGATGTCGGGGACCTGCTGTGCGGTGGCCATGGTGCTCCCTCGGTCGAAGCGACGGCAACATTCGACTCCGCCAAGGCTATTGATAGACCGTCAGTTCAGCCAGACGTGTCCTGGCCGACCTGATGCCGGAGCGTGGGGGCCTGTCGCTTACGGTTCCGGTACGCGCACGTGGCACGGAGCGGCACCGGAGGAGACGGCATGACACAGCGGGCACTGATCGCGGGTGTGGGTGGCAGCGAGCCCGTGATCGATCCGACGGCGTTCGTGGCGCCGACGTCCGTGGTGCTGGGCGAGGTGACCTTGGCCGCCGGTTCGAGCGTCTGGTACCAGACGGTGCTGCGGGCCGACGGCGGCCCGATCGTCATCGGGGCCGACAGCAACATCCAGGACAACTGCACCATCCATGTCGACCTGGGCTCCCCCGCCACGATCGGCGAGCGCGTCTCGGTGGGGCACAACGCGGTGCTGCACGGCTGCACCGTCGAGGACGACGTGCTGGTCGGGATGGGTGCCACCGTCCTCAACGGGGCGTACATCGGGGCCGGTTCACTCGTCGCGGCCCAGGCGCTCGTGCCGCAGGGCATGCGCGTACCGCCGGGCTCACTGGTCGCCGGGGTGCCCGCCAAGGTCAAGCGGGAGCTGACCGAGGAGGAGCGCGAGGGCATCAGGCTCAACGCGGCGGTCTATCTGGAGCTGGCCAAACGCCACCGGGCCGTGCACGAGGCCTGACGTCCGCGCACGGGAACTGCTGGCCGCGCACCGGACTCGCGGCCGAGGACCGACGCCCGTCCACGAGGACCGACGCCCGGTCGTCTCGTCAGTCGGTCGCGGGTACGGGCTCCGGTCCGCCCTTGGCCGTCGCCGCTGCCACCGCGGCGGCAGCCGCCTCCGCCTCGGCCTGCGTCGACGCCTTCTTCGCCCGGTTCCTGATGACGAGCATCGAGGTGATGCCGATCAGTACCGCGAGGACGAGACCCAGCCAGGAGAAGCGCTTCAGCCACGCCTCGGCAACGACACCCACCGAGTAGATGACGGCGGTCGTGCCCCCGGCCCAGACGATGCCGCCCAGCACGTTGGCGATGAGGAACTTCCAGTACGGCATCCGCAGCACACCCGCGAGCGGCCCGGCGAAGATCCGCAGCAGTGCGACGAAACGGCCGAAGAAGACCGCCCACATGCCCCACTTCTGGAACGACCGCTCGGCCATGGCGATCTGCGGCTCGCCGAAGTGCTTCGGGAACTTGCCCGCGAGCCAAGCGAGCAGTGGTCTGCCGCCCTTGCGGCCGATGGCGTAGCCGATCGAGTCGCCGATGATCGCGCCGGCGGTGGCGGAGGCGCCGAGGACGTACGGGTTGATGTCGCCGTGCTGCGAGGCCAGCAGCGCCGCGCTGACGAGGACGATCTCACCCGGCAGCGGGATACCGAGGCTTTCGAGCCCGATCACCACGCCGACCAGCACATAGACGCTGATCGCCGGTACGGTCTCCAGCCACTCCTGGACGTGCAAGACCGGTTCCTCCTGTGTCGGATGTGCCGCTGCCCGGCGTGCGCCTTCCAGGCGCTGTGGATATACTGTAGGAATAGAC
>NZ_JBHUUW010000106.1:0-18247 GCF_042670825.1 Streptomyces sp. NPDC057137 | reverse complement strand
CTCCAGGCCCGACCGGAGCGGCGCACGGCCCACCCCGTAGCGGTCGGGGTGCCACGCCGCTCCGCCGCCCCGTGCCGGCGGTTTCGGCGTCGCGCCCCTCCCGTGCCCCTCACTCTTCCGTCTCCGCAGGTGAGGGCCTATCCGCGTCTCTACTCATCTCACGTACTAGGTACGGATACTCAGGACCCCGTTGCGGACCTCACCCGTCCGGCCCAGGCTCTGGCTACGATCGCGTCCGTGTCCGTACTCCCCCTTGTCTTCACCAGTGGCTGGGCCAGCGGCATCAACGCCTACGCGGTGATCCTGCTGTTCGGCGTCTTCGGCGCGACCGGGGTGACCGACGAGGTCCCCGAGTCGCTTCAGCGCACCGACGTACTGGTCGTCGTCGGCGTGCTCTTCGTCTGCGAGGCGGTCGCGGACAAGATCCCGTACGTCGACTCGATCTGGGACTCCGCGCACACGGTGATCCGACCGGTGTCGGGCGCGGTGGTCGCCGCGCTGCTCGCCGGGCAGAGCGGTTCGCTCCCGGAGATCGCGGCGGGCGCGGTCGGCGGATCGACCGCCCTGCTGAGCCATCTGGTGAAGGCCGGCACGAGGATGGCGGTCAACACCTCACCGGAGCCCTTCAGCAACATCGCCGTGAGCACCGCGGAGGACCTGGGCGTCGCCGGGATCATCACCTTCGCGATCTTCCACCCGCTCGCGGCGGCGATCGTCGCGGGCGGCCTCCTGCTGCTCGGCATCGTGATCATCCTGTTCCTGGCCTCGAAGATCCGGAACTTCCGGCGGCGCAAGGCGGAGAGACGCGCGAGGCGGCGCGTCGCCGCGACGTGGCCGGACTGACGGGACGCCTTCGGCCCGGCTCTGCCCGGTCGGGTTCTTCCCGGTCGGGCCTCCCGGGCGCGGCACCCGGAAAAGCGGCCGCTAAGGTCCATTTCCATGGCACGGATTGCGGTGATCGGCGCCGGGATGGGCGCGATGGCGGCGGCTGCCCGGCTGGCCGTGGCGGGGCACCGGGTGACGGTGTACGAACGCTCGGCGACGTACGGCGGCGCCCTCGGCCGGTTCGAGCGGGACGGGTTCGCGTACGACACGGGGCCCACGCTGCTGCATCTGCCCGCCGTCTACCGGGATCTGTTCGTCAAGACCGGCAAGAAGCCGCTCGAAGAGTGCGTGCGGATGACCCAGGTCGACCCGGCGAGCCGGCATGTCTTCCCCGACGGCACCGACGTGTCCCTGCCCAACGCGTCGCGCGCCGGTGTCGTCGCGGCCCTGGACGCCGCGCTCGGCGGCGGCGCGGGCGAGCGGTGGGGCGACTTCCTCGGCCGGGCGCGGGACGCCTGGGACCGGTCGCGGCGGCCTCTGTTGGAGGAGCCGCTGCGCGACGACTGGCAGGTGCTGGGGCGCGATCCGTATCCGGCCGTGCGGCAGCGGAGGCTGCTGCGCGGGCCCCGGCTGGCGGGCACCGTCGCCGAGGTGGGGGCCCAGGAGCTGGGCGATCCTCGGCTGGCCGCGCTGTTCGAGGGGTACGCCCTGTCGTACGGACTCGATCCGCGGCACACCCCGGCGGGCGCCGCGCTGCTGCCGTACATGGAGCAGACCTTCGGCAGCTGGTACGTACAGGGCGGGATGCGGGCGCTGGCGCACGCGGTGTACGAGCGGTGCCTGGCGCGCAGGGTGGAGTTCGTCTTCCACGCCGATGTGACCCGGATCGTCGAGAAGGACGGCCGCGCGGCCGGTGTCGAGCTGGCGCCGGGGCCGTCCGTCGGCGCCGCCACGGTCGTCGAGGCGGACCACGTGGTGGCGGGCACGGCTCCCGCCGCCCTGGTGGGCGAGGAACTGTGGCGGGACGGCGACGTACGGCCCAGGGGCGGGGGCGGGGGCGCGGGTGTCGGGACGCCGTCGGTCCCGGGCAGGTTCACAGTGTTGCTGGCCCTCCGTGGCGGCAGGCCGGACGGCACGGCGCACCGTACGGTGGTCCACTCCCCCGCCCGGGGCGACGAGGCCGGCGCCGTGTTCTCGGGGCGGACGGCGGAGCGGCCCACGGTCACGGTGCTGCGGCCCGACGACCCGACGACGCGTCCGGACGACGGGCACGAGGCGGTCACCCTCACGGCGACCGTCGCACCGCACGGCCCGGTGGACTGGACGGACGCCGGGCTGCGTGAGCGCTACGCCGATGTGCTGGTGGAGGCGGCCTGCGCCGCCGTGCCCGAGCTGCGGGAGCGGCTGTGCCGGCGGGAGATCCGTACGCCGGCCGACACGGCGGCCACGACCGGGGCGCGGGGCGGTTCGGTGCCCGCGCCGTCGCTGGCGGGCGCCGGTGGCCGGCTGCTGCGTCCGGCGAACACCACGCGGCTGCCCGGTCTCCATCTCGTCGGCGGCGAGGCGCACCCGGGCGGTGGGCTGGCGCACGCGGGGATGTCCGGGGCGCTGGTCGCCGGGCTGATCGTCGAGGGGGCGGACTTCCGCGGCTCGCGCTGAGCCACGGCGCGGCCGGGTGAACTCGCGAACACATGGCGGGAGTTGAGCGACCGTCAGGAGCGGTCAGTAGCGGTACTGCTGCTCGTCCTGGTTGGGGTCGTAGCCGTAGCTCCGGGGCTCCTGCTGCGGCATCGGGGGGACGTTCTCGCCCTCGCGCTGCTGCGGGACCCAGACGCCGCCGGGGGGCGTGTCCGCGCCGTACACCGGCTGGCCGGTCTGACCGTTCGGGTCGGCGTAGGGGTCCGCGTACTGCTGCTGGCCGCCGTAACTGTCGTACGAGCCGTAGGAGTCGCCGTCGGTGGTCGCGCCGCTGTACGGGTCGGTGTAGGCGGCGTACTGCTGCTGGCCGGTGCCGTAGTCGTACTGGCCGCCCTGGCCCGCGTACGCGTCCTGCTGACCGGCGTAGCCGTCCTGCGCGCCGTACACGTCCTGGCCCTGGCTCGCGTAGGGGTCCGTGGCACCGTAGGCGTCGGTCGCGCCGTACGCGTGCTGGTCCTGGCCTTGGCCCTGGCCGGCGTAGGAGTCCTGGCCCGTGGATGTGTCGTAACCGGCGTACGGGTCGTAGTTGCCGTACTGGGTCGCCTGGTAGGCGGCGTCGCTGTACACGCCGTACTGCCCGGTCTCGTCGGGCATCGGCTCCGGCTCGTAGACGGACGCGGCGTACGGGGGCTCGTCGGGGACAGGACCCGCGAGGTCCTCGGGAACGGCCGCGACGGGCTGGTACTCCAAGTCCGAGACTTCCAGGCTCGGTTCGCGTGTCTCGGCCTCACCGGCGCCGGCCCTGCGGCGGCGGCTCGCGCCGGGGCTGCCGCCGATCGCCCAGCCGGTGGAGAAGCCGCGCCGGAACGACAGCGTCACATAGGTCTGGCCGACCGCGAACGCGATCGCGCCGACCGCGATGACCAGGACGGAGGCGAGCAGGACACCCAGCACCACGCCGACGAAACCCGTGAAGGCGAGAAGTCGCCAACGGAGCCGCGCCTTGTACTGGAGGAGTACTTCGCCCAGCAGCCACAGCGCGACGATGCCGAACGCGATGTAGAGGACCGTCCAGCCCATGCCCGCCCCTCTCCTGCGGTCACCGCCCCGGCGCGGGGCGGGTACGACCGGTCACGACTGCTCGTGCAGTCCGAGATTCTTGTAAATTTCGAGCGTCGCCGTGGAGTTGTTGAGTGTAATGAAGTGGAGTCCGGGGACACCCTCCGCGCGCAGCGTCGCGCAGAACTCCGTCGCGTACTCGATACCGATGGAGCGTACAGCGGCGGGATCGTCCTTGACGGAGAGGATCCGTTCTTTCAGCGCCGGGGGCAGGACCGCGTTGCTGAGCTGCGAGAAGCGCTCCAGCTGCCGGACGTTCGTGATCGGCATGATCTCCGGGATGATCGGAGTGTCGCAGCCGGCGGCCGACACCTTGTCGCGCAGCCGCAGATAGTCCTCGGGGTCGAAGAACATCTGGGTGATCGCGTAGTCGGCGCCCGCGCGGCACTTGGCCACGAAGTGCCGGACGTCGCTCTCCCATTCGGTGGAGCGCGGGTGCATCTCGGGGAAGGCCGCGACGCCGACGCAGAAGTCGCCGGACTCCTTGATCAGCCGGACCAGATCGGCCGCGTACTCCACGCCCTCGGGGTGCTTGACCCACTCGCCCCTCGGGTCGCCGGGCGGGTCGCCGCGCACGGCGAGGATGTTCCTGATCCCGGCATCCGCGTACTGGCCGATCATGTTGCGCAGCTGGGCCACCGAGTGGTCCACGGCGGTGAGGTGGGCGACCGGGACGAGCGTGGTGTCGGAGGCGATGCGCTGGGTCGCCTTGACCGTGCCCGCGCGGGTGGAGCCGCCCGCGCCGTAGGTCACCGAGACGAAGTTCGGGGCGACGGCCTCGATCCGGCGCAGCGCGTTCCAGAGGTTCCGCTCGCCCTTCGCCGTCTTGGGCGCCCAGAATTCGAACGAATACGACAACTCGCCGGTCGCGAGCAGGTCACGCACCGTACGGGCGTGATCCGTCCTGATCGAAGCTGCTCCGAGGGCCATACCGAAAGGTTATCGAGGGGTGTGGCGATCACCCAACCAGAGCAAGAGATTTTGTCCGTTTCACACCATCCCCGCCCATCCTTCGGGCGGTACGGACATGCGGTACGGACATGCGGTACGGACTCCGGCCGGGGCCGGCGAGGACGCCCGGGACGTCAGGCGACCCGGTCGCGGACACGCTTCGCGAGGCCGGCGGCCGCCGTGGCCGGATCGTCCGCCTCCGTGAGGGCCCGGACGACCACGACCCGGCGGGCCCCGGCGTCCAGCACCTCGTCGAGGTTGCCCGCGTCGATCCCGCCGATCGCGAACCACGGGCGCCGGGTGGCCAGCGACGCGGCGTACCGCACGAGGTCGAGGCCCGGGGCGGGCCGGCCGGGCTTGGTGGGGGTGGGCCAGCAGGGCCCGGTGCAGAAGTAGTCCACGCCGGGCTCGCCGGCCGCCGCCATCGCCTCGGCCTCGGAGTGTGTGGAGCGGCCGATCAGCAGGTCCGTACCGAGGATGGCGCGGGCGGCGGAGACGGGCAGGTCGCCCTGGCCCAGGTGCAGCACGTCCGCGCCGATGGCGTGCGCCACGTCGGCCCGGTCGTTCACGGCGAGGAGCTTGCCGTGGCGCCGGCAGGCGTCGGCGAAGACCTGGAGGTGCTCCAGCTCCTCGGCCGCCTCCATGCCCTTGTCACGCAGCTGCACGATGTCCACACCGGAGGTGAGGACGGCGTCCAGGAACTCGGGGAGATCCCCCTGCCGCTTCCGCGCGTCCGTGCACAGATAGAGCCGGGCGTCGGACAGCAGATCGAGTGCGCTGGGCGCACCGGGCGCTGCGGGCATGCGGGTCTCCCCCGTCGGATCGAGATCGGTATCTGTCGTATCTGGGGGTGGGGCCCGGCGGTGCGCGCCCGGGGCCCCGCCCCGCCCACGGCCGGACAGGGCTCAGACGGCGAGCGCCTGTGCGCGGCGCTTCACCTCCGTACCGCGATTCTCGCTGAGGGCCTGCGCGGGCGTGCCCGGCAGGGACGGGTCGGGAGTGAAGAGCCACTCGAGCATCTCTTCGTCGGTGAAGCTGTCGTCCCTCAGGAGCGTCAGGGTCCCCGCGAGGCCCTTGACCACCTTGTCGCCGTCGATGAAGGCGGCCGGCACCTGGAGCGCGCGGTTCTCACCGCGGCGCACGGCGATCAGCGTGCCTTCCTTGACGAGCTGGCGTACACGCGTCACCTCGATATCGAGCATTTCGGCGATATCGGGCAGGTGGAGCCAGGCAGGGACGAGAGCATCGATCTTTGCGTCAATCTCAGTCACAGGACAAGCCTGCCATCCCGGACTGACAGTCGGAAGCCGAGCCGGGTCAGAGGGCCGTCAGTTTGAGCGGTACGGCGGGGTCGGCGGCACGCTCCGTGTCGATCCGGGCGCCCGACGCGACGAGCTTGCGGCCCTGCGCCAGATCGCGCGGCCTGCCGACGGCCAGCAGCGCCACCAGCGCCCCGTCACGCAGCCAGAGGACCGACCAGGCGGCGCTCGCCGGGTCGCCGCGCCACAGCAGGGTGTCGGCCCGCGCGTGATGGCCCGCGTACTGCACGAAGCGGCCGAACTGCTCGGACCAGAAGTACGGGACCGGGTCGTACGGCTCGTGCGACTCCCCGACGATGTCGGCGGCGACCGTACGTGGCCCCTGGAGCGCGTTGTCCCAGTGGTGCACCATCAGCCGCTCGCCGTAGCGGGCCGAGGGGAACGAGGCACAGTCCCCGACCGCGTACACGCCGGGCTGTGAGGCGCGCAGCCGGTCGTCGGCCGTGACGGCGCCCTCGGGGCCCGTCACGATGCCGGAGCCCGCCAGCCAGGCCGTGGCGGGTCTGGCGCCGATGCCCACGACCACCGCGTCCGCCGCCAGCTCGCGGCCGTCGGCGAGGACCACCGTGCCGGGTTCCACGGCTGCCACGCGCGCGTGGGTGAGGAGTTCGGCGCCGCTCTCCGCGTACCAGTGCGCCATCGGAGTGGCGACCTCGGCGGGCAGGGCGCCGGCGAGGGGACGGCCCGCGGCCTCGACGACGGTCACCGCGCAGTCGGCCTCCCTGGCCGCGGTGGTGAACTCGGCGCCGATCCAGCCCGCGCCGACCACGACGATGTGCCGCCCGCGGTCCAGGACGGGGCGCAGCCGCGCCGCGTCGTCCAGGGTGCGCAGCAGATGGACACCGGGCACGCCCTCGGCGCCCGGCAGTGTGATCGGCTCGGCGCCGGTGGCGATGACGAGCACGTCGTACGGAACCGGCCCCGCCTCCGTGTCCAACTCCCGGTCCCCGGGACGCACACCGGTCACTTCGAGACCCAGCCGCAGTTCCACGGAGAGCGCTTCGAAGTCCACGTCGAAGGCCGAACTCTCCGCCGTCCCCAGGAGGACGGCCTTCGAGAGCGGGGGCCGGTCGTAGGGCTGGTGCCGCTCGGCGCCGATGAGGGTGACGGGGCCGTCGTGGCCCAGTTCGCGCAGTGCCACGGCGGTCTGCACACCCGCCATACCCGCGCCGACGACGACGGTGCGCCGCTCGTCCGTCTGCTTCCGCTGCTCGCTCACCCGATCACCTTAAGGACCCGGCCGGGACGACGACTCCCTTACAGGGCGCGGGGACAGGGGGTTACGCTGACTCCCGAAGCACTTATCGGCAGTAGCGAACAAGAGACTTCACACCTCGCGGGAGCCCGCACGCAGCGGGCTGAGAGGGAGGCTGACACGGCCTCCGACCGTACGAACCTGATCCGGGTCATGCCGGCGAAGGGAGGAGCTGGACGCCCATGCGGTCATCTCATACCGACGTCCTCGTCGTCGGGGGCGGGATCATCGGCCTCGTCACCGCCTGGCGGGCGGCGCAGCGCGGACTCGGCGTCACCGTCGTCGATCCGGAGCCGGGCGGCGGCGCCGCGCAGGTCGCCGCCGGAATGCTCGCCGCCGTCAGCGAACTCGACCACGGCGAACAGACCCTGCTGGGGCTGAACATCGCCTCCGCGGGGCTCTACCCCGACTTCGTCGCCGAGTTGGAGTCGGTCTCCGGCCAGGACACCGGCTACCGCGTCTGCGGCACGCTCGCGGTCGCCCTCGACACCGACGACCGGGCGCAGCTGCGTGAACTCCATGCCCTCCAAAGGAGGTCGGGTCTGGAGTCGGAGTGGCTCACCGGCCGCGAGTGCCGGCGGCTGGAGCCGATGCTCGCCCCGGGGGTGCGCGGGGGTCTGCGGGTCGACGGCGACCATCAGATCGACCCGCGCCGGCTCGCGGCCGCCCTGGTGACGGCCTGTGAGCGGGCGGGGGTGGTCTTCCACCGGGCCTGGGCCGAGCGTCTGCGGGTGGTCCGGGACCGGGCCGCCGGGGTCGCCGTCGGCGGCGGCGCCGAACTCGGCGCCGACCAGGTCGTCATCGCCGGGGGCAGCCTCAGCGGGCAGCTCGCGGGCGTGCCGGACGACGTCCTGCCACCGGTACGCCCCGTGAAGGGCCAGGTTCTGCGGCTGACGGTGCCACGCCCGTACGCGCCGTTCCTGTCCAGGACGCTGCGGGCCGAGGTCCGCGGCAGCCACATCTATCTGGTGCCGCGCGAGAACGGCGAGCTGGTCGTGGGCGCCACGAGCGAGGAACTCGGCTGGGACACGACGGTGACGGCGGGCGGGGTGTACGAACTGCTGCGCGACGCCCACGAACTCCTTCCCGGCATCACCGAACTGCCGCTCACCGAGACCCGTGCCGGGCTGCGGCCGACCTCGCCGGACAACGCCCCGCTGCTCGGGCCGACCGCCCTGCCGGGGCTTCATCTGGCGACCGGGCACCACCGCAACGGGGTGCTTCTGACGCCCGTCACCGGTCAGGTGATGGCGACCGTGCTCACGACGGGCGAACTGCCCGACGACGCGCGGCCCTTCACACCGGGCCGCTTCTCCCCCGGCTTCGCGCCCGGCTCCTCGCCGGGCTTCTCCCCCGCCGTCTCCGTAGGTCAGGAGCAGCACGCATGACCGACACCACGCATTCGTCCGCGCGGGGATCCGTGACCGTCTCGGTGAACGGTGAGGCCCGGGTCCTCGCCGGCCCCGTCACCCTCGACGTCCTCGTCGCGACCCTCACGCCCGCCCCGTCGGGCGTCGCCGCCGCGCTCAACGAGACCGTCGTCCCGCGCGGGCGCTGGTCGGCCACCACCCTGTCCGACGGCGACCGCGTCGAAGTCCTCACCGCCGTCCAAGGAGGCTGAGCCCGATGTCCGACGACCGGCTCGTCATCGGCGACTCCGTCCTCGACTCCCGCCTCATCATGGGTACGGGCGGCGCGCCCAGCCTCGACGTACTGGAACGGTCCCTGATCGCGTCGGGCACCGAACTCACCACCGTCGCCATGCGCCGGCTGGACCCCACCGTGCACGGCTCCGTCCTGTCCGTGCTCGACCGGCTGGGCATCCGGGTCCTGCCGAACACGGCGGGCTGCTTCACCGCGGGCGAGGCTGTCCTCACCGCCCGTCTCGCGCGGGAGGCGCTGGGCACCGACTGGATCAAGCTCGAAGTGGTGGCCGACGAACGGACGTTGCTGCCGGACCCGATCGAACTGCTCGACGCCGCCGAGACGTTGGTGGACGACGGCTTCACCGTCCTGCCGTACACGAACGACGATCCGGTGCTCGCCAGGAAGCTGGAGGACGTGGGCTGCGCGGCGATCATGCCGCTCGGCTCCCCGATCGGGTCGGGTCTGGGCATCCGTAACCCGCACAACTTCCAGCTGATCACCGAGCACGCGCGCGTGCCGGTCATCCTGGACGCCGGGGCCGGTACGGCGTCGGACGCCGCGCTCGCCATGGAGCTGGGCTGCGCGGCCGTCATGCTGGCGTCGGCGGTCACCCGCGCGCAGGAGCCCGTCCTGATGGCCGAGGCGATGCGGCACGCGGTCGAGGCGGGCCGGCTGGCCCACCGCGCGGGCCGCATCCCGCGCCGGCACTTCGCCGAAGCCTCGTCTCCTACGGAGGGGCTGGCGCGGCTGGACCCGGAGCGGCCGGCGTTCTGACGGCGGTCTCAGGGGGCCGGCGGCCGTTTGCCGCGATGTGGTGTGCGTGCTGTCACAAGACGGCCCCAGTGGCGTGTCAGGCCTGACCCGGGGCTGCGGGAGTGTCGGTGGCGGCTCGTAGACTCGGCCGGGTGGATACGACGCTCAAGGACCCTCTCGTCGGGCAAGTGCTCGACGGCCGTTACCGCGTCGACGCGCGCATCGCCGTCGGCGGCATGGCGACGGTCTACCGGGCCGTCGACACCCGGCTGGACCGGGTCCTGGCCCTGAAGGTGATGCACCCGGCCCTGGCGACCGACGCCGTCTTCGTGGAGCGCTTCATCCGCGAGGCCAAGTCCGTGGCGCGGCTGGCGCATCCGAACGTGGTCGGGGTCTTCGACCAGGGCGCCGAGGGCGCGTACGTCTATCTGGCGATGGAGTACGTCGAGGGCTGCACGCTGCGGGACGTCCTGCGCGAGCGGGGCGCTCTCCAGCCGCGTGCCGCGCTCGACATCCTGGAGCCGATGCTGGCCGCGCTGGGCGCGGCCCACCGGGCCGGTTTCATCCACCGGGACATCAAGCCGGAGAACGTGCTGATAGGGGACGACGGCCGGGTGAAGGTCGCCGACTTCGGTCTCGTACGGGCCGTCGGCTCGGTCACGAACACCACGGGCACGATCCTCGGCACGGTCTCGTATCTGGCACCGGAGCAGATCGAGTACGGCACGTCCGACACCCGCGTCGACGTGTACGCGTGCGGTGTCGTCCTGCACGAGATGCTGACCGGCGCCAAGCCGCACGGCGGCGACACCCCCGCGCAGGTGCTCTACCTCCATCTGAACGAAGACGTGCCCGCGCCGTCCGCCGCGGTGCCCGGGATGGCGATCGACCTGGACGAGCTGGTCGCGGCGGCCACCGCCCGCAATCCGGAGATCCGCCCCGAGGACGCGGTGGCGCTCCTCGCGCTGACCCGTCGGACGCGCGCGGCGCTCGACGACGCGCAGCTGGACGCGGTGCCGCCGCAGGCCACGACGGCCTCGACGAGGACCGCGCCGGCCGACGCCGGGCCGCAGGACCGCGCTCCCGGCACGAACGGCGCGGGAGCCTCCGGCGGCACGGGCGTCGGCACCGCGTCGGAGCCGTCCCAGGACAGCCACGGCGGCACCGCCGACAGCGGGGCCGGGCGCTCCCGTAACGCCTCTCTCGCCTCCGTCGCCTCGCACGACGCCTCCGACAGCGCTTCCGCCAGCAGTCTCGGCGACGGCTCCGACGACCGTACGAGCGTGATTCCGCGCCGCGTCCGCCCCCACGCGGCGTCCGACGGGTCCGATACGCCCGGCTCGTCGGCCGCCTCCTCGGGAGACGGCGTCCGCCGCACCAGCCGGCTCACGATGCCGCCGCCGGGACCGCCCGCGCCGCCCCATCAGCCGCCGGCGCGCCGCCGCGGCGGGCGCGGCGGCCACCGACCCCGCAGAGGCGTTCTCACGATCGTGGTGGCCGCGCTGCTGGTGCTCGGTGTGGGCGTCGGTGTCTGGTACATCAACTCGGGGCAGTTCACCCGCGTCCCCTCGCTCCTCGGGCAGACCGAGCAGGTCGCGAAGAAGCGCCTGGGCGACGCCGGCCTGGACGCGAAGGTGGGACACGACTTCAGCGAGACGTTCGAGCGCGGCACGGTCATGCGCACCGACCCCGAGCCCCGCTCGCGGATACGGGGCAACGGTTCGGTGACCCTCGTCATCTCACGCGGCCCGGAGATCGTGCGGGTCCCCGACCTGGCCGGTAAGTCGCTGGCCGACGCCAAGGACGCCCTGAGGAAGGCCGGCCTCGCGCCCGGGGTCATCACCCGGTCCTTCGACGAGGAGACCGACCAGGGCGCCGTCATCCGCTCCCAGCCGAAGGCGGGCACGGAGCTGCGGCCCGACGCCGGAGTGGCGCTGGTCGTCAGCAAGGGCAGGCCGGTCCACATGCCTGACGTGACCGGTCAGTCCGAGGAGGAGGCGACCGCCTCGCTCGAGGACGCGGGACTCGACGTGAAGATCGCGGCCGAGCGGGTCAACTCCCCGGAGGACGCCGGAGCGGTGGCCGAACAGTCGGCGAAGGAGGGCAGCAAGCTCGCCCGGGGCGACACCGTCACGCTGACCATCTCCAAGGGCCCGCGGATGATCGCCGTCCCGGACGTCACGGGGAAGTCGATAGACGACGCCAGGACCCAGCTGACGGAGGCGGGCTTCGAGGTGGAGGTCGACCGGAGCTTCCCGTTCCTGGACGACACCGTGTCGAAGCAGTCCGTCGACGGCGGCGAGAAGGCCGCCGAGGGCAGCACCATCACCATCACGACCAAGGGAATCTGAGGCTTGACGCTCCCCGACCGCCCGCGCAATCCCGTCGGCGGCCATGTTCCGGTGGCGGGCGGCCTCGCCCGGGTGGGGCTGGCCTGGGCGCGTGACATCGGCGCCGAGACCGTCCAGGTCTTCGTCGCCAATCCACGTGGCTGGGCGACACCCGCCGGGAATCCGGCGCAGGACGAGCAGTTCCGTACGGAGTGCGCCGCCGAGGGGCTGTCGGCGTACATCCACGCCCCGTATCTGATCAACTTCGGCTCCCACACACCGGAGACGGCCGAGCGGTCCGTGGACTCGCTGCGGCACAGTCTCCGCCGGGGCCGGGAGATCGGCGCCCCGGGTGTCGTCGTGCACACCGGTTCGGCGACCGGCGGGCGGCCGCGCGAGGTGGCGCTGGCGCAGGTACGGGAGCGGATGCTGCCGCTCCTCGACGAGCTGACGCACGACGACGACCCGTATCTGCTGCTGGAGTCGACCGCGGGCCAGGGCTCCTCGCTCTGCTCGCTCGCCGAGGACTTCGGTCCGTACTTCGACGCGCTGGACTCGCATCCCAAGCTCGGCATCTGCCTGGACACGTGCCACATCTTCGCGGCGGGCCACGATCTGGCCGCACCCGGCGGGACGCACCGGACGCTGGACAAGCTGGTGGGGACGGTGGGTCCGGGGAGGCTGAGGCTGATCCACGCCAACGACTCCAAGGACGTGTCGGGCGCCCGTAAGGACCGGCATGTGAACGTCGGCGCGGGTCATATCGGCGAGGCGCCGTTCCGGGCGCTGTTCTCGCATCCGGCGACCGAGGGGGTGCCGCTGGTGATCGAGACGCCCGGTGGCAAGGAGGGGCACGCGGCGGATGTGGCCCTGCTGAAGAAGCTGCGCGAGGACGGACGGGCCTGAGACCGGCCGAGACAGGGGCGGACTACAGCTCCGGGCCGTCTCCGGGCCCTTCCTGGTACGAGTAGCGCTGCTCGCCCCAGGGGTCGCCGATGTTGTGATAGCCGCGCTCCTCCCAGAAGCCGCGGCGGTCGGCGGTCATGTATTCCACGCCCCGGACCCATTTCGGGCCCTTCCACGCGTACAGATGTGGCACGACGAGCCGCAGCGGAAATCCATGTTCGGCGGTGAGGAGTTCGCCGCCTTTGTGCGTGGCGAAGATGGACCGTTCCGATGTGAAGTCGTCCAGCCGGATATTGGCGCTGTATCCGTACTCGGCCCAGACCATGACATGGGTGACGCTCGGCGCCGGCGGAGCCAGTTCCAGGAGCGTACGGGCGAGTACGCCGCCCCATTCGGCCCCGAGCATGCTGAATTTTGTCACGCAATGCAGATCGGCGACGACTGTCGAGAACGGCAGCGCCGAGAACTCCTCGTGATTCCAGCAGCGCTTGTCGCCGTCGGCCGTGGCGCCGAAGACCCGGAACTCCCAGCGGTCCGGCTTGAACTTGGGCACCGGCCCGTAATGGGTGACCGGCCAGCCCCGTTGGAGCCGCTGCCCCGGTGGGAGCCCGGACTGCGCCGACTCCCGCTCTTCCCGGCTTTCCGGCTGACCCATGCCTTCCATGGTGACAGACCGCGAAGGGTGGTCATGACCAGGTACGGCCCGATTCCGGCAACTGCTACTAAGTAGGGCCTTACTGGACGCCCTTCTGGCACGGTGCGAGGATGCGCGCATCCTGGCCAGTCCCCGTGTGGAAGGAGCCTCTGCGATGCAGGGCGACCCCGAGGTCATCGAGTTCCTCAATGAGCAGCTGACCGCCGAATTGACCGCGATCAACCAGTACTTCCTGCATGCCAAAATGCAGGAGAACTTCGGTTGGACGAAGCTCGCGAAGTACACACGGGCCGAGTCGTTCGACGAAATGAAGCACGCGGAGATCCTGACCGACCGGATTCTCTTCCTGGACGGTCTGCCGAATTATCAGCGGCTTTTCCATGTACGTGTGGGACAGACCGTCACCGAGATGTTCAACGCCGACCGGCAGATCGAGGCGGAGGCGATCGACCGGCTGCGGCGCGGCATCGAGGTGATGCGCGCCAAGGGCGACATCACTTCCGCGAAGATCTTCGAGTCGATCCTCAAGGACGAGGAGCACCACATCGACTATCTCGACACCCAGCTGGACCTGGTCGAGAAGCTCGGTGAGCCGCTGTACATCGCCCAGCTGATCGAGCAGCCGGACAGCTGACGGCCCGGCCGGCGGACCCCGGCGGGCCGGTGCGTCAGGCGGCTTCCCGGCCCACGGACGTGGCCACCGCCCGTACGGCGGCGGACTGCGCGGCAGCCGCCTGTACGACGGCCGACTGCGCGACCGCCGTCTCCGCGGTCGCGGTCTCCACGGCCGCCGTCCCCAGCAGCTCACGGCGCGGGCAGCCGCCACGGCCGAGGATCGACTGGATGCTGCGTACGCACGAACCGCAGTCCGTGCCTGCCTTCGAGGCCGAGGCGATCTGGCGGGGGGTGCACGCGCCCGCCTCCGCGTGTTCCCTGACCTGCTTCTCGGTGATGCCGAAGCATGAGCAGACGTACACGCGGTTCACCTCCAGGCGGGATCGTTCGGCCGGCGCCGCCCCGTTCCGAACGGTGAGGCAAACCTAACCTTACCTGCCCTCCGGTGCACGCGACAGTCCCCCGTACGTGGGTGGGGCGCGGATCACATCGCGATCCGCGCCCCACCGTGCGTACTGCTCCGCGTCCCCGCCGCGGTTACGACAACGCCCTACTGCGCCCGGTACATCTCCGCGACCAGGAAGGCCAGGTCGAGCGACTGACTGCGGTTGAGCCGGGGGTCGCAGGCCGTCTCGTACCGCTGGTGCAGGTCGTCGACGAAGATCTCGTCGCCGCCGCCCACACACTCGGTGACGTCCTCACCGGTCAGTTCGACATGGATGCCGCCCGGGTGCGTGCCGAGGCCCTTGTGGACCTCGAAGAAGCCCTTGACCTCGTCGAGCACGTCGTCGAACCGGCGGGTCTTGTGGCCGGACGCCGCCTCGAAGGTGTTGCCGTGCATCGGGTCGGTCACCCACGCGACGGTCGCGCCGGACGCGGTGACCTTCTCGACCAGCTCGGGGAGCTTGTCCCTGACCTTGTCGGCGCCCATCCGGACGATGAAGGTCAGCCGGCCGGGCTCGCGCTCGGGGTCGAGCCGGTCGATGTAGCTGAGCGCGTCGTCGACCGTCGTCGTCGGGCCGAGCTTGATGCCGATCGGGTTGGCGATCTTCGAGGCGAACTCGATGTGCGCGCCGTCGAGTTGACGGGTGCGCTCGCCGATCCAGACCATGTGCCCGGAGACGTCGTACAGCTTGCCGGTGCGCGAGTCGACGCGGGTCAGCGCCGACTCGTAGTCGAGGAGCAGCGCCTCGTGCGAGGAGAAGAACTCGACCGTACGGAACTCCGCCGGGTCGGTGCCCGCCGCCTTCATGAAGTTCAGCGCGTTGTCGATCTCGCGGGCGAGCCGCTCGTAACGCTGCCCGGACGGGGACGACTTCACGAAGTCCTGGTTCCAGGCGTGCACCTGGCGCAGGTCCGCGTAGCCACCGGTGGTGAAGGCACGGACCAGGTTGAGCGTCGCGGCGGACGCGTTGTACATCCGCTTCAGGCGCTCGGGGTCCGGGGTCCTGGCCTCCTCGGTGAAGGCGAAGCCGTTGACGGAGTCGCCGCGGTAGGTGGGCAGCGTCACACCGTCACGTGTCTCGGTGGGCTTGGAACGCGGCTTCGAGTACTGGCCGGCGATCCTGCCCACCTTCACCACCGGCACCGACGCCGCGTAGGTGAGGACCGCGCCCATCTGGAGCAGGGTCTTGAGCTTGCTGCGGATCTGCTCGGCGGACACGCCGTCGAAGGCCTCGGCGCAGTCGCCGCCCTGGAGCAGGAACGCCTCGCCCTTGGCGACGGCCCCCATCCGGGCGCGCATCTGGTCGCACTCACCCGCGAAGACGAGCGGCGGATAGCTTTCGAGCTCCGCGACGGCGGCGCGCAGGGCCTCGGCATCGGGATACTCGGGCTGCTGCGCCGCGGGGAGGTCTCGCCAGGTCGCCTGTGCGGCGGGTGCTCGGGTGTCAGCGTTCACGGTCACGCGGACAACATTACGGGGTCCCGGCAGCCGTCCATGCCCTCTCTCAGTGGCTGAGACAGCCGTCCGCGGTCGTCCCACGGGCGGGCGATGTCGGTTATGCTCCGCGGCATGTTGGCGCAGCTGAACCAGGCTTGGTGGTGGACCGCACATCCGGCGGTCCGCTGATTCACGCGCGCAACACCGAATCGCAAGGCCGCCCGAGGGGCGGCCTTCCGTGTTTCCCGGCCTGTCGGCCGGCACGGACCGGGAATCGGGGCCGTTCCTCCCTCTCCTCCGGAAGGAACACACCCCGTATGCGCGACACAGAGACCAGCAGGCTCCTGGCGAGGCTCCTCGACGACGACTGCCCGCCGTTCGCCCTGCTGCGCCGCCGGACGCCGGGGCGGGACCACGACACGGTGGAACTGCTCGTCGGCGACGTACACGAGGCGACGCGGCTGGCCGACATCCCGGCCGACGACGAGCGCCCCTCGCTCGCGCTCGTGCCGTTCCGGCAGATCCGGGAGCGCGGCTTCGAGGCGCACGACGACGGCACGCCCCTGTCGGTGCTGGTCGCCGACGAGACGTACGAGCTGCCGCTCGCGGATGTCCTCACGCATCTCCCCGCACACCGGGTCCGGGTCGAGGACGGCGCCTTCGACATCGACGACGAGCGGTACGCGGAGATCGTCCGGCGCGTCGTCGAGGACGAGATCGGCCGCGGCGAGGGCGCCAACTTCGTCATCCGCCGGACCTTCGAGGGCCGGATCCCCGGCTTCGGGCGCGCCGACGCGCTCGCGCTCTTCCGGCGGCTGCTGGCCGGCGAGCGGGGCGCGTACTGGACGTATGTGGTGCACACCGGGGAGCGGACCCTGGTCGGGGCCAGCCCCGAGGTGCATGTGCGGATGAGCGGCGGCACCGTCGTGATGAATCCCATCAGCGGCACGTTCCGCTATCCGCCCGAGGGGCCGACCACCGAGGCGCTGCTCGAATTCCTCGGCGACCGCAAGGAGACCGACGAGCTGTCGATGGTCGTCGACGAGGAACTCAAGATGATGTGCACCGTCGGTGACATGGGCGGGGTGGTGATCGGCCCCCGGCTCAAGGAGATGGCCCATCTCGCGCACACGGAGTACGAGTTGAGGGGGCGCAGCTCGCTCGACGTCCGCGACGTGCTGCGGGAGACGATGTTCGCGGCGACCGTCACGGGATCGCCGGTGCAGAACGCCTGCCGCGTCATCGCGCGGTACGAGCCGCCGGGGCGGGACGGTGTCGGGCGCGGCTACTACGCGGGCGCGCTGGCCCTCGTCGGCCGGGACGCGGGCGGGGCGCAGACGCTCGACTCCCCCATCCTGATCCGGACGGCCGACATCGACGCCGACGGCGGGCTGCGGGTGCCGGTGGGGGCGACGCTCGTACGGCACTCCGACCCGGCGGGCGAGGTCGCCGAGACCCACGCCAAGGCCGCGGGGGTACTGACGGCGCTGGGTGTGCGCGCCGGGCGGCCGGGCGGCGCCTCCGTACGGAAAGCGCTCGCCGACGACCCGCGGGTCCGGGCCGCGCTGGACTCGCGGCGCGCCCATCTGGCGCCGTTCTGGCTGAAGATGCAGCAGCGGTCGGCGTCGCTGACGGGCCACGCGCTGGTCATCGACAGCGAGGACACCTTCACGGCGATGCTCGCGCACCTGCTGCGGTCGGCCGGCCTGGAGGTGACGGTACGGCGCTACGACGAACCGGGCCTCGGTAAGGAGGCGGTGCTCGCACACCGGGGGCCGGTGGTGCTCGGCCCGGGGCCGGGCGATCCGTCGGACGCCGACGATCCCCGGATGCGGACGCTGCGCGCGCTCACCTCCGTACTGATGCGTGAACACCGCGACGGGCTGCTGGGCGTGTGCCTCGGCAACGAACTCATCGCGGCGGAGCTGGGTCTCAGGACGGCGCGCAAGCGGCTGCCGTACCAGGGCGCGCAGACCCGGATCGAACTCTTCGGCAGGACGGAGACCGTCGGCTTCTACAACAGCTTCACGGCCCGCTGCGACGACGCGCGGGCGGCGGAGCTGGGGGCGCGGGGGATCGAGGTGAGCCGGGACGGCGCGGGTGAGGTGCACGCGCTGCGGGGACCGGGCTTCGCCGGGGTGCAGTTCCACCCGGAGTCCGTACTGACGCTGCGCGGCCCGGAGATCGTCGCCGCTCTGGTCGCGGGCGCGACGCGCGGCAGCGGGTCGGAGCGCCGGCGGGAGGGCGTACCGGAGGTCTAGGGGGTGTCTTGTCGATCAGGCCGGATCAGGGAGCGGGGTCTGGTGCCGTGGATCGCAAGGCGGAGGAGGGAGGCATGGCGGAGCCATGCCG
>NZ_JBHUUW010000105.1:0-18405 GCF_042670825.1 Streptomyces sp. NPDC057137 | reverse complement strand
GGCGGGCACTCACGTGCCCGCCGGCCGACGGCGGTTCTGCGTCCGTCGGCGGTTGTGCCCGCCGTGCGTCGGCAGTTGTCAGCGATGGTCGCGCGGTGGGTCAGTTCCCCACGGCGCGGCGCTTGCGCGCGGCCCACGTGATGCCCGCACCGGCCACGAGTATGACGGCGGCGGCGCCCGCGATCAGCGGCGTGGTGCTGGAGGAACCCGTCTCGGCGAGGTCGTCACCGGCGGGGCTGGGCTGCGACGAGGGAACCTCGGCCGCCGCGCTCGTCTTGCTCGGCTCGGGCTTCGCCTCGGTCGGCGTGGGCTCGGGCTTGTCCGTCGGCGGCGTCGTGGACGGCGTCGGCTCCGGCTCGGTGCCCTCGCAGACCGGCGCGGTCTTGGTGTCGTCGAGCGAACCGTCGTTGCCCGAACCGTCCACCACCACGAGGTGGAGGGACAGTTCCTTCGTGTGCTCGGGCAGTTCGATCTTCTTGTGGAACTCGCCACCGAACTTCTCGGTGGACAGCAGGTCCTTGCCGTCGACCGTCAGGGTCACCGTGTTCTCTTTGTCGGCGGTGTAGTTGACGAGATCGACGCTCACCTCCGAGCAGGTCACGGCCCAGGCCGGGGTGTGCGCCACCGCCGGGGCGACGAAGAGGCCGACACCGAGCGCACTCGCCGCCGCGACCGTCACGAGCGCCCCGGGGCGTCGCCACGATCTGTTGAATACAGTCACTGAATCCTCCGCGTTGACTGCGCCGTCCAGGATGACGGCGCGCGCGCACAGTACCGCCATTCGAGACCGACTCCCCACGCACCCCTACTGACTTGACCGTCCCATGGGGCTGTTGTGCCCGAAATCGGTGTGCACGCCACTTTGCTTGCTCCGGGCCCCTTGCCGCGCCTCTGTCTCGTTTGTAACTTGGCGCAGATGCTTCGCTGGAAGCGCTTTCTGTGCGGTCGGGAGCGGTATGCCCGAGCCGTACGTCCGAGCCGATGAGGTGAGCGGGATGCCCAAGCCCGGAAAAACAGGCAGAACAGCCAGACGCCATCTGGCCGTCGCGGCGGGCGTGTTGCTGATGGCGCTGTTCGTGCCGCCGGCCGCCGCGCGTGAGGACGGGCCGATCGCCGATCCGCTGCCCGATCCGACACTCTCCGAAATTGGCCTGGTTCTTGACGAGTTCTCGACGCTCCCCAGGTCGACATCGGTACCGCCGCCGACCGACGACCGGCTGAAGCGCTGGGCCCGGATCAATTTCGTCGGTGAAGTCCCCGACGGATCGGGCCGGTTGTACGTCCCCGACCTCAACGGGAAACTGCACCTGCTGAACAGCGCGGGCGCGCCCACCGAGTATCTGGACCTCGGCGCGGCCGTCGGCCCCGACTTCTGGTCCCACCAGGGGCTCGGCAGCGGCTTCGGATTCGTCGCGTTCCACCCGGAGTTCGCCGACAACGGCACGTTCTACACCGTCCACACCGAGGCCAGGGGCGCGCTGGGCAAACGCCCGGACCTGCCCTCCGGCGGAGTCACGGTGGTCCACAGCGTCGTCACCGAATGGACGGCCGACGACCCGGCCGCCGCGACCTTCGACGGCTCGCGCCGCGAGGTGATGCGGCTCGGCTTCCAGGGCACCCTCCACACCATCCAGGAGATCAACTTCAACCCCAACTCCCGCCCCGGGGACGAGGATTACGGTCTGCTCTACATCGCGGCCGGGGACGGCGGAGCGGGCTGGCGCAGTTCGGTGCCGCAGGATCTGTACGTACCGCAGGGCAAGATCCTGCGCATCGACCCGAGCGGCGACAACGGCCCCGGCGGCAAGTACGGCATCCCGCCGGCCAACCCCTTCGTCCAGCGCCAGTACGTGCTCGGCGAGATCTACGCGTACGGCTTCCGCGACCCGCACCGGTTCAGCTGGGACTCCGGCGGCAGCGGCCAGCTGTTCGTCGGGAGCATAGGGGAGCACCGCATCGAGTCCGTGTACGACGTCAGGGCCGGTGACAATCTGGGCTGGAGCGACCGCGAGGGACCCTTCGAGTTCCGCAAGGAGGGCAACCCGACCTGTGGCGTCTACCAACTCCCGGACAACGACGAGCAGTACGGGTACACGTATCCCGTCGCGGCCTTCGACCACGTCCCGCCGCCGGCCACACCGTGCGCCGACAGCGGCAACGCGCTGATCGGCGGATTCGTCTACCGGGGCGCGGAGATCCCCGAGTTGCGGGGCAAGTACGTCTACGGCGAGGGCGTCGGCGGCCGGATCCTCTACTCCGACGTGGCGGACATGCGCCGCGGCGGGCCGCTCGCCGAGGTCCACCAGTTCAAGGTCCTCGACGCGGCGGGCGCCACGACCTCGATGGCGGAGCTGGCCGGCGACGACCGGGTCGACCTGCGGTTCGGCACGGACAGCGCGGGTGAGCTGTACGTCCTCGCGAAGGCCAACGGGAAGATCTGGAAGGTGACCGATGCGCGCTGACACTCCGACGCGCCGAGCCGCCCCGATCCTGGCTCTGGCCACGACGCTCCTGGTCACGGCGTTCGCCCCGGCGAACGAGCCCGTGGCCGCGCACGTGCCGCGCCCCGTCGTCGCGTACGACTTCGAGCACCCCGTCCCCGGCGACCCGGCCCGCGAACGGGACCGGGGCCGCTCGGGCACCACGCTCGACCTCGTCAACGGCGGCGACCGGTCACGGGTGCGGGACGACGAGCGGCACGGCCGTGTCCTGCGTACCCGCCAGGTCTCGCCCGCGACCGCGAGCACCGACGACTGGAAGGCCGGCGTGTACGGCCCGCAGGGGGTGCCCACCCTGCGCGCCTTCAACGGAAGCCGACAGGTCACCGTCATGGGCTGGTTCCGGATGACCGCCGAGAATCCGGCGCCCAACACCAACACCGCCGACCCGGACGACCGTTACGACGCGATCGGCCTGGCCGGGATCCTCTCGGGCACCTCGCAGGGCCACGACGTACGCGCCCTGCTCGAACTCATCACGGTCGACGGGGAGATGAAGGTCGTCGCGCTCGGCCGCCGCCTGGACGGCGGGCGTTCACAGACGTACGCCGCCGACGCCGACTGGCGGCAGATCCTGCCGCCCGACACCTGGGTGTCCCTCGCCGCGACGTTCGACTTCGACACCGGCACGATGGCGCTGTACCGCGACGGCCGCCCGCTGCCCGGCCGGTACACCGTGCCCGGCGACCCGTGGGCGGTGGACGGACCACCGGAACCCGACGCCGCGTCGCCCACCGATCCGCGCGGCATCAAGATCGGCGGCAGCTATCCGCAGAACACCCAGGAGGGCAATCCCTGCGACTGCCGGATGGACGACCTGATGTTCTTCGACCGGGTGCTGACGCCCGCCGAGATCAGGTCGCAGTACCGGCGGACGGGAGGATAATGGCTAAGGGGGCAGTAGTCCGTACGACCCGATACGCACAGTCCGGAGTCGAACGTGAGCCGTTCCCGCATCGTCGTCGTCGGAGCCGGGTTCGCCGGCTTCGAGGCCGCCCGTACGCTCTCCCGGCGCGTACGGGACGAGGCCGAAGTCGTCCTCCTCAACCCCACCGACTATTTCCTCTATCTGCCGCTCCTGCCGCAGGTGGCCGCCGGAATCCTGGAGCCGCGCCGGGTGACCGTCTCCCTGCCCGGCGCGCTGCCCCGCGTACGCGTCGTGCTCGGCGAGGCCGGGCACATCGACCTGGACAAACGGCTCGTGCGGTACACGGGCCCCGAGGGCGAGCGGGGCGAGCTGACGTACGACCGGCTCGTCCTCGCCGTCGGCAGCGTCAACAAACTGCTGCCGATCCCGGGCGTCGCCGAGTACGCGCACGGCTTCCGGGGCCTGCCCGAAGCCCTGTACCTGCGCGACCACGTCACCCGCCAGATCGAACTCGCCGCCGCCGGAGACCCCGCCGACAGCGACACGCGCACCACCTTCGTGGTGGTCGGCGCGGGCTACACCGGCACCGAGGTCGCCGCCCAGGGCAAGCTGTTCACCGACGCCCTGATCCGCCGACAGCCCGGCTGGGAACGGAAACTGGCCCCGCGCTGGCTGCTCCTCGACATCGCGCCCAGGGTCCTGCCCGAGCTGGACAGCAAGCTCTCCGACATCGCCGACCGCGTACTGCGCAGGCGCGGGGTCGACGTCCGCACCGGCACCTCGGTCACGGAGGCCACCCCGAAGGGCGTTCAGCTCGACGACGGGGACTTCGTCGAGACCCGGACCCTCGTCTGGTGCGTCGGCGTACGGCCCGACCCGCTGGTCGCCGAGGTAGGACTGCCCGTCGAACGCGGCAGGCTGCTGGTCGATCCGCAGCTGGGCGTGCCCGGCCACCCCGAGGTCTTCGCGTGCGGTGACGCCGCCGCCGTACCCGACCTGACCAGGCCCGGCCGGTACACACCCATGACCGCGCAGCACGCGTCCCGCCAGGGCAAGGTGGCCGGGCGCAACGTGGCCGCGTCCCTCGGATACGGGGAGCGGCAGACGTACTCCCACCACGATCTCGGCTTCCTCGTCGACCTCGGCGGGGTCAAGGCCGCGGCCAACCCCCTCGGGGTACCGCTCTCCGGCGCGCTCGCCGGGGCCGTCACCCGCGGCTACCACCTGGCGGCCATGCCCGGGAACCGGATGCGGGTCGCGACGGACTGGATGCTCGACGCCGTACTGCCCCGGCAGTCCGTGCAGCTCGGGCTCGTACGCTCCTACACGGTGCCGCTCGACACCGCGTCCCCCGAACTGGCGAGGGTCCCCGGCGGGCCTCGTGAGGAGTGAGCAATGGCCAAGGAATCACTGACACCGCAGGAGATCGCGGACCGGCTGGCGGCGCTGCCCGAGTGGTCCGTGGAGGACGGGAAGATCACCCGGAGCTACCGGCTCGCCGACCACTTCGCCGCGACGGCGATGGTCGTGCACGTCGCGCGGATCCAGCAGGAGCTGAACCACCACTCCGATCTCACCCTCGGCTACAACACCGTCGACGTGGCGGTGAACTCGCACGACGTGGGCGGGATCACCGACCGTGACTTCGACCTGGCCGTCCGGGTCGAGGAGATCGCCCCCACGCACGGCGCCGGCTGAGCCGCCGACGGCCGTCCCCGCACTCGATGCGGCCGTTTAATCTGGCTGGTATGGACGCACTTGCCGGACTTCTCGACGGACCCCGTGCCCGCGGGGCCTTCCTGCTGCGCATGGTGATGGAACCGCCGTGGTCCGTACGGATCGAGGACCACGCCCCGCTCACCCTGATGTGCGTCACCCGCGGCGAGGCCTGGATCGTCCACGACACCGACCGGGCGCCCGTCCAGGTGCGCCCCGGCGACATCGCGATCGTGCGGGGCCCGGCGGCGTACACCGTCACCGACGCCCCCGGCAGTACACCGCACGCCCGCATCGGCCCCGGCGGCACCTGTCACACGCTGCGCGGCGAACCGCTCGCGCAGTCCATGCGGCTGGGCGTACGGACCTGGGGCAACGCACTCGACGGGTCGTCGACGATGCTCGTCGGTACCTACCAGATGGCGGGCGAGGTCAGCCGGCGGCTGCTCGACGCGCTGCCCGACGTGCTCAAACTGCCCGCCGACGCGTGGGACTGTCCGCTGCTGCCGGTCCTGGACGAGGAGATCTCCCGGGACGACCCGGGCCAGAGCGTCGTACTCGACCGGGTGCTCGACCTGCTGCTGATCGCCGCGCTGCGCACCTGGTTCTCCCGCCCCGACGCGGCGGCGCCCGGCTGGTACCGGGCGATGGGCGACCCCGTGGTGGGCCCGGCGCTGCGGCTGCTCCAGAACGAACCGGCCCACCCCTGGACCGTCGCGTCGCTCGCCGCGAGGTGCGGGGTATCGCGTGCCGCGCTCGCCCGGCGCTTCACCGCGCTGGTGGGGGAGTCGCCGATGGCGTATCTCGCCGACTGGCGGCTGTCGTTGGCCGCCGACCGGCTGCGGGAGACGGACGCGACGGTCGAGTCGATCGCCCGGCAGGTCGGCTACGGCGGCTCGTTCGCGCTGAGCGCGGCGTTCAAGCGGGTACGGGGCATCAGCCCGCAGGAACACCGCGCGGGGAAACCGGAGTTGGTGAGCGGGGGATAGCCCCAGGGACGGTTCGGGTGGCGCCCCGAGTGACGTGTCATCGGGCCGCTGGGAAGGTTCGAGCATGAACCTGACGAACATGAATCGACCCGGTACCAGCACGCTGTTCGCGGCGGCGCCCACGCTCTTCCTCGGCGGCTGGCTGCTGATGCGCCCGATCGACGGGCAGTCCGAGCCCGGCGGCTGGTGGACGGCCGCGCACGCGGTGTGGCTCGCGGGCTTCGTGCTGTTCGCCGCGATGGCTCTGCGCTTCCGCGAGAGCGCCGGGGCGCGGACCAGGGGGCAACGGATCGCACTGAACACGAGCGTCGTGGTCGTCCTGCTCAGCGCGCTGGCGAACATCGTCCAACTGACCATCGACCTCGCGGGCGGCTTCACCTCGGCGAACAGCGCCGAACTCAAGGACGCCTTCGCCGGGGTGAAGGAGATCCCCGGCGCCGAAGCGGTCGTCTACGGCATCGGGGCGCAGGTGATCTTCGTCGGACTGGTCGTCTTCGCGATCCTGGCCGCGGTGGTACGGCGTGGTACGCCCATGTCGGCCGCGCTGGTGACCGCGGGGACCGTCGTGATGGCGATCGGCATGGGCTTCGGCCGCAACCACTGGAGTGTGCCCGCGGGCATGGTCTGCCTGCTCGCTGGGCTGGCGCTGCTGGGCCGTGAACTGGGTGAGTACCAGGAGCGGTCTGTTCCCGATGCCGGACGCGCCGAGGTCGCCCGTCCGGCTCTCGCGGACATCGCACCTGGTGCTGTGGCCGGGGAGCGTTGACGGGGTCGCGCGGCTCGTGGGCCGCGCTCGTCCTCAGTCGCCGGACGGGCTTCATGCCGATCCGGCGACCGAGGACAGAAGCGCCGGCCCGTCCGGCGACTGAGGGCACAAGCGGCAGCCCGACAGCGCCGACTCAGCTGTCGAACGTGTCCGGGTCGCTGCCGAGCCGGGTGCCGGAGTCCAGGGCGGCCAAAGCCGCCAGGTCCTCGGCGTCCAGCTCGAAGCCGAACGGGTCGAAGTTCTCCTTGATCCGCGACGGCGTCACGGACTTCGGGATCGCCACGTTGCCGAGCTGAAGGTGCCAGCGCAGCACGGTCTGCGCGGCGGTCCTGCCGTGCTTCCTGGCGATCGCCAGGACCGTCGGGACCTCCAGCAGCCCCTTGCCGGAGCCCAGCGGCGACCAGGCCTCCGTCACGATGCCGTGCTCGGCGTGGAGAGCACGCACCTCGGCCTGCTGGAACTGCGGGTGCAGCTCCACCTGGTTGACCGCGGGCACGACCGACGTCTCGGCCAACACCCGCCGCAGCTGCGGCGGGTGGAAGTTGGACACACCGATGGCCCTGGCCCGGCCGCTCTCGGCGATCTCCTCGAACGCGCGCCAGATCGTGAGGTAGTCGTCACGCACGGCGCGCGGCCAGTGGATCAGATAGAGGTCGACATGGTCGAGGGCGAGCCTCGACAGGGACGCGTCGAACGCGCGCAGGACACGGTCGCGCGTCCAGGTCTCCTTCTTGGAGTTCCACAGCTTGGTGGTGACGAAGAGTTCGTCGCGGGCGATCCCGGAGGCGCCGATCGCCTTGCCCGTGCCCTCTTCGTTCCCGTATATCTCCGCCGTGTCGATGCTGCGGTAGCCGACCTCCAGGGCCGTACTCACCGCCCGCGTCGCCTCGTCGTCGGGGACCTGCCAGACACCGAACCCCAGTTGGGGCATCTCGACGCCGTTGTTGAGGGTGAGGGAGGGGACCTTACTCACGTGCGGTTGATCCTTACGTCGTCGGTTGACCGTCAGGCCCACAACGAACACGGGCCCGCCGGCATTCCCTCTCCGGCATTCCCGTGCCCGCGTGCGCCCGCTCAGCGGTAGAGCGCGTTCACCTCGACCTCGTACGCCGTCTCGATCGCCTTGCGCTTGAGCTTGAGCGACGGCGTCAGCAGCCCGTGCTCCTCGCTGAAGGGATGGGCCAGGATCCGGAACGTACGGATCGACTCGGCCTGCGACACCGCCGTGTTGGCCGCCACCACCGCCCGCCGGATCTCCAGCTCCAGATCCGGGTCGCGTACCAGGTCCGCCGGTCGCAGCGGTGCCTTGTCCCGCATCGCGAGCCAGTGCTCGACAGCCTCCTGGTCGACGGTCACCAGCGCGGCGATGTACGGCCGGTCGTTGCCGACCACGATGCACTGGGCGACCAGCGGATGGGCCCGTACGCGCTCCTCCAGACCGGCCGGCGAGACGCTCTTGCCGCCCGACGTCACCAGGATCTCCTTCTTCCGCCCGGTGATGGTCAGATAGCCGTCCTCGTCGAGCGCCCCGAGGTCGCCCGTGGCGAGCCAGCCGTCGCGCAGCACGGCGTCGGTGGCCTTCGGGTCGTTGAGATAGCCCCCGAAGACATGCGCGCCGTGCAGCCACACCTCGCCGTCCTTCGCGATGTGCACGGTGGTGCCGGGAATGGGCTGGCCGACCGTCCCGTACCGGGTGCGCTCCGGCGGGTTGGCCGTCGCCGCCGCGCTGGACTCCGTCAGGCCGTACCCCTCGAAGACCGTGACGCCGGCGCCTTCGAAGAACAGGCCGAGCCGCCGGTCCATCCCCGAACCGCCCGACATCGCGTGCCGCACCCGGCCGCCCATGGCGTCGCGCACCTTCGAGTACACGGCCTTCTCGAAGAACTGGTGCTGGATCCGCAGCCCCGTCGACGGGCCGGGGCCGAGCCCGAACGCCCGCTGCTCCATCGCCTCCGCGTGCCTCACGGCCACGTCCACGGCCTTGTCGAAGGGCCCCGCCTTCCCTTGCCGCTCCGCCTTGCGGCGCGCGGCGTGGAAGATCTTCTCGAAGATGTACGGCACGGCCAGGATGAAGCTCGGCCGGAACGCGGCCAGATCCGGCAGCAGTTCACTCGCCCGCATCACCGGCTGGTGGCCGAGCTTCACCCGCCCCCGGACCGCGGCGATCTCCACCATCCGCCCGAAGACGTGCGCCAGCGGCAGGAAGAGCAGCGTCGACGCCTCGTCGCCGCGCTTGGAGTGGAAGACCGGCTCCCAGCGGGCGATCATCGTGTCCGTCTCGAACATGAAGTTCGCGTGCGTGATCACACAGCCCTTGGGGCGGCCGGTGGTGCCCGAGGTGTAGATGACCGTGGCCGTGGAGTCAGGGGTGACCGCCCGGCGGTGCCGGTGCACGACCTCGTCGTCGATCTCGGCGCCCGCGCCGGTCAGTTCGGCGACGGCTCCGGCGTCCAGCTGCCACAGCCGCTTGAGGCGGGGGAGCCGGTCGATCACCGAGCCGACGGTCATCGCGTGGTCCTCGTGCTCGACCACGCAGGCCGACACCTCGGCGTCGTAGAGCATCCAGAAGACCTGCTCGGCGGAGGACGTCGGGTAGACCGGCACGGACTGGGCGCCGATCGTCCAGAGCGCGAAGTCGAAGACCGTCCACTCGTACCGGGTACGGGACATGATCGCGACCCGGTCGCCGAACCGGATGCCGTGCGCCAGCAGCCCCTTCGCCAGGGCCAGCACCTCGTCGCGGAACCCGGCCGAACTCACGTCCCGCCACCGGCCGTCGGCGCCCTTGCGGCCGAGTGCGACCCGGTCGGGATCGGCGGTCGCATGATCGAATACGACGTCCGCCAGCCCACCCACGTGGGGCGCGGACGCCATGGGTCGGACAGTGAACTCGCGCAATGACCTGCTCCTTGTGGCGCTCCGCACGGCGCCGTGACGCTACCCCAAGGGGCTGTCCGGCGGGAGGGAGCGGACGGAAGTGGTGTCTTGGTGTATCGCTCCAGGTCAGAGGCGGGTGGCGGGTTCCGGAGAGAGGCTGGGGACGGGCTTCTGACCGTAGAGTAAGTGCGCTTGGGGGGAATCTCCACCGAATCTGTACGGTGCGATTACGCCCCCCCACCAGGGGCGAGGGGCTTGGCCTGTACCAGTGCCTCGGCCTGGCGGGTTCCCGTCGGTGGCGGGTGGGGTGGGTGGGGCGTGAGGGGCGTGCGTCAGCGCGCGCCGGCAGGGCGGTGCAGACGGTCGCCACCGGCCAGGATGGCGTCGGCGAGCGCGTCGGCCGGGCTCCGGTCGGACGGTCCCCCGGCCCCGGCCCCGGTATGACGACCCTGCCCGCCCGGCTTCGCGTCCTGCCGCCCGTGCCCGTGTCCGTGCAGCAGGACGAAGTCCACGTCGCCCAGCTCCGGCAGCGCCGCGCGGGCCGGCACCGGCACCAAACCCGGCGGGATCAGGCCCCGGCTGTGCGCCATCACGCCGAGCCCCGCGCGGGCCGCCGCGATGAGTCCGCTCAGGCTCGCGCTCGTACAGGCGATACGCCACGCGCGGCCGTCCGCCTCCAGGACCTCCAGTGCGCGGGCGCGGGTGATGCCGGGCGCCGGGAACAGGATCAGCGGCACCGGCCGCTCGGGGTCGATCCGCAGATGCGGCGCCCCGATCCAGGTCAGCGTGGACTGCCAGACCAGTTCGCCGTGCGTGTCACCGCCCCGGCGCTTGGCCAGCACCAGATCCAGCTCGCCGGCCGCCAGTCGCTCGTGCAGCGTGCCGGACAGTTCGACGGTCAGCTCCAGGTCGACCTCGGGATGGTCGGTACGGAACGACTCCAGGATCTCGGGCAGCCGCGTCAGGACGAAATCCTCGGAGGCACCGAAGCGGAGCCTGCCGCGCAGCCGGGTCCCGGAGAAGTACGCCGCCGCGCGCTCGTGAGCGGCGAGGATCGTACGGGCGAAGCCGAGCATGGCCTCGCCGTCCTCGGTCAGCTCGACGCTGTGCGTGTCCCGGGTGAACAGCTGCCGGTCCCCGGCCGCCGCCTCCAGCCGCCGTACGTGCTGGCTGACCGTCGACTGCCGCACGTCCAGCCGCCGCGCGGCCTGCGTGAAACTCAGGGTCTGCGCCACGGCCAGGAAGGTGCGGAGCTGTGCGGGGTCGTACATGTCGTACATGCGGCACAGGGTAGTGCGCGTCATCGCGGAACGTGATGACAGTCAGAGCCGTATGCGGGATTCCCGATCATGCTCGGAACCTGGACCATGGAGAGCGCGCGATCCGTCCCGGAACATGGACAAGATCCGCGACGCGTCCCCAGGCGTCCCCACGTGTACGAGATCCAGAGCACAGCAAGAGCCAGTGGAGCACATGAACCGCCGCCGCACCACGTCCCCTTCGTCCTCTTCCCCGCCCCGGCGGCTGCCGTCCTGGCTGCCCGTCGACCCGTACATCCTCGCCCTCCTCGGCACCGTCGCCCTCGCGGCACTGCTGCCCGCGTGCGGTACCGCGGCGGACGTCGCCGGCGGGGCGTCGACCGGCGCGGTCGCGCTCCTCTTCTTCCTCTACGGCGCCCGGCTCTCGACCCGCGAGGCGATGGACGGGCTCAAGAGCTGGCGGCTCCATCTGACCGTCCTGGCCTGCACGTTCCTGATGTTCCCGCTGCTGGGGCTGGCCGCGCGCGGGCTCGTGCCGTTCGTCCTGACACCGGAGCTTTACAGCGGGCTGCTCTTCCTCTGCCTGGTGCCGTCGACGATCCAGTCGTCCATCGCCTTCACCTCCATGGCACGCGGCAACGTGCCGGCGGCGATCTGCGCCGGGTCCTTCTCCAGCATCGCGGGCATCGTGGTGACGCCACTCCTCGCCGCCCTCCTCCTCGGTGGCGGAGCGAATGGCTTCTCGCCCGATTCGCTGCTGCGGATCGTGGCCCAACTGCTGCTGCCGTTCGTGGCGGGGCAGTTGCTACGGCGCTGGGTCGGCGGGTTCCTCACCCGGCACCGCACCCTGCTGGGCCGGGTGGACCGTGGATCGATCCTGCTGGTCGTCTACACGGCGTTCAGCCAGGGCATGGTCGCGGGAATCTGGCACCAGGTGACTCCGGGGCGGCTCGGTGCGCTGTTCGCGGTCGAGGTGGTGCTGCTCGCGGCGATGCTGACGGTCAGCTGGTACGGGGCGCGGCGGCTGGGCTTCGGTAGGGCGGACCGGGTGGCGATCCAGTTCGCCGGGTCGAAGAAGAGCCTCGCGGCCGGGCTGCCGATGGCGAGCGTGCTGTTCGGTGCGCAGGCCAGCTTGGCGGTCATGCCGCTGATGCTGTTCCACATGCTGCAGTTGGTGGTCTGCGCGATGATCGCGAAGCGCCGCTCACTGGACCCCCAGCCCGATGCTCTGCCGGATGAGCCGCAAGGCAAGCCACTCCCGAAGGAACCCGCACGGGAAGGCCTCCCGGCGTAGAGCCGGCCGAGCGAGGCACCCTGGCGAGTGAGCCGAAGGGGCGCGTCGGTGTCGAAAGGGAGAGCGCGCGGAGGCCCCGAGGAACGAGGGGCTGAGCACGGTCGACCGTCGACATCGACTCAAAGCGCCCCGGAGGCGAACCGAGCCCCCCAAAAAAGGGGGAGGGACCCGGCCGGCGCAGGGGGCGCTCCCCGCCGGCCGGGTCCTTATCCCGTGTATCCCGTGCAGCGGCAGCGCGTCACACCTCGCTGTGGAGGGCGATGCGGTCGTCGCCGGCATACACGTTCATGGAGGGGCCGCGGAGGAAGCCGACGAGGGTCAGCCCGGTCTCCGCGGCGAGGTCGACGGCGAGCGACGACGGTGCGGAGACCGCCGCCAGGACCGGGATTCCGGCCATCACCGCCTTCTGCGCGAGTTCGAAGGATGCGCGGCCCGACACCAGCAGGATCACCCGTGACAGCGGCAGCAGCCCTTGCTGGAGTGCTCGTCCGACGAGTTTGTCGACGGCGTTGTGGCGGCCCACGTCCTCCCGGATGTCGAGAAGTTCACCGTCCTCGGAGAACAGGGCGGCGGCGTGCAGACCCCCGGTCCGGTCGAAGACCTGCTGTGCCGCCCGCAACCGGTCGGGGAGGAGGGAGAGCAGAGCCGGTTCGACGCGGACCGGGGGAGTGTCGGCGATCGGGAAGCGCGCCGTGGTGCGTACGGCGTCGAGGCTGGCCTTGCCGCACAGGCCGCACGAGGACGTGGTGTAGACGTTGCGTTCGAGCGTGATGTCCGGCATCGGGACGCCGGGCGCGAGCTGGACGTCCACCACGTTGTACGTGTTTCTGCCGTCGTCCGTCGCCCCGGCGCAGTACACGATCGAGCGGACGTCCTCGGCGGAGCCGAGGACGCCTTCGCTGACCAGGAATCCGGCGGCGAGCGCGAAGTCGTCGCCGGGGGTGCGCATGGTGATGGCGAGCGGCTTGCCGTTCAGCCGGATCTCCATGGGCTCCTCGGCCACGAGGGTGTCGGGGCGGGTGGTGACGGCACCGTCCCTGATGCGGATGGTGCGGCGGCGCTCGGTGACCCGTCCCATGGTGATCCTCCCCGTTCCTCGTTCGGTCGGACGAAGCGTCGCGGTGCCTCGTGCCGTGGGTCCGTCAGTGCTGCTGTGCGTGCTGGTAGCCGAAGCGGCCCTTGATGCACAGGTTGCCGTGGGTCACCGGGTTGTCGTGCGGTGAGGTGACCTTGACGATCTCATTCTCCTGTACGTGCAGGGTGAGGTTGCAGCCCACGCCGCAGTACGCGCAGATTGTCGTGGTCTCGGTCTGTGCCGACTCGTTCCAGGTGCCGGCCTCGCGCATGTCGAATTCCGACTTGAAGCTGAGGGCGCCGGTGGGGCAGACCTCGATGCAGTTGCCGCAGTAGACGCACGCCGATTCGGGGAGGGCCACGGCGTGCTCGGTGGAGATCCGGGCGTCGAAGCCGCGGCCGGCGACGGAGATGGCGAAGGTGTTCTGCCACTGGTCGCCGCACGCGTCGACGCATTTGTAGCAGAGGATGCATTTGTCGAGGTCCCGGACGTAGAGATCGTTGTCGATCTTCGGTGTCTCGTTGACCCGGGCGGCGTCGGGCCCGAACCGGTCGGGCTTGGCCTCGTACTCCTTGATCCACTCGGCCGCGCGCGGTGTCGTGGACAGGTCGGTGGACGACGCGAGCAGTTCCAGGACGACCTTGCGGCTGGTCCTGGCGCGCTCGGAGTCCGTGAGGACCTGCATCCCTGCCTCGGCCCGGCGTGAGCACGCCGGGGCGAGCGTACGGGCGCCCTCGACCTCCACGACGCAGACGCGGCACGCGTTCTTCGGTGTGAGTGTGTCGCCCTCGCAGAGCGTCGGGATGTCCTTGCCGGCGGCCCGGCAGGCGTCCAGGATCGTGGAGCCCTCGGGGACCCTGGTGGGCTCGCCGTCGAGTGTGAACTCAAGCAGACGGCGCGGCAGTTGAAGAGGTATGACGGTCACTTGTAAGCCCCCAGACGGTCGATGGCGGACTCGACGGCGTTCCATGCGGTCTGTCCCAGACCGCAGATGGAGGCGTCGCGCATGGTCTGTCCGACCTCGCGCAGCAGCGCGATGTCGTCGGACGCCTCGGCGCCCGTGCGGTCCTTGATGCGGTGCAGCGCCTCTTCCTGGCGGACGGTGCCGACCCGGCAGGGCACGCACTGACCGCAGGATTCGTCGCGGAAGAACTCGGCGATGCGCAGCAGCGTCCGGGGCAGGGCGACGGTGTCGTCCATGACGAGGATCACGCCGGAGCCGAGGGTGGTGCCGGCGGCCCTGGTGCCCTCGAAGGTGAGCGGGATGTCCCGCTCGTCGGGCCGTACGAAACCGCCGGCCGCGCCGCCGAGCAGGATGGCCTTGATCTCGGTCGGTGTGCCCGCGAGGTCGAGGAGTTCGCCGAGCGTGGCGCCGAACGGCAGCTCGTAGATGCCGGGCCGCTCCACGTTGCCGGAGACGCAGAAGAGCTTCGGTCCGGTGGAGTTCCCGGTGCCGATCGCCGCGTACGCCTCGGCGCCCATCGTCAGGATGGGCAGCACGTTGATCAGCGTCTCGACGTTGTTGGCGGCCGTCGGCTTGCCGAACAGGCCTTTCTCCACCGGGAACGGCGGCTTGGAGCGCGGTTCGCCGCGGAAGCCCTCGATGGAGTTGAAGAGGGCCGTCTCCTCGCCGCAGATGTACGCCCCGGCGCCCCGGCGGATCTCGATGTCGAAGGCGTAGCCCTGGCCGAGGACGTCGTCACCGAGGAAGCCGCGGAGCCGGGCCTGGGTGAGGGCGTTCTCCAGCCGGTGCAGGGCGCGCGGGTACTCGCCGCGCAGATAGAGGTAGCCGACGTGGGCGCCGGTGGCGTAACCGGCGATCGTCATGGCCTCGATCAGGGCGAACGGGTCGCCCTCCATGATCACCCGGTCCTTGAAGGTGCCGGGCTCGGATTCGTCGGCGTTGCAGACCAGGTAGTGCGTCCGCTCGGGCTGGGACGCGGTGGCCTGCCACTTGCGCCCGGTGGGGAAGGCGGCGCCGCCCCGGCCGAGCAGTCCGGCGTCGGTGACCTCGCGGATCACTCCGGCCGGTCCGATGTCGAACGCCCGCCGCAGGGCGCCGTATCCGCCGTGGGAGCGGTAGTCGTCGATGCTGTACGGGTCGACGACGCCGACCCGTTGGAGCAGCAGGAGTCCTTCCTGCCCGGCCTGCGGTACGGCCAGGGCGGCGGAGGGCTCCTCGGGGGCGTCCTCCGGGGCCGTGGCCGCGTCGACCAGCGCGTCGACGGTGGCCGGTGCGACGACGGCGAACGCCTGCCGCCGGGGGGCGGGTTCGGCCGAGGCGCCGTTGACGGGCCTGCGCAGGGGAGTGACGACCGCGCCGTTCGAGGCGAGATCCGCCCGGATGGGGGTGACTTCGGCGCCGCCGCCGTCACCGCCGTCCGTCTCCTCCGGCCGGTCCCGGCGGTTCGCCAGGGCCGAGGCACCGACGTCCTTGAGCCGGGGGTCGCGCTGCGCCGGCACCGTGTCGGACGGGGTGCCCGCCTGCAACACCAGTGCCGCCGGGGCCCGTTCGCACAGCCCCAGGCACGGGCTGGACTGCCAGACCGCTCCATCGAGGGCAGCGCCCGCCGTGCCCGGGGCCCCTATCCGTTCCTCCAGATCCGCGCAGACCTTGGCGGACCCCTTCGCCGCGCACGCCAGGTCGGTGCAGACATGCAGCACCTTGGCGGGCCGGGGCTTGACCGCGAACATCGCGTAGAACGTCGCCACGCCGTACGCCTCGGCCGGCGGCACCGTGAGCCGCCGGCACAGGTAGGCGAGCGCGCCCTCGCTGATCCAGCCCACGCGGTCGTTGACGGCGTGCAGCCCCGGCAACAGCAGGTCGCGCCGTTCGCGTGCTTCGCGACCACCGCGGGCCCAGCGAAGATCCGCGTCCGAGCGGTCCTCCGCGCCTTCCCACGCCGACGTCGCGGGACCGAGCAGCGAGTCGACCGCCGCCCGTTCCTCGTCCGTCGGTTTGCTGTCACCGAAGTGCAGATCCACTGATTCTCAGCTCCTCGCTGCTGTCGCGGACATCTCTGTCGCGCTCGCGGGCAACTTCTCGATCCGGATGGCCGAGGCCTTGAACTCGGCGGTGCCGGCGATCGGGCAGTTCGCCTCGATCGTCAGCTGGTTGGTGTCCACCTCGTCCGGGAAATGCATGGTCATGAAGGCCAGTCCGGGACGCAGCCCGCGGTCGATCCACACCGGGGCCCGCACCGTGCCGCGCCGTGAGGAGATCTGGACCTCCTCGCCGACCTCGACCCCGTACGACTCCGCGTCCTCCGGGCACAGCTCCAGATACTCGCCGCGGCGCAGCGGGGAGGCGAAACTCCCGCTCTGCACACCGGTGTTGTACGAGTCGAGCCGCCGTCCCGTGGTGAGCCTGATCGGGTACTGATCGTCCGTCAGATCCACCGGCGGGTCGTGCTTCACGATGCCGAACGGGGCGAGCCTGCCGCGCCTGGCGGGGTCCGCGTCCCACAACCTGCCGTGCAGATAGGTGGGTTCGATCCGCTCGGTGTCGGGGCACGGCCACTGGATGCCCTGGTGCTCGGCCAGCCGCTCGTACGTCATCCCGTAGTGGTCGGGCGACAGGGCGCGCAGCTCGTTCCAGACGGTCTCCGCGTCCGCGAACTTCCACGGGTGTCCGAGCCGGCCCGCTAGGTCGCAGATGATGTCGATGTCCTCGCGCGCCTCGCCCGGCGGGTCGAGTGCCTTGCGTACGCGCTGGACCCGGCGCTCACTGTTGGTGCTGGTGCCGTCGGTCTCGCACCAGGCGGCGGTGGCGGGCAGGACCACGTCCGCCAGTTCGGCCGTCTTGGTGAGGAAGATGTCCTGCACGACCAGACAGTCGAGCGCCTTCAGCCGGGTCATGGCCTGTTCGCTGTCGGCCTCGGACTGCGCGGGGTTCTCGCCGATGCAGTAGACGGCCTTGAGGTCGCCGGTCTCCATCGCCTCGAACATGTCGGTCAGGTTGAGGCCGTAGTGGGGCTGGATCACGGTGTCCCACGCGGTCTCGAACTTCCGCCGTACATCCGGTTCGAGGATGTCCTGGAAGCCCGGCAGCCGGTTGGGGATGGCCCCCATGTCGCCGCCGCCCTGCACATTGTTCTGCCCGCGCAGGGGCTGGACCCCGGAGCCGTACCGTCCGACGTGCCCGGTGAGCAGCGACAGATTGATCAGCGCCCGGACGTTGTCCGTGCCGTTGTGGTGCTCGGTGATACCGAGCGTCCAGCACAACTGGGCCCGCTCGGCGCGGGCGTAGGCGTGGGCGAGGTCGCGGATCGCCGCGGCGGGCACGCCCGTCACCTTCTCGGCGACCGTGAGCGTCCACGGCTCGACCTCGGCCGCGTACTCCTCGAAGCCGGTGGTGGCCTGCTCGACGAACGCCTTGTTGTGCAGGCCGGCGTGGATGATCTCGCGGCCCACGGCATGGGCGAGCGGGATGTCCGTACCGACGTTGAGCCCCATCCAGCTCTCGGCCCACTCGGCGGTGGTGGTGCGCCGGGGGTCGACGGCGTACATCCGCGCGCCGTTCCTGATCCCCTTGAGGACGTGCTGGAAGAAGATGGGGTGCGCGAAGCGGGCGTTGGAGCCCCACATCACGATCAGATCCGTGTGCTCGACCTCCGCGTACGAGGAGGTGCCGCCGCCGGATCCGAAGGCCGCGGAGAGACCGGCGACGCTCGGGGCGTGACAGGTCCTGTTGCAGGAGTCGACGTTGTTGGTGCCCATCACCACACGCGCGAACTTCTGCGCGACGTAGTTCATCTCGTTGGTGGCCCGTGCGCAGGAGAACATGCCGAACGCGCCGCGCGCGGCACCCAGTCCCTCGGCCGCCCGGTCCAGTGCTTCTTCCCAGGTCGCCTGCCGGAACGGGCCGCCCTTCTCGTCCCGCACCAGCGGGTGTTCGAGCCTGGCGTAGGTCTTCGGCGTGCGATCCCGCCTTCTTGCGCTGCTTTTCACGCTGCGCTCCCTCATGAGTCATGGCCTGTGGCCGCGCCATTGCATACAGTATCCCGATGGCTCGCGAGAAGCGGAAGCCTTGCGTAGGGGTTTTGTGTGGGCCTGGTTCGTCC
>NZ_JBHUUW010000104.1:0-18440 GCF_042670825.1 Streptomyces sp. NPDC057137 | reverse complement strand
GGCAGAAGCCCGTCCGGCGACCCAGGTCCAAGCCCTAACCTCGGGAAGCACCCGCCCGGCGTACGGCTTCCGCGTCCGGGATCGGGCCCACCGCGCCGTGGCCCGTCGTCGTGAGCGCCGCCGCGATCACCGCGTAACGCGCCGCCTCCAGCGGGGAGTCCCCGTCGAGCAGACGCGCCGCGAAGGCGCCGTCGAAGGTGTCGCCCGCGCCGGTCGCGTCCGTGGGTACGACGCGGTGGGCCGGCACATGGGTGGTGCGGCCTTCCGTGCCGAGCAGTACGCCGTCGGCGCCCATCTTGAGCGCGACGATCGCGGGTCCTCGCGCGGCGAACTCCGCGAGTACGTCGGCCGGTTCGTGTACGCCGGTGAGCAGCCGGCCCTCGTCCAGGTTGGGCAGGACGACGTCCGCCAGCTCGGCGCTGCGCATGACGATGGCTCGGGCGCGGGCCACCGGCCACAGGGCGGGCCGGTGGTTGGGGTCGTACGAGACGAGCGTCGAGTGCGCGCGGGCGGTCTCCATGGCGTGGAAGGCCGCGTCGCAGGCGGAGGGGCTGATGGCCTGGGTGATGCCGCTGATGTGCAGCAGCCGGGCGGCGGCGATCGCCCGCTCCGGTATGTCGGCCGGAGTCAGGCGGCTCGCCGGTGATCCGGCGCGGCGGTAGGTGAAGGCGTGCTTCCCGTCGCCGTGCCGGGTGATGAAGTAGATGCCGGTCGCGCCGCCGGGTTCGGTGACGACATGCGTGGTGTCGACTCCCTCCCGGCGCCACAGCTCGGCCAGTGCCTGGCCGAAGGCGTCGTCGCCGACGCGGGTGAGGTAGCCGGTGCTCGCGCCCGAACGGCGGGCGGCGATGGCCATGTTGGAGGTGTCGCCGCCGAAGCCGATGCGGAAGGCGGTGGAACTCTCCAGTGTTCCCTCGGCGGCGGCGTTGAATTCGAGCAGGGGCTCCCCCAGGGAGAGCACCGAGGGGTCGGTGGCCGGCATCGCGTCAGATCCGGTTGTACTTGGCGAGGCCGTCCCGCAGCGACCCCGAGGACAGGATCAGCGCGGTCTGTTCCTTCTCGCGGTTCTCGATGTCCTGCGCGGTGGCGAGGACTTCGTCGACGAGCCCTCGCGGTACGCGGACGACACCGTCGCGGTCGGCGACGATCAGGTCCCCGGGGCGTACGGTCACTCCGCCGAGGACGACGGGCTCGTTGAGCGAGACGGTGCGGTAGCGCCCCAGGGTGGTGGCGGGCACGGCGTGGCGGGCGTACACCGGGAAGTCGGGGAAGTCCCGCCGGATCTCGGTGACATCGCGCACCCCGCCGTCCAGGACGCAGCCGGCCAGCTTCCTCGCCACCGCGCCCGCCGTCATCAGCCCGCCCCACACGGCCACGTCGGCGGCGCCCGCGTCGATGCACACGACGCTGCCGGCCGGGGACTCGTCTATCGCGGCCAGCGCGTGCACCGGCGGTTCCAGCTCCGGGTCCGGCACCTCACGGACCGTCACCGCCGGTCCCGCCAGGGTCCGCGCGCCCGGTACGACCTGGTGGACCGCTCCTTCGAGATAGCCGCGGACGCCGTGCTGTTCGACGGCGTCCGCGACCGACGCGGTGGCAAGGGACCGGTAGGCCTCAAGGGTCGCCTCGGAGTAGCTGGTCATAGGGGTTCTCCAGTCTTTGTCCCGGGTTCCGGGATACGGGTTCCGGGGGAACAGGTGCGGGGCGGGGGTGTCTTGGCGGTCAGGCCGGGCGGCCCAGGGGTCAGGCCGGGCTCTTCGGCGCGGTGGGTACGCCCTTGACGGCCTTCTCCGGCTCGGTGCCGAGCGGCACTACGTGCTTCATGACGACGCCGTACACGAGGGCGCCGAGCAGTGACACGCCGGCGGCGACGGCGAGGGGGACGAAGTACGAGCCGCCGAAGGCGTCGAGGAGTACGCCCACCACGACCGGGCTGAGCGCACCGGCGGCGTTGGAGGCGAAGCCCTGGATTCCGGCGAGCGAACCGACGTTGGCCGGGGTCGGCGCGACATCGGCGGGCAGTGCCCACAGGCTCGACGCGGCGAAGCAGAGCGACGCCTGGGAGACGGCGAGCAGGCCGAGCGCGACGTAGGCGCTCTCGACGACTCCGGCGAGCACGATCACCGAGGAGAGGACCAGCCCGATGACGATGGGGAATTTGCGCGCGTAGGTGACGGTGTGGCCCTGGTTGATCAGCCGGGTCTGCACCCAGCCGCCGGCCCACTGCGCGGGCATCGACACCAGCGCCGGGATCATGCCGAAGAAGCCGAGCTTGAGCAGGTCGAAGTCCCGCTCGTCGACCAGGTAGGACGGGAACCAGGTGATGAAGAAGTACAGGACGAAGGAGAGGCAGAAGAAGCCCAGGACCATGCCCCACACCGTGCGGTAGCGGAACAGCTCCTTCCAGGGCATGGCCGGCATCGTCGAGTTGGCCTCGTTGGCGCCGCCCGCCCGGATGTAGGCGCGTTCCTCGGCGCCGAGCTTCGGGTGCTCGTCGGGGTCCCGGTAGAACTTCAGCCAGAAGGCGGTGAAGCAGAGCCCGACGATTCCGGCGGCGACGAACGAGCCGCGCCAGCCGAGCCAGGCGATCACCACGGTGGTGACGGGCAGCGCGAAGGCGGTGCCCGCCCGGCCGCCGCTGTCGAAGATCGAGGCGGCCATGCCGCGCTCGCGCACCGGGAACCAGCGCGCCACGATCTGTGAACTGGACGGGTACGCGGGCGACTCGACGGCTCCGAGCACCAGACGTACGAGAAGAAGCACCAGGAATCCGGTGACCGCGCCGACCAGCATGGTCGCGATCGACCAGGCGGCGACGGCGAAGGCCATCATCCGGCGCGGGCCGTAGCGGTCGACCAGCCAGCCGGCGCCGGGCAGGAACACCGCGTACGTCCAGAAGAACGCGCCGAGCAGCAGTCCGGTCGCGGTCTTGGAGAGGTCGAGGTCCTTGGTGATGTAGGGCAGTGCCACACCGAGGTTGGCGCGGTCCATGTAGTTGATGGTGACGGCCCCGAAGGCCAGCCAGATCATGGTCCATCTGACACGTCCCGCCGGAGTGGCCGGGACTGGTGGGGTTGAGGTCATGAATGCTCCTCGAACGTGCGTCGTCCTTGCACGTGAGCAGTGGCAGGAGTCATCGGTCGCCGGGTCCGGAGGTGGGGGCTCCTGGTGGATCCCGGTAGTGGCGTGAGCGTATGAGCCCGTTGTCCCCGGCGTGAAGGGCGAGTTGCACATACGGGTATTCGGAAAACGGATTGCGGCTCATTCGCTTCGTCGGACGGACCTTGTTGCCCGCTGTCGGCTCGCGTACAGCAAGGGGCATGCTGCGACCAGAAGTTCGTCTCGAATGGTTTGTCTCATTCCTCGGAGTCATCGACACGGGGAGTTTCAGTGCCGCTGCCGAGGCCGTTCACCGCTCCCAGCCGCGGGTGAGCATGCATGTGGCGGCGCTGGAGCGGGAGGCCGGTGTGCCGCTCTTCGACCGGAGCAAGCGGCCCGTACGGCTGACGGAGGCGGGCGAGGTGCTCGCCGGTCACGCCCGCGCGATCCTGTACCGGCTGGGGACCGCCGAGGAGGCGATGGCGACCCGTCGTGATTCGGCCAGGGGTGTGGTGACGCTGGGGAGTTATCCGAGCGCGAGCGCCGCGTTCGTGCCCGGTCTGCTGGAGCATCTCGCGGTGAGCCGGCCGGCGATCAAGGTGGTGCTCGTCGAACGCTCCACGCTGGAGCTGGACTCGGCGCTGTCGCACGGCGAGATAGACATCTACCTGCGGCCCATGGCTCCGCCGGTCGGTGACACGGTGCGGCTGCGCGCGCTGTGGCAGGAGTCCCTGGCGGTCGTTCTGCCGCTGGGGCACCCGCTGGACGAGCTGCCTGACCCGCTTCCGGTGGCGGCCGTCGCGGCGTATCCGCTGATCACCATCGGGCGCTTGGGATCGCCGGACGTGCCCGGTTTCGAGACGTACAAGGTCTTCCGCGAGCATGGTTTCGAGCCGGAGGCCGTACAGGCCACGAACCAGCCGCAGACGCTCGTCTCGCTCGTCCGCAGTCGGCTCGGGGTGGGCGTGACCAACCATCTCGCGGTGTCCACGGCGGACACCCGGGACGTGACGGTACGGCGTCTCGACGCCCCGTGCGGGCGCCGGGTGGCGGTGCACTGGGATGCGAACAGGCCGCTGATTCCGGCGGCGCGTACGCTGTTGCGGGAAATCCTCGAAGCGCCCATTCCGCCCGGAACTCAGCGGCTGTCGTAATACACCGGGGCCTCGTCGGGTAATTCGGATTCCGTCGGCAAGGCATTCGGAAAACGAATGACTGGCGTACGGCGACCGGCCGGGGAACGGCCGGTCGGGTATTTCATCGGCCCGCTCTCGCGGTCCGTACGCTGTCGGCGTCCTCGCCCCACGGCCACTGCGGCAGGGGCAGTTTCCCGATGACCTCGCGCACGGCCTCGACGGCGGGTGAGACGACCGGTCCGGCGCGCCACCAGGCGGCGACGGCGCGCTCGCACTGCGGATCGGCGATGGGGACGAGCGCCACGCCCTCGGTGTTGGCGGTCGTCATGGCGAGGCTGTTGGTGACGCCGACGCCAAGTCCGTGGCGGACCAGGGAGATCAGGGTCTGTGGCTGGTTCGTCTGTGCCGCGATCACCGGGTTGAGACCGGCGTTGGCGAAGGCGAGGTTCGTCTCGTACTGGCGGGCCTGGCCCTCGCCGCTCTCGCCGATGCTGATCACCGGGAGCATCGCGGTCTGCGCGAGACGTACGGAGCCGGTGCGCGCGAGCGGATGGTCGGCGCGGAAGACGGCGACGAGGGGTTCGCGCCAGAGCACCCGGCTGGCGACCAGGTCGGAGTTGATGAGTGGATGCAGGGGGCGTATCGCGAGGTCGAGGTCGCCGCTGACGAGATCTGCGCCGAGCGCGACGCTCGGTCCCTCGCGCAGCACGAGCCGGACCTGGGGGTGGGTGACCCGCAGGGCACGTACGGCAAGCGGGTAGAGGTACGAGGCCGCGCTGGGGTACGCCCCGAGCCTGACCTGTCCGGAAATCGTTCCCCCGGTGAGATCGGCCAGGACGTTGAGCCGGCGCAGGATCTCCTCGGCGTGCGGCAGCAGCCCGCGGCCCTCGGGTGTGAGGACCGCGGGCTGCACGGAGCGGTCGAGCAGTCGGGTGCCCAGCAGCCTTTCGAGCTCGGCGACATGGCTGCTGACCCTGGGTTGTGAGCGGTAGAGGGCCTTCGCCGCGGCGGAGAATCCGCCGTGGTGGGCCACGGCCACGAAGCTGGCGATCCAGTCGATCCGGTAGTGGTAGACGCTCCCGATGTCCATGAGTCCCCGTCCCTTGTGCCTAGGTCTTCACCTAGGTCAGGGAGCCTACAGCGCAGGTCACGGGGGCTATGGAGGGTTTGTTCAGCGAATGAACCGATTCACGTAGTCGGCGCCGAGGCCATTTTCCGTGTAGTGGGCACGGCACATGTCGATCTTCGTGAAGGTGTCCTCGTAGCCGATCTGGACGCCGTTGTCGTCGACGTAGGCCATCGCTCCGGTGATGTTGAAGAACGTGATCATCTCGTCGCAGTCCTCCGGGACGGCGAGGGTGTGGATCTCGCCCGGGGGCTCGTAGACGAAGTGTCCGGCCTCGGCGACCCAGTCGTGCTCGTAGTAGTGCCACTTGCCCTTGATGACGTAGCCGAAGACGACTCCGGGGTGGCGATGGCGTGAAACGATCCCCGCCGCCGTGACCTTCAGCAGATTGCACCACTGGCCGGTGACGGTGTTGAACATCAGTGGTCGGAACCAGACGTTGGGGGCCTGGGGCACCCAGATCCGGTCGTCGTCGGGGAGGGCGGCGACGGCGATCTCCTCCGGGACCATGGTGGACAGCGGGATGACGGGGCCTTGCTGATCGGTCATGGTGCTCCTCCTGGGATACGGGGGTCAGGGGGATTCGGGAGTTCACGCGGCGAGATAGCCGCCGTCCACCGGGAGTACGGCCCCGGTGACGAAGCGCGCGTCCCGGCCGCAGAGGAAGGTCACGGCGCCGGCCACGTCGGCCGGCTCGCCCCAACGCCCCATCGGGGTGCGCTCGATGATCCGCCGCGCCGCTTCGTCGTTGGTCTGGAGGTCGGCCGTCAGGGCCGTACGGATCCAGCCCGGCGCGACGGCGTTGACGCGGATGCCGTCCTCGGCCCAGGCCACGGCGAGCGCCTTGGTGAGCTGTGTGATGCCGCCCTTGCTGGCCGTGTAGGCGGGGACCCTGGGGCCGCCGAAGAAGCTCAGCATGGAGGCGACGTTGACGATGCAGCCGCCCGAGCGGCGCAGCAGGTCGTGCGAGGCGACGCAGGCGCGCATGGTGCCGGTGAGGTTGACGTCGACGACACGGGCGAAGACCTCGGGTTCGTACTCGTGGCCACGGGCGATGACACCGGCCGCGTTGACGAGGACGTCGAGCCGTTCGACACCGCCGAGGAAGTCTTCGAGGTCCCCGGCGCGGGTCAGGTCGATCTCGACACGGCGGACCGAGTCGGGCAGTCGTCCCGCGGCGCCGGCGGCGTCGAGCCCGGCGGCGATCACCCGGGCGCCGGCGGCGGCGAACCGCTCGGCGACGGCGGCGCCGATGCCACTGGTCCCACCGGTGACGACGACTGTGCGCCGGTCCTCGCCTCCCGCGTCGTGCTCCCCGTCGTCGACGGGCTCCGCAAGGTGCTCCTCGCTCACTGCCATCCCCTCCGCACGGAATCACGACGCTACGGGTCCGATTCCAACAGCCTTGGCGGTGTGGGGCCTTCGATCATGCGGGAGGAGGATGACCCCCATTCGATTACGGCGGGTCTCGCCCGGACAGGTCCCGGCCCCGCCCGCGCACCGCCCGCGCACGCGCACCGCCCCGGACACCGTGGGTGGGAACGGTGTCCGGGGCGGTGGCGGCAGGAGCGGCCGGGTCAGCCTCGGTACTGCGCCAGTACGCGGGTGAAGTCCCAGTCGGCCTGGCCCACGCCGGAGCAGGTGTCCGCCCCGCCGCCGGTGCAGGGCCGGTCGCGGTTGACCGACCAGAAGGTCAGCCGGGCGAGGTGGCGCTGCTGCGCGTAGGCGAGGATCGTCCGGAAGTCGGCGACGGTGATGGTCTCGCCGACGTCCGTGACACCGTTCATCGACGAGATGCCGGTCTTGCGGTAAGCCTCGTCGTCGCCGTAGCCGTAGGCGTTCTTGACAGCGGTCTTCAGGCCCTCGGCCGCGCGGACGGACAGCGTGCCCATGTTCTGGCCGTTGCCGCCGAAGTTGAACGGCATGATCGTCCAGCTGTCGATCGTGAGGCCGGAGGAGGCCGCGCGGTTGATCAGGCTGGTGTCGGGGCCGTTCTGGCCGGTGCCGAAGGTGATGTAGAGCTTGATGCCGGGGTTGTTGGCCCGGATCGTCTTGAGCGCGTCCACCGTGCGCTGCTGGACGGTCGGGCTGTCGTAGGCGGCGGCCTCGATGTCGATGTCGATCGCCTTCAGGCCGTACGCGTTGATGACCTTCTGGTACGCGGCGGCCAGCTCACCCGCGCTGCCGCAGGAACTCTCCAGCTTGTTGCCGCTCCAGCCGCCGAAGGACGGGATGACGTCGCCGCCGCCCGCGCGCACGGTGTTGATGGTCTGCTGGTCCACGCCGCCGGCCAGCGGCCGCCCGCCGTCCCACTGCGGGTTGCAGTAGCCGTTGCTGAGGACGAAGGCGAGGGTGAACCACTTCACGCCGGTCGCGTTCTGGACGGTGGCGGGGTTGGGCGGGCTGCCCCAGCCGTTGTAGATGTACGGCGCGACGGCCATGGGCGCGCCACCGGGGTCGGGGTTCCCGCCGCCGGACGGCGCGGTCCACTTCTGGTTCGCGGAGCCGGTGCAGGTCCACAGCTGGAGCTTGGTGCCGTTGGCGGAGCTGTTGCCGGTGGCGTCCAGGCACTTGTTCGCCTGGGTGTTGACGATGTCGCGGGCCGCCGAGACGGTCCACTTCTGGTTGGCGGCTCCGGAGCACGACCAGAGCTGGAGGACGGAACCGTTCGCCGTGCCGTTGTCCTTCACGTCGAGGCACTTGCCCAGCGCGCGGATCGTGCCGTCCGAGGCGACGTCCCACTGCTGCGCGGCGCTGCCGTTGCAGTCGTACAGCTGAACGGCCGCGCCGTTGGCGGAGCTCGCACCCGCCACGTCCACGCACTTGCCACCGAGGCCGGTGATGGTGCCGACGGCCGCGACGGCCGCGGTCGCCGGCGTCACGCTCACGGTCGAGGCGACGGCCACCAGGGGCATGGCCAGCAGTGCCAGCGGTCTGAGGTGCTTCCAGGGCTTGAACAAGGCGGTCATGCGAGGTCACCGTCCACTTCTGAGGGGGCCCACCGGGAACGCCCGGTGGGCCGGATCGTCCTCGGGTGCCGGACGGGCCGGGACCTGTCCGGCCCTTGCCCGTCCGGCACTCGAGAAACAGAAACGGGGTACTAGTCGCTGACGCGTACGTAGTCGACGACCAGTTGCTGCGGGAAGACAGTGCTGCCGTCGGGGTCACCGGGCCAGTAGCCGCCGACCGCGAGGTTGAGGATCAGGAAGAACGACTTGTTGAACACCCACTGACGGCCGCCGAGATCGGCGGGCGTACGGGTCTGGAAGACGTTGCCGTCCACCGACCACTTGATGGAGTCCGGAGCCCAGTCGACCGCGAAGGTGTGGAAGTTGTCCGCGAACGCCTCGCCGTTCGGCAGGCTGTAGCCGGCGCCGATGCCGTCCGCGCCGGAGTAGCCGGGGCCGTGGAGCGTGCCGTGCACGGTGCCCGGCTCGAAGCCGACGTTCTCCATGACGTCGATCTCACCGCTGTTGGGCCAGCCGACCTGGCCGATGTCGCTGCCGAGTGCCCAGAACGCGGGCCAGATGCCCTGGCCGCGCGGGATCTTCATGCGGGCCTCGACGCGGCCGTACGCGGAGTCGAACTTGCCCGAGGTGTTCAGCCGGGACGAGGTGTACTCGCAACGGCCGTACCAGCACTGGTAGTTGCCCGGGTTCTCCTTGCGGGCGGTGATGACGAGATTGCCCTGCCCGTCGAGCTGGGCGTTGTTGTTCCCGGACGTGTAGTACTGCCGCTCGTGGTTGTTGACGTTGTCGCCGGTCTCGATCTGCCACTTGTTTCCGTCGACACCGGCTCCGGCCGGGCCGTCGAAGTTGTCTTCGAACTTGATGGCTGCGGGTGCCGCGGCGGAGTGGGGGTCCGACGCGGCGGAGGCTCCGGCGGGCACGGCGGCCACGGCTCCGGAGGTGCACAGAAGTGCGAGGGCGTACAGCGCCGTACGGCGCCGCCAGGACATATGCACGGTCATCACATCGCTTTGCGTGGGGGGCATGCGCATGACAGGTACAGCTGGGAGGGGAAGCGCTCGCGCGCTTATTTCAATGCTTGATTTAAGGCAGCCAGGGGATGCCCGTCAAGGAGTTGGTATGGACCAAAATTATCAGCACCGTGTTTTCGGCCCATCCATGTGAACGCGCGAGGCAGTCTTCCCCTACTCAACTCCCGACGTGGGCCCGCATCTTGACCTGCACATGATGGACGCGGAGCATTCACCCCAGCGTCACAGGCGCTGTGGAAAGCTCCTGCGGAAACGTCACATCGACCTGGTCACCGTGTGCAGCACCCCACCCGTCGGATCTACGCGCGGTGATCTCCTGATCGAGAGGGCACCCCCCATATGTCTCGTCGTCACCTTCCCGCCGTGCGGCCGGTGCTGGCCCTGTGCGCCGCCGCCGCGGTGCTCGCCGGCAGCGCGGCCGCCGCCCCGGCCGCCACACCCCCGGCGGCCTCGTCGGGAACCACCGCCACCGGCACCTCGACCGGAACCGCCGCACTGGACGACACCTACTACCAGGGCGCGCTCGGCAAGACCGGGCCCGCGCTCAAGAGCGCGCTGCACGGCATCATCAGCAACCAGACGAAGCTCTCGTACAGCGGCGTCTGGGAAGCGCTGAAGGTCACCGACCAGGACCCCAACAACTCCGCCAACGTGGTCCTCCTCTACAGCGGCATCTCGCGCGCGAAGTCGAAGAACGGCGGAGCCGTCGGCGACTGGAACCGTGAGCACGTGTGGGCCCAGTCCCACGGCGACTTCGGTACGTCGCAGGGCCCCGGCACCGACGTCCACCATCTGCGCCCGGAGGATGTGCAGGTCAACGGCATCCGCGGCAACAAGGACTTCGACAACGGCGGCAGCCCGGTCAGCGGCGCCCCCGGGAACCTCACCGACAGCGACTCCTACGAGCCGCGTGACGCGGTCAAGGGCGATGTCGCCCGCATGATCCTCTACATGGCGGTCCGCTACGAGGGCACCGACTCCTTCGCCGACCTCGAACCGAACGACCGTGTCAACAACGGCTCGGCCCCCCTGATGGGACGGCTGTCCGTGCTGAAGCAGTGGAACGACGAGGACCCGCCGGACGCCTTCGAGAAGCGCCGCAACGACCTCATATACAGCCAGTTCCAGCACAACCGCAACCCGTTCATCGACCACCCCGAATGGGCCGAGTCCATCTGGTGACACCCCTGGGTGACACGGCGCGGCCTCCCCGGACGTGATCGTCGCGAATGCTTGAGTGGGGCGTTAACTCCAAGCGCCCCCATCGGGGAATGCTGGCCGGAGCCCCCGGGCGCGGATGATCGAGTCCGCGCCCGGGGGCTTCGGCTTGCCCCGGCGCACTCCGCAGCCAGCCTTCTGGAGGTCGTCCGTGACGCCCGTCTCGGCCACCGATGTCATCACCGACGCGCTGGTGGAGCTCCAGCGGCGGGTCGCCACCCTGGACGAGGGTGAAGTCGCCTCGTACATCCCGCAGTTGGCCACCGCCGACCCGGACACCTTCGGTATCGCGCTGACCAGCATGGGCGGCAACCACTACTGGTCGGGCGGCGTCGACACGCCCTTCACCCTCCAGTCGGTGTCCAAGCCGTTCGTGTACGCGCTGGTCCTGGCCGAGTTGGGACTCGACGAGGTGACCCGGTGGGTCGGCGCGGAGCCCAGCGGCGAGGCGTACAACGCGATCAGTCTGGAGCCGGGCACCGGGCGGCCGGCGAACGCGATGATCAACGCGGGGGCGATCGTCACGACCGCGCTGGTGCCGGGAGCGAACGAGGAGGAGCGGTTCGCGCGGATCCTCGACTGTCTCGGCCGGTTCGCGGGGCGGCGGCTGGACGTGGACGAGCGGGTCCGCGCGTCGGAGTCGGAGACCGGCGACCGCAACCGGGCCCTGTCGTATCTGATGCGCGGCGCGGGGTCGCTGCCCGGGGACCCGAACGGCGTGGAGACGTACTTCCGGCAGTGCTCGGTGCGTGTGACGACGGTCGATCTGGCGGTGATGGCCGCGACGCTGGCCAACGGCGGCGTCAATCCCTCGACCGGCGAGACGGTGGTGCCCGAGCCGGTGGCCGTGCAGGTGCTCGCGGTCATGGCCTCCTGCGGGATGTACAACGCGTCGGGCGACTGGCTGCTGCGGGTCGGACTGCCCGCGAAGAGCGGCGTGTCGGGCGGGCTGATCGCCGCCAGTCCGGCGCGGTTCGGCATGGCGGTGCACAGCCCGCCGCTGGACGCCCTGGGAAATCCGGTACGCGGCGTGGCGGTGCTGCGTGAGTTGTCGGCCCGGTTCGGTCTCCATCTGATGCGCCGGTCCTCGCGGACGGCGCCGACCGTGATGCTGGCGGAGACCGCGCGGACGGCGCCGTCGGACCGGCCGCGCAGCGAGGCGGAACGCGAGGTCATCGAACGCGCGGGTGACAACGTGGCGATCGTCGCCGCGCAGGGGATCCTCGACTTCACGGAGGTGGAACGGCTGCTGCACGAACTCGGCACCGTCGTCCCCGAGGAGCCCGGCTGGGTGGTGCTCGACCTGGAGGAGGTGACGGAGGTCAGACCGTTCGCCGAGGTCATGCTGCGGGAGGCGCTGAGCCGGCTGGCGGCGCGCGGGCATCAGGTGACGGTGGTCGGCGATCTGGCGCCGCACGCCGACGAGGGCTCGGGGACGGACGGCGAGGGCGCGTGGCGGCAGGTGCCGTCCCGCCAGACGGCGGTGGCCCGGTGTGAGGACGCGCTGCTCTCGGCGGGCATCAACCGGCAGAAGGGGCACGGTCGTTCGGACGACGAATAGCCCCCGGAGTGGCGCATCTTCTGGACAGGTGTCTATAGTTCACAGACACCAGTCCAGAATACTGACTCCTGAGGATGCCCCCGTGAGTACCGCCGCACAGATCCTGGTCGCCCTCGTGGCCGCCTTCCACTTCTTCTTCATGGCACTTGAGATGTTCCTCTGGGAGCGCGGCCCCGGCCGGAGACTGTCCGGCTTCGACGCCGAGATGGCCCGCGCCACCGCGGCCCTGGCCGCCAACCAGGGTCTCTACAACGGCTTCCTGGGGGCCGGCCTGGTCTGGGGCCTGATCGCGGGCGACCCCACCGGGTACCGCGCGCAGATCTTCTTCCTGAGCTGTGTGGTCGTCGCCGGGGTGTACGGCGCGGCCACGGCGAACCGCCGCATCCTCTTCGCCCAGGCGCTGCCGGGCGCGGTCGCGCTGGCCGTCGTACTGGCGGCGGGATGACCGGCGGGATGACCGGTGCGGCGGCTGACGGGACGGCGGGCTCGCCGGCCCCGGCCGACCCCAGGGCGGCCCGGACGCGGGCCGCCCTGCGGCAGGCGCTCCTCGACGAGTGCGCGGAGCGCCCGCTCGAACAGGTGGGCGTGGCGGCGCTGGTGCGCAGGGCGGGGGTCGGCCGGGCCACGTTCTATCTGCACTACGCGGACCTCCAGGCACTCGCCGTCGACGCGTGCGCCACGGTCGTCCGGGAGGCGGTGGACGCGTTGCACGCCTGGCGCGGGCTGCCGGACCCCGCGTCGCCGCCGCCCGACCTGACGGCCTTCTTCACCGGCCTCGTACCGCACGCCGATCTGTACCGCACGCTGCTGCGACCGGGCGGCAGCGGCCCGTTGGGCGAGCTGCTCCACCGGGAGCTGCGGGAGCGCAGCCGTACGGAACGCGCCCTGGCCGGCGGGCCCGAGCCGGAGCTGATCGCCTCAGCGGTCGCGGCGTCCTTCGCCGGCGTCCTGGCGGACTGGCTGCACGGCCTCATCGACGCACCGCCGGCCAAGGTCGCCGGGCAGGTGTGGCGACTGCTGATCGCACTCCACCGCGCCCCCACCGGCTGAGCGCGGCGGGGGCGGGCGCCGGGGCCCGGGGGCCCCGCCCGAGGGACACGCCCTAGAGTCGGAGGTCCGGACCGCCGCCAGGGTCCGGAGCACAGGATCGGAGCCCCCCTTGCCGCGTACGTTCACCGTGTCCGACAGTGTCGTCGTCGCCGCCTCCCCCGCCGTCGTGTACGAGCAGATCAGCCGGCCCGCGCTGATGGGCCGGTGGAGTCCGGAGAATCTCGGGGCGACGGTCCGTGGCGAGGCCGGCGAAGCCCGGGACACGTACGTGGGGATGGTCTTCGACGGTCACAACAAGCGCGGCCCGATGCGCTGGACGACGCGCTGCACGGTGACCGCCGCCGACGCGGGCGAGCGGTTCGCCTTCCGTGTCCACGCGATCGGGCCCAGGACCCCGCGGCTGCACGGTCCGATCGCCACCTGGGAGTACCGCCTGGAGGCGGTCGACGGCGGCACGCGTGTGACCGAGACCTGGACGGACGACCGGCGTTCGTGGCCCGACGCCGTAGCGAACGGCTTCGACCGGATCGCGACGGGCGGTCACACCTTCGCCGATTTCCAGGCCAGGAACATCCACCGGACGCTGAGCAACCTCAAGCGGGCGGTCGACGGCCCCGCCGCGGCGGGCTGACGGGCCGCGTCAACTCGCCGATGCCGACTCGCCCGTGACGGTAGGTCACTTACCCAGCCTGTGGCATATGCCATATGCACCACCGGATCGAGTGTTGCCGAATGCCTTACGGCCCATAGCAGCCTGTGCAACAGTCGTAACTGTCCACCCTTCAGACCTGGCAGGGCCACGCCTGTATCGGAGTTCGAGATGCCGTCCCATCTGTTCGCGGACCGTCCCGCCCCGCAGCCACCGGAGCGGGGCGTGGTGGAGTCCCTCATCACGCGCACCCGCAGGCTGCGCGGCGACGTGGACGCCGTGCGCAGGGACGCCGTCGCCGACGAGCACGACACGCGACGGCGCTGGCAGCGCGCGCTCTGCGACCTGGCGGTTCATCAACTCGACGACCTCGGCGCCCACTTGGGACAGCTCAAGAACGGGCTGCCCGGCGACGAGACCGAGTCGACGGTCACGGCGGCGGAAGCCGGCGACGAGACCGGTTCGCTGCTGAGCCGGGTCGGCAGCGCCGAGTGGAATCTCCTCACCGACGAGGTCACCTGGTCGCCGGAGTTGTACGAGATCTTCGGCCGACCGCCCGAGAAGGGCCCGATGACCCTGGACGAACTGCCGTCGGTGATGGTCGCCGAGGACCAGAGCCTGCTCCAGACGCTGGTGACCGAGTGTCTCGTCGACGGCAAGCCCATCGACAGCGAGTTCCGCATCGTCAGGACCGACCGGCGCGTCCGCACGCTGCACATGATGGGCGAGCCCGTGCTCGACTCCGACGGCTGCGCCGCCTCCATGTGGGCGGTGCTGCGGGACGTCAGCGAGTTACGCCGCAGCCGGCGCGCCGTCGACGAGTCCGGTGACACGCTCCGGCGGCGCGAGCGGACCGCCAGGACCGAACAGCGCATCGTGGCCGAGCTTCAGGATGCCGTGCTGCCGTCGTGGCGCGGGACCCTCAACTCCCCGCAGAGCCGGCCGGGCACTTTGGATCTGGCCGGTCACTATCTGCCGCCCACGGGCGGCGGACTCGTCGGCGGTGACTGGTTCGACGCGCTCAGACTCCCCGACGGGAACACCCTGTTGACGGTCGGCGATCTCACCGGCCACGGCGTGACGGCCGCCTCCACGATGGCGATGCTCCTCGGCGCCCTGCGCGGTATGGCGGTGGCGGGCGTCCAGCCGGGTGCGTTGATGGGCCATCTCAACCAACTGCTCGACACCGCCGAGCAACCCGCGCTCGGCAGCGCCGTCTGCTGCCGCTACCGCGCCGAGACCCGCACCCTCGTCTGGGCACAGGCAGGCCACCCCGCCCCGCTGCTGTTCCGCGACGGGACGGGGCGCGCGCTGACTCCGCTGGACGGCGTTCTGCTCGGCGCGACATCGGGTGCCGCGTACGAACAGGCCGAGATCCAGCTGCTGCCCGATGATCTGCTGGTGCTGCACACCGGCAGACTGACCGACCGGACCGGGGTGGACCGGCTTCTGGCGCTCGGACCTCGCCTGACCGGGGCACGTGACGCGCAGGACTGTGTCAGGACGGTCGTCGAGGAGTTCGGCGAGACCGGACGCGAGGACGACGCCTGTGTACTGGTGGCCAGGATCGGCCCGGCGGAGCAGACCGCCCCCGAGGACCCCTGACGGTCCCCTTCGACGTACGGGATCCCTGACCGGACCCCTGACGTGACTGGATCTTCGGAACTGGCCTGTGGGAACTGGCTCTTGGGATCTAGATCTTCGAACTCCTCGGCTTCTTCGTCTGGTTCGGCAGGACCGCGTCGATCTCCCTGCGCAGATCCTGAATCGTGGCGTGCGCCGCGTACTGGCCGGTCAGCCGGTACATCTCCCGCAGCCGGTCCCAGGTGCGGTGCGACGAGGTCTCCCCCATCGACACCAGCGCCAACCGCGCGTAGCGGTCGGCCTGTTCGGGATCGTCCGCGATGAAGCAGGCCGAGGCCAGTGAGAGATAGTCGAAGATCATCGACCGCTGACGGCCGTTCTGCCGCAGCTCGATCGCCCGCTTGGCATGCCGTTGAGCTATGGCCGCCGCCGAGGGATCGTGATCGGCGAGCGTACGGTACGCCAGCGCCTCCATGCCGTGCAGATCCGCCTCGTCGAACATCTGCATCCAACTCGGCGGTGGCACATCGCCCTTGTCCGAGACGAAGAGTTCCTCCGCCTCGCCGAGGGTCCGGCGCATGGCCTGGCCGCGCCCCATCGACGCCTGTGCCCAGGCCTCGATCGTGCGGAGCATCGCCCGGGTACGGGGCAGCACCTCGTCCCCGGAACCGGAGTTGGCCAGCTTCATCAGGTCCAGCGCCTCGTCCGGCCGCCCCAGATGAACCATCTGGCGCGCCGCCCTGGAGAGCGCCTCGCCCGCGCGCGGACGGTCGCCGCCCTCGCGCGCCGCGTGGGTGGCGATGACGAAGTACTTCTGGGCGGTGGGTTCGAGGCCGACGTCGTGCGACATCCAGCCGGCGAGCACCGCCAGGTTGGCAGCGACGCCCCACAGGCGCCGCTGGAGATGGGGAGGATGGCGGTACGAGAGCATGCCGCCCACCTCGTTGAGCTGTCCCACCACCGCCTTGCGCTGGAGGCCGCCCCCCCGGGAGGCGTCCCAGGCCCGGAACACGTCGACGGAGTGCTCCAGCGCGTCGATCTCCTGCGCCCCGATGGGGGCGGCCTCGTAGCGGTCGTACCCGGCGGGGTCGGCGTGCAGGGGTTCGGCGCTCCGGGGAGCGTCGGCTGTCAGTGCGGGGTCGGAGTGCAGCCAGTCGTACATGGAGCTGCTGAGTGCGGTGCCTGCGGTGAGCACGGCGCTCGCGCCCACCAAGCCGCGTCGGTTGAGCATGAGGTCCATTCCCGTGAATTCGGTGAGGACCGCAGCCGTCCGGTCGGGCGCCCAAGGCAGGCCGTCGGGGTTCGATGCGCTCCCGGCGTCCCGTCGTCTCCCCGCGCGTCCGTGTCGTACGAACCCGAGGTCCTCGATGGTCACGACACGGCCGAGCCGCTCGGTGAACAGAGACGCCATCACCCTCGGTACCGGATCGCGCGGGATCTCCCCCATGTCGATCCAGCGTCTGACCCGCGAGGTGTCGGTGGCCAGCTGCGGATGGCCCATGGCCGCCGCCTGTCTGTTCACCAGCCGCGCGAGTTCGCCCTTGGACCAGCCGGCAAGGCCGAACAGGTCCGACAGGCGGGCGTTGGGTTCTCCGGTCACGTCAAGCCCCCAGGTTCTCGGCTGAGTTGACAGTAACCCTCTGTCAGATGCCTGGCGACTATTCGCCAGGCTTCGCCAGGGTGCGCCACATGGTGTGCCACCCGTGGCGGGGTGTCGTGTAGGAACGCGCCACCCCGGCCCGGCAGTCCGACACATTCCCCAGGGTGTGAACGACCGCCGGGACGGGCGGCGCGGGTAATTCGTCGGTACACGAAGGGATCCGTTCGCCCATGTACACAGCGTCGTCGTACACAGCATCGTCCTCCGTGACCGCCCCGCCCCGGCAGCAGCGGCCACCCGCGGCCGGCGGTGGACCGTATCTCGACCCCACCCACGCCGGCCGGGCCAGGCGCTGGACAGGGGCGGCCAACGGGCCGCTCGGCGGCAGGCTCGACCTGTCGGGCCCCCAGGGCGCGCAGTTGAAGATGGCCATCGCCTCGGTGCACCGGATCTGTCCGGAGTTCAACCCCGTGCAGGTGCTGCGGCGCAGCGGCCGCTCGGTGCTGCTGGTCGGGACGACAGGGCGGACGACCGCGGTGGCCAAGTGTTTACTGGACCAGTCACCCGCGTGGGCCGAGAGCTTCCGGCACGAGATAGCCACATATCGCTCGTTCGTGCGCCACCGCCCGCCGGTGCGGGTGCCCCGGCTGATCGCCGCCGATCCCGACAACTGCACGCTGGTCGTCGAGCGGATGCCCGGACGTGCCGCGGCCCTGTCGCGCCACCCCGTCGAGGCCCCACCGCGCGCCGATGTACGGACGGTGCTGGGTGCCGTGACCCGGCTCAACACCTGGCGTCCGCCGGGCGACATGTTCGGTGCCGGTCTCGACTACGCGCGGCGGATCACCCGCTACCACGAGCTGGGTCTCTTCACGGACCGGGATCTGGGGGATCTGCAGAAGCTGATGCGTGGTCTCGGGCGGCCGGGCATGCGGCAGTTCTGCCACGGTGACGCGCTGCTCTCCAACATGCTGCTGTCGCCCGCCGGGGCGGTGCTCCTCGACTGGGAGCACGCGGGCTGGTATCTGCCCGGGTACGACCTGGCGACGCTGTGGATGGTGCTCGGCAACAACACACTGGCGCGCCAGCAGATCAGCAAGCTCGCGCAGATCACGGGTACGGCGGACCGGGACGCCTTCCTGGTCAATCTGATGCTGGTGCTGACGGCGGAGATCCGTAAGTACGAGACGCAGGTGCAGCGCACCATGCGCGAGGCGCCTCCCGTCGGCGGGGCGAACCAGCCTCAGCCGGGGGCGCCGAGCGGCGAGGAGCAGCGGCTGCTGCTGCGGCGGCTGCACGAGGACTGCGCCATGGCCCGGCGGGCCGTGCGCGCGGCGGTCGGAACACGCTGACCGGCGGGTACGACCGGGGAGAGCGGCGCGTCGTGCGCCCGGTGCCGACACACCCGGCGCGCGGC
>NZ_JBHUUW010000103.1:0-18964 GCF_042670825.1 Streptomyces sp. NPDC057137 | reverse complement strand
GCCCCAAGTCCTGTTCGGGACTTGGGGCGACGGGCGTTCGCCGTACGGAGGTCCGGCCGGTCAGACGAGCGAGTCGCTCGTACGACGGCGGCGGGCGATGAAGAACGTACCGCCGACCGCGGCCGTGGCGACCAGACCGGCGCCGACCGCCATCTCGGTCGAGCTGGGGCCGATGGAGCCACCGAGGCCACCCTCCGAGCCCTGGCCGGCCAGCACGCGGAAGCGGTGGGTCGCGATGCGGCTGTTGTCGCTGCACTTGACGGACAGGTTGTAGTCGCCCGGAGTGGCGTGGTTGTGGATACGGGCCCTGGCCTCCGAGTGGCCCGAGGCGTTCACCGAGAGCTGCGCCTTGGGGAAGGCGTTGGACGTGACATGGCCGCCGTGGCCGCAGCCCTGGGCGGTGATGTGCAACGTACCGCCCTGGTGGACGGAGAAGGGGTTGACGGTGATGTCCCTCGGACCGTTGGTGGCCCCGGCCAGCGGGGCGGAGAGCGCCACGGCGGCGCAGGCCGCGGCAGTCACCGTGAGAGCGCGTGAAGCACGCATCGTTGAGCCTCCAGCGGAAGACGCCCCAAAGCGGTGCTCCGGGAAATTCGACGAGTACGCCCTCCATGACGAACCATCACCGGACAGCACATGCGACGCATTTCGGCACTGGTCCACCCCGGTGAGGCGACACGCCGACGGAACGCGCCAGGATCTGACGGACCCGCAGGTCACAGACCGTCAGAACTTTTATACGACGACTACTCGAATGGGGCAGTTGGTCCGGCGCGGACGGCCGCACCACCCATTCGCCCTCCAGTTCTCGCCGACCCGGACCGCCGCGCTTAGCGTGCCTACCAGGCGCCCACGAAGGGAGAACCATGGGCCTGGACCACGGCGGCTCGGAGTCGAGGAGACGCTCGCCCTGGGGCGTTCTGGCTCTTGTCATGCTCTCTGGTCTCGCACTGATGCGGAACGGGGCGGACGTGTCCCTCGGACCGCCCCAGCCGGCCTCGGCGGCGGCGCTGGACACCCGGCAGGAGGCGGTGACCGAGCCCGCGAGCGTCCCCATCGTCAAGCCGCTGCCGTACGCGCCCATGTCCCGCGTGACGATTCCGGCGATCAAGGTCGACGCGCCCGTGATGGACGTGGGGCTCGACCCGGAGGGCTGGATCGCCGCCCCGCCTCCCCAGGACGCCAACATGGCGGGCTGGTACCAGAACGGCGTCGCCCCCGGCCAGCGCGGCACCGCGGTCGTCGTGGGCCATGTCGACAACCAGGCGGGCCCCGCGGTCTTCTACGGCCTCGGCTCGCTGAGCAAGGGCGAGCACATCGAGGTGACCCGCTTCGACGAGCGGGTGGCGGTGTTCGAGATCTACGGCGTGGAGGTCTTCTCCAAGAACGACTTCCCGGGCGCGCGGGTGTACGGCGACACCGGTCACTCCGAACTGCGCGTCATCACCTGTGGCGGCGGCTACTCGAAGGCGGGCGGCTACGAGGGCAACGTCGTGGTCTTCGCCCGGCTGGTGGAGACCCGCTGAGCGGTGGGTCGATCCCCTTACGGGGATGGGTGGGTGGGACGGGGCGCGCGCCGTCCCACCCGCCGCGGCCGTCAGGGCCTCGGTACTCAGGGCCTCGGTACGGTGATGCCGTAGCCGTCCTTCAGCAGTCCGGGCAGATACTCGCGGAGCGCGGCCACACTCTGCGAGCGGTCGCCGCCCGCGTCGTGCGACAGCACCACGACCCCCGGCGCCGCCCCGTCGAGCACCGTGCGGACGATCTTCCCGGTGCCGGGTGACTTCCAGTCGAGGGTGTCGACGGTCCAGGCGAGCGGCTCCATGCCGAGGTCGGCGCCGATCTCGAAGGTGTGCCGGTTCCAGGAGCCGTACGGGGCGCGGAACCAGACCGGCGGACGGCCCAGCGTCCGCTCGATCACCTCGCTCGTGCGCTCCATCTCCGCACGGATCTTGGCCGGCCCCAGCTTCGGCAACTCCGGGTGCGACCAGGTGTGGTTGCCCACGATGTGCCCGTCGTCGGCCATCTCGCGCAGCAGGTCGCGCTGGTCCTTGGCCATCTCGCCGCAGACGAAGAACATCGCCCGTACATCGTGCGCGCGCAGCGTCTTGAGGATGCCGGGGGTGTAGTGCGGATCGGGCCCGTCGTCGAAGGTGAGCACCATGGAGTGGCCCAGGTCCGGCATCTCCAGGAAGGGCTCCTTGCGTACGGGAAGCCTGGCGGGCCGTTGGTCGGGCGGCTGCTGGAACTCCGTCATGGGGCTCAGCCTGTAGGCCGACGGCCGCCGGGGCAAGGCCGCCTGCGGTCCTGCCGCCGGGGCAGCCCCCGGCGGGCTCCCGGCAGCAGGACGGCCCGGCGTCTGGGCGTCGCCCGCGGTCAGCAACCGGGTCAGCCCGACGGCCCCGAGGACGGCGGCGATACGGAGCGCGGCCCGGCGCCCCGGAATCATCTGGTCCCTTTTGATGGCTTCCATGGCCAATGGCTCGCACGGCCGGTGCGTCCTGTCCCTCACCGACACCGGGGAGGACGGGGAAAACACCCGATGGGATGAGCCGATGAGCTTCGGCGACACCGGCCCGGCCCCAAGCCGACGCCCATACGCCGCACTCCAGGACCTGTCCGACAAATCCCGCCCGACCAAAACCCTGCGAAACCACCGCCGGGCGGACCCCCGGAGGGACGCCGTCCGGGAGCCGATAGCCTCGCTGCCGTGACGGATCAGCAGCCCTCCCCCTTCGAACGCGGAACCGACGGCCCCAAGGTGATCGTCGCCGGGGTGGACGGCTCCGAGTCGTCCCTCCGCGCGGCGGCGTACGCCGGTGGTCTCGCCCGACGGCAGAACGCCCTGCTCGCCATCGTCTACGTCCAGCCGCTGATGTCGTCGGGGGCCGCGCTCGGTGCCCCGGTCGCCGACACGACCGGGGAGATCGCCGAGGGTCTCGCGGAGCAGATCCGCACCAGCGCGGAACAGGTCAGAGGGATCTGGGACGTCCGCTGGGAGTTCCACACCCTGCGCGGCGACCCCTACAACGGGCTGGTCACCGCGGCCGACGACCTCAAGGCGGACGCCGTGGTGGTGGGCGCGTCGGAGTCGGCAGGGCACCGGTTCATCGGCTCCGTGGCGGTGCGGCTGGTCAAGGCGGGCCGCTGGCCGGTGACGGTCGTTCCGTAGAACGCCGCGCCCCAGGGGCTCAACGGCCCATCGTGAGGCCGTCCTTGGCGGCGCCGCGCCCGAGGACCGCCGCCTCGATCGCGGACCTCGTGGCCCGGTAGTCGTCCCTCGACGGGTCGTCGTCCAGCGCCTGCGACAGATTGACCACCCGTCCGACACTGTTGTCCATGGCCTGCGGGACGAACTCCGCCTTTGTCACGGCCCAGCGCTCCCCCTTGACGGCGGGCGGCGCGAAGGTGAACCGGCCGATCGAGCCCTGCGTGCCGCGCGGGTCGAACTCTCCGGCGTTGTTGATCATGTCGCCGGCGATCTGGTCCCCCATGCCGTAGACGATCCAGGTGCCGTTGACCTTCTCGTACGCCTGCGGGGCATGGACGTGCGTGCCGATGATCAGGTCGATGTCGGGGCGGCCCCCCGTCGTGGAGGCGGTGAGCCGTTCGCCGAGTTCGAGCTGCTTCTCGTCGGGCGCCGTCTGCCACTCCGTACCCCAGTGCATGCTCACCACGACGACGTCGGCGCCCGCCGCGCGGGCGGCCCGCGAGTCGGCGACGATCCTCTCCTCGTCGATCAGGTCGACGGCCCAGGGCTGCCCCTCGGGCAGGGGGTTGCCGTTGGTGTCGTACGTGTACGCGAGCTGGGCGACCTTCGCGCCGCCGGCGTCGAGCAGCGCGGGCCGGTTGTCCTCCTCGGCCGAACGCGCCGAACCGGTGTGCTTGACCCCGGCCCTGTCGAGCGCGCCGAGCGTGCGGCCGATGCCCTCGGCGCCGGCGTCCAGGGTGTGGTTGGAGGCGGTGGAGCAGGAGTCGTAGCCGGTCGCCTTGAGCGCGGCGGCGATCTCGGGCGGTGACTTGAACGACGGGTAGCCGGTGAAGGGCCCGCCCTCGGGGCCGTACACCGTCTCCATGTGACAGATCGCCACATCGGCGGCCGAGACGACGGGCTTCACCCCGGCGAACATCGGTACGAAGTCGTGGCCCGCGCCGCCCGCGTCCGCGTTGGCGCGGCTGATGACGGAGTCGTGCGGCAGGACGTCCCCGGAGGCGACGAGCGTGAACCCGCGCTGCGGTGCGGCACCTCCCGCCGCCGAAGGGCCGGGCCCGTTCCCGCTCCCGACGGGCCGGTCGAGGAGCGAGTCCGCCGTGCCGGGTCCGGCGCATCCCGCGGCCGTGCCGAGCAGCAGGGCCGCGGCGGCCACCGCTCCGTGTCGCATGCGCGTCGTCATCGGTCAGGCTCCTTCATGGACGAGGAAGGCGACCAAACGGTCAACGCATGCATTCTTCATATTAATGTGATTAATGCTGCGAACGAGGCCAAGTACCTGAAATGGACGAAAGGGATCGGCCGAACCGTTCACCGCACCACTCGCCGCGCGGAGCGACCGCTCGTCGCAGACCCTTGTGAGCCGTCTGTCCCCGGACACACCGGATGCGTTCCGATACGCCAACGGCAGCGACGCCGACGCCGACGACCCCCGCGAGAAGGGACGTTCACGATGACCACCGCCACGGCCACGGCGACGACCGACGAGCGGGCGCTGACGGAGTTGCAGCGCGACCACGGCCCCGCGCTGCTCCACTTCCTGCTCGGTCTGACCTACGGCGACCGGCAGCGCGCCGAGGACCTGCTCCAGGAGACACTGGTCCGCGCCTGGCAGCACCCGGAGGCGTTCGAGGGCCCCTACGAGTCCATGCGGCCCTGGCTCTTCACGGTGGGCCGCCGACTGGCGATCGACGCCCGCCGCTCACGTCTCGCCCGCCCGGCCGAGGTCAGCGACGGCGTCCTCGAAGCCACCCCGGAACCCGGCGATCCCACGGAACGCTCCGTCGCCGCGCTCGACGTGCGCGAGGCGGTGAAGGCGTTGAGCCCGGAGCACCGCGCCGTACTCGGGCAGATCTACTTCAAGGGGCTGAGCGTGGTCGAGGCCGCGCAGGTGCTCGGCATTCCGGCCGGCACCGTCAAGTCCCGCTCCTACTACGCGCTGCGCGCCCTCGGCCGCTCCCTGCCCGGCTACCACAGGTCCTCCTCGTCCAAGAGTGCGAGGAGCGCCGCGCCATCGGCCACCTCCGCATAGGCGGCGGCGCAGCTCGCGCAGCCGTCCAGGTGCCCGGCGATCAGCCGGTCCTCCTCGGGTGTGAGAGCTCCCAGCGCGTAGGCACCGAGCTGCGACCGCACATGTCGGTCACCGTCGGCCTCACCCGTCACAATCGCCTCCGGTCCGCCGTCCGATCCTGCTCTTCTGGCCACGCTGGGCACCGGCCGCCGGTTCAATGCTCCGTGAAGCAGCGTCCCCGGAGAGGAAGGAAGGCGGAAAACCATGCGTCCGGAACGTCATGACGAAGGCGGTGGTGGCGGCCTGCTCGTCCCCATGGCATGGATGTACGCGGAGTACATCGCCGACGAACTACTGCGCACCGGCGATCTGATGCCGCCCACCACACTTGAGTACCGGGCAGGCCGCGACGCCCTCGCCCTGACCATCTACCTGTCCGACGGGCCGGTCGGCGGCCCCGGCGGCGTGGCGCGGATGGCCGAGTGGCGGACGCTGACCGCGTACGGCACCGGTTGGCGTGAATGGGTCTGTCACCAGCTCGACCTGCTGGAGACCCGCGCGTGCCAGGCGGAACGGTCCGGCACCGCCCGCCCCGACCCGGATCTGGAGCTGGCCCTGGCCGCCTGGCGATGGCTGGAGGAGACCGAACTGCTGGCCCCGGACCTCGACGCGGTGGGCGCGCCCGGCGGCGATCCCCTCACGGGCGGCGGCGGGGACACGGAGCGGCACGAGGAGGAGGGGCCGCAGGTGTGGACCCCGGCGTGGCAGCTCGGGCTACCGCTGGGGCATCTGGCGATCCATCTGTTCTGAACGTCGGGCGCTGCACCCGCTGTACTCGCTGTGCGCGCTGCTCCGGACGTCACGTGCCGTGCACGCCCGCGCGGTACTTGGGGATCCGTACGGTGATCCGCATCCCCGCCCCCACCCCCGTCTCGATGACGAGCCCGTAGTCGTCCCCGTACACCTGGCGCAGCCGCTCGTCCACGTTGAGCAGTCCGATGCCCGTGGACAGACCGCCCTCGCCGCGCAGGATCTGGCGCAGTCGCTCCGGGTCCATCCCCACCCCGTCGTCCTCGATCACCACCTCCGCCTCCGAACCGGCGTCGAGCGCGCTGATGGTGATGTGGCTCATCGTGATCTTGCCTTCGAGTCCGTGCTTGACCGCGTTCTCGACGAGCGGCTGGAGGCAGAGGAACGGCATCGCGACCGGCAGCACCTCGGGCGCGACCTGGAGAGTGACCGACAGCCGATCGCCGAAGCGGGCCCGGACGAGCGCCAAGTACTGGTCGATGGAGTGCAGTTCGTCGGCGAGGGTGGTGAAGTCCCCGTGCCTGCGGAACGAGTAGCGCGTGAAGTCGGCGAATTCCAGGAGCAGTTCGCGGGCGCGCTCGGGGTCGGTCCGGACGAACGAGGCGATGGCGGCCAGCGAGTTGAAGATGAAGTGCGGCGAGATCTGGGCGCGCAGCGCCTTGATCTCCGCCTCGATCAACTGGGTGCGGGAGCGGTCGAGTTCGGCGAGTTCGAGCTGTACGGAGACCCAGCGCGCGACCTCGCCCGCGGCGCGCGCGAGGACCGCGGACTCCCGTGGCGCGTACGCGACGAGCGTGCCGAGCACCCGGTGGTCGACGGTCAGCGGCACGGCGACCCCCCAGCGCAGCGGGCAGTCGAGATCGCCGCACCCGCTGGCGAAGGCCGTGTCGCGCCCGCTGGCGAGCAGGGCCTGCACATGGTCCATCACATGCTTGCCGTGGTGCTCGCCGAGTCCGTCCCAGGCGAGCACCCGGTCCCGGTCGGTGAGGCAGAGCGCGTCCGTCCCGAGCAGCGAGCGCAGTCGGCGGGCGGCCTTGCCCGCGCTCTCCTCGGTGAGTCCGGCGCGCAGGGGCGGCGCGGCGAGCGACGCGGTGTGCAGGGTCTCGAAGGTGGCGTGCTCGACGGGCGTACCGACGTCGCTGGTCCGGTCCGGGCGTCCGCGCCCGCCGCGGCGGCCGAGCAGGAAGCCCCCGGCGAGCAGCAGCGCGCCGAGCACGATCAGGACCGTGAGGGCCGCGCCGCTCATCGGGGGCCTCCTCTGGCGCGGGGCATCAGGGCCTCCGGGAGATGGAAACGGGTCATGGCCGCCTTGGTCCCGGGCGGTATCCGCGACTGGGTGGCCAGCGACACCAGGATCATCGCGAGGAACCCGACGGGCACCGACCAGACGGCGGGCCAGGCGAGCAGGGCGTTCGGCCAGCCCGACCGTACGGCGCCGCTGACCGTGATCCCGATGGCCACCAGCGCCGAGCCGCCGCCGAGGAGCAGCCCGGCGATCGCGCCGGGCGGGGTGAGCCGCCGCCACCAGATGCCGAGCACCAGCAGCGGGCAGAACGACGAGGCGGAGACGGCGAAGGCCATCGCGACGGCGTCGGCCACCGGCAGGCCGCTCACCACCAGCGAGCCGCCGAGCGGTACGAGGATCGCGAGCAGCGTGGCCAGCCGGAAGTGCCGTACGCCGCGCGAGGGCAGCACGTCCTGGGTGAGCACCCCGGCGACGGCCATGGTCAGACCGGAGGCGGTGGAGAGGAACGCGGCGAAGGCGCCGCCCGCGACGAGGGCCCCGAGCAGATCGCCCGCCGTGCCCCCGATGACCAGGTCGGGCAGCAGCAGCACGGCGGCGTCGGCATCCGTACCGAGGGCGGGCGCGGGCGCGTACAGCCGGCCGAGCGCGCCGTACACCGGCGGCAGCAGATAGAAGCCGCCGATCAGGGCGAGGACGCCGACGGTCGTGCGGCGGGCCGCCCGGCCGTTGGGGCTGGTGTAGAAGCGGACCACGACGTGCGGCAGGCCCATGGTGCCGAGGAAGGTGGCGACGATCAGTCCGTACGTCGCGTACAGCGGGTGGTCCGCGCGGCTCGACATCTCGGTGAGGTCGAAGTCGATCGGGGGCCGCCCGTCGCCCTGCCAGGCCAGCAGCAGGAAGATCGCCGGGACGAGCAGGGCCGTGAGCTTGAGCCAGTACTGGAAGGCCTGCACGAAGGTGATGCTGCGCATGCCGCCCGCCGCGACGGCCACCACGACGACGACGGCGACGAGGACGGCACCGAACCAGTTCGGCGCGCCGGTCAGGATCTCCAGCGTCAGGCCCGCCCCTTGGAGCTGCGGCACCAAGTAGAGCCAGCCCGCGCCGACGACCAGCGCGCTGACCACGCGCCGCGCGGGGCGCGACTCCAGGCGCCCTTCGGCGAAGTCGGGGAGGGTGTACGCGCCGGAGCGGCGCAGCGGGGCGGCGACGAAGATCAGCAGGACCAGATAGCCGGCGGTGTAGCCGACCGGGTACCAGAGCATGTCCGGGCCGTGCAGCAGGAGCAGTCCCGCGATGCCGAGGAAGGAGGCGGCGGAGAGGTACTCGCCGCTGATCGCGGCGGCGTTGAGGCCGGGCCGTACGGTGCGGGAGGCCACGTAGAAGTCGGAGGTGGTGCGGGATATACGCAGGCCGAAGCCGCCGACGAGGACGGTGGCGACCACGACGACGGCGACGGCCGTCACCGTGTAGGTCTGGCTCACGGCAGCGGCCGGCCCTTCACGAGCCGGGCGAAGTCCCGCTCGTTGCGCTCCGCGCGCCGCACGTACCACCAGGCCAGCAGGGTCAGCAGCGGATAGGCGGCGACGCCGAGCACCACCCAGACGACGGTGGTGTCGCGCAGCGCGGCGAACGCGAGCGGGAGTGTGCCGACGACCGTGGCGAGCAGCGCGAACGCGGTGAGCCCGGCGCGGAGTTGGCTGCGCATGAGGGAACGGACGTAGGCGTCGCCGAGCGCGGTCTGCTCGTCGATCTCGGCCTGGGCGCGGTAGCGGGGCAGGGGACGTACGCGGCGAGGCTCGCCGGTGACGACCTCACGCTTGGGGGTGGAGTCGGCCGTCATGATCTCTCCTCCCCCTCGTGCCTCAGGCGTCGTCGCGGTGCCAGGGCCGGAGTGTAAGCAGACCGTCAAGGCGGAGGGAAGCCCCGGCGCTCCCCCGTACGCACCTGCGAATGGCCTGGTCAGCGGCCGGGCAGCCGCATCAGCAGATCGCGTACGGCTCTGGCGTGCCGTCTGCTGACGGCCAGTTCCGCGCCGCCGACGCGCACGCTCATGGCGCCCGCGTCGAGGCGCAGTTCGTCGATACGGGCGAGGGCGACGAGATGGCGGCGGTGGATGCGTACGAAACCGCGGGAGCGCCAGCGCTCCTCCAGGGTGGTGAGCGGAATACGGACCAGATGGCTGCCGGTGTCGGTGTGGAGTCTGGCGTAGTCGCCCTGGGCCTCGGCGTAGACGATGTCGGCGACGGGGACGAAGCGGGTCACGCCGCCGAGTTCGACGGGGATCTGGTCGGTGGAGGTGTCCACGACGGGGCCGCGCTCCCCCACCAGTTCGGCGACGCGCCGGACGGCCTCGGCCAGCCGCTCCCGGCGGACGGGCTTGAGCACGTAGTCGACGGCCTTGAGGTCGAACGCCTGGACGGCGAAGCCCTCGTGGGCGGTGACGAAGACGATCAGCGGGGGTTCGGCGAAACCGGCCAGGAGCTTGGCGACGTCCAGCCCCGTCAGCCCCGCCATGTGGATGTCGAGGAAGACGACGTCGACGGCGGCGGGGTCGTCGGGACCGGCGTCGAGGGCGGCCCCGATACGGCGCAGCGCCTCGGTCGCGCTCGTGGCGCCCTCCGCACTGCGAATCCGCGGGTCGGCGCGCAGGAGGTACAGCAGTTCTTCGAGGGCGGGCTCTTCGTCGTCCACGGCCAGTACACGCAGCATGGGGCGGAAGTTTAGGTGCTGTGGAGCGTGGTGGGCCCGGATCGGCGGGTGGAGAAGGCCGGAGAAGGCTGTCGGCTTGAGTGATTTGCCGTCGCGCTCCGTATCAGGAGGCATGCGGACACCGGAGATCCATCGCGACGTCGGCGCCTACGCACTGGGCGTGCTCGACGCGGCCGATGCCTTCCGCTTCGAGGACCATCTCATGGACTGCCCGCACTGCACACTGCTGTTGGGCGATTTCGACGGGGTGCGCGGTCAGCTCGACGAGTTCACCCGGGGCACTCCCGCGCGGGTGGCTCCCTTCGTGTCGGCGGGGCCGGAGCTGCTGCACCGGATGCTCGAAGGGACGGCCGCCCGGCGGCGGGTGAGCCGCAGACGGCGCCTGGCACTGGTCGCTGCGGCGGTGGTGATCGCGGTGGGCGGCCCGTTCGCGATCGTGGACGCGCAACGGGGCGGCGGCTCGCCGACGGTGCCGACCGCCGAGCGGTGGACGGCGACGGATCGCAGGACCGGGACGGCGGCCGTCGTGACGGCGGCGGAGAAGGGCTGGGGCACCGATGTCGCGCTGGAGCTGTCGAAGTCGGCGGCGGCCGGGGTGTGCGCGCTGGTCGCCGTGGGCCGTGACGGGTCGGAGGAGACCGTGATGACGTGGTCGGCCCGTGGCGACGCGGACGGTCCGCTGGTCACGTGGGGCGGGGCCGCTCTGCGGCCGTACCAGATCGACCGGTTCGAGGTACGGACGGCGGACGGGCAGCGGCTGATGACGGTACGAGGCGGGTGACGCCGGGGAGGCTCGGGCGGGCTACTTGAGGAACCGGGACGTCCTGCGGTCGGCGAGCGGTTTGCCGCCCGTCTGGCAGGTCGGGCAGTACTGGAGCGACGAGTCGGCGAAGGCGACCGACCTGATGGTGTCGCCGCAGACCGGACACGTCTCGCCCGCCCGGCCGTGCACCCGCAGCCCGCTCTTCTTCTCGGCCTTGAGCCGCCCCGCCGCGACACCGCGCGAACGCTCGATCGCCGAGTTCAGCGTCGTACGCATCGCGTCGTACAGGACGGTGATCTCGTCGTCGGTCAGATTGTGGACCGGCTTGAAGGGCGACATCTTCGCCGCGTGCAGGATCTCGTCGCTGTACGCGTTGCCGATGCCCGCGATCAGCCGCTGGTCCCGCAGGGCGCCCTTGAGCTGCCGCCGTTCCCCCGCGAGCAGCGCGGCGAGCGCGTCCCGGTCGAAGGCGTCGTCGAGCGGGTCGGGGCCGAGGCTCGCGATGGCGGGCACCTCGAAGGGGTCCCGTACGAGATGCACGGCGAGCCGCTTGGTGGTGCCGGCCTCGGTCAGGTCGAAGCCGTCGCCCTCGGCCAGCACGGTCCGCAGCGCCAGCGGCCCCTTCCCGGGGCGCGGCGGCACCGCGGGGAACTCGTCCTTCCAGCGCAGCCAGCCGGCGCGGGCCAGATGGATCGCGAGATGCAGCCCGGAGTCGCCCGCCACGATGTCGAGCCACTTGCCGTGCCGCTCGATCGCGCTGACGGTGGCGCCCTCCACGGCCGTGAGCGGCGGGTCGTACGTCTTGAGGACGTTGATCGTCAGAGGCAGGACGCGGACGATCTCCTTGCCGACCAGATGGCCGTCGAGGAATTCACGCAGCGCTTCGACTTCGGGGACTTCCGGCATGCCTCCAGGGTGCCGCAGCGCCGGACCGAACGCCCGGCGGGCGCCGGGCACGCCCTGAGTGGTGGCTCACAGGCCGTAGACCGCCGTGGCCGTCGCGCCGAAGACCGCCCGCCGCTCGTTCTCGCTCAGGTCGGCGGTCAGTGTGCGGGTGACGTCCACGACCTCGGCGTACGAGGCGGCCAGCCGGCACACCGGCCAGTCCGAGCCGAACATCAGGCGTGCGGAGCCGAACGCGTCGAGCACGGTCTCGGTGTACGGGCGCAGCGTGTCCGCCGTCCAGGAGTCCCACTCGGCCTCGGTCACCATCCCGGAGAGCTTGCAGACGGCGTTCGGCCTGGCCGCCAGCGCCCGGATGTGGCCCGCCCAGGGGTCGAGGCCGCCGGAGGCGATGGGCGGCTTGCCGAGGTGGTCGAGTACGAAGGTCAGCTGCGGCAGCAGCGCGGCGACGGCGGTCGCGGCCGGGAGCTGGTGGGGCAGGACGACCAGGTCGTACGCGAGCCCGGCGGCGGCCACGGCGGCGAGCCCGTCCTTCACGTCGGGACGCAGCAGCCACTCGGGGTCGGGCTCGCCCTGGACCTGGTGCCGGATGCCCACGAGCTTGTCGCCGCCGGGCAGTTCACGCAGCGCGGCCAGGGTGTCGGCGACATCGGGCGCGGTGAGGTCGGTCCAGCCGACGACACCGGCGATCAGCTCGTTCGCGTCGGCGAGGGCGAGGAACTCGGGGGTCTCCTCGGGGACCGTGACGGTCTGGACGAGGACGGTGGCGCCGACACCGGCCGCGCGGGCCTCGGGCGCGAGGTCGGCGACGCCGAAGTTCCGCCGGATGGGTGCCATGGTGGGTCCGGTGATCCAGTCCTGGTCGCGTACGGACAGGTCCCACACATGGTGGTGGGCATCCACGACAGGTGCCGTCGCGGTCGGCTGCCGGGGCGGCGCTCCGCTCATCGGGCCTCGCCCTCCAGCAGGCCCTCGGCGCGCAGGTCGTCCCAGAGCGCGTCGGGGACGGTGCGGCCGTACATGTCCGCCGCGTCCTCGACCTCGTCCGCGGAGCGCGTCCCGACGAGGACACTCACGACGGCCGGATGACGCAGCGGGTAGGCGATGGCGGCGGCGCGCAGCGGGACGCCGTGCCGCTCGGCGACGGACTTGATGCGCAGGGCGCGCTCCAGGAGCGCGGGCGGCGCGGCCGTGTAGTCGTACGTCGCGCCGGGGCGCGGGTCGGCGAGCAGCCCGGAGTTGAAGACACCGCCGACGACCACGCTACGGCCGCGCTCGGCGGCCTCGGGCAGCAGTTCGGCGAGGGCGGACTGGTCGAGGAGCGTGTAGCGGCCGGCGCACAGGACGACGTCGACGTCCGTGTCCCGGAGGAAGCGGGTGAGCACTTCGGTCTGGTTCATTCCGGCGCCGATCGCGCCGACGACTCCCTCGGCGCGCAGCCGCTCCAGCGCGGGGTACGCCTGCCCGAAGGCCTCGGCGACGTGCTCGTCCGGGTCGTGCAGATAGACCGTGTCGATCCGGTCGGTGCCGAGCCGTTGAAGGCTGTCGTCGATGCTGCGCCGTACGCCGTCGGCGCTGAAGTCCCAGACGCGGCGGTGCGTGGCGCGTACGGCGAAGCCGTTGGCCAGGTCGTCGCCGTCCGCGAACGGCAGGGGCTCCAGCAGCCGGCCCACCTTGGTCGACAGCGTGTACTCGGCGCGGGGCCGGGAGCGCAGGGCCTCACCGAGCCGGCGTTCGGCGAGGCCGATGCCGTAGTGCGGCGCGGTGTCGAAGTAGCGGATGCCCGCGTCCCAGGCGGCGTCGACCGCCGCGGCGGCCCGCTCCGGTTCGACGGGGGTGTAGAGATTGCCGATCCCGGCCGTTCCGAAGGAGAGCTCGGATACGCCGACCTCGCCGCGTCCGAGCGTGTTCTGCCGCATTGCGCTGTGCCTCCCCGAAGTTGACACCCCAGAATATTCATCGGATGACTGGGTGGCGTCAACACCTTCGAGACCCCGAAGTCCGCCGCGTAGCGGACCGTGTCCATTCAGTCTGTCCGGGGATCGAGGACGCCACCGGGCGCCTCGGGTGCGCCGGGAATTGTCCGACCTATCACGCCAAGTCTGACCCGACCGCCACCGCGGTTCCGGTGGGCGCCGGCAGCCGGAGCAGTGCGTTCAGCTCCTCGTTCATGTTCTTCGCCAGCCCGCCGAGGTCGGGCACGGCCTTGCCGTCGGCGACGAGACCCACGTGGACCTGACCGCCGTACGTCGTCAGCCCCACGGCCAGGGACTGGCCGCGCGCCAGCGGCGCCATCGGATAGATCTCGCGCAGCGGGCAGCCGCCGAACGACAGCGTCGCGCGCGGCAGCGGCACGCTCGTCACCAGTACGTCGAAGAGGATCCGGGCGGCGCTGCCCGCGAACGGCGCGCCGAGCCGGTGCGCGAGCGGGTGCAGCTGTCCGGCGAGTACGGCGACCGCTCCGGCGCCCCGCGAGGGACCGTCCTTCTTGTTGCGGTCCATGGCCTCGCGCACGGCGGCGAGCCGGGCCGACGGGTCGGGCTCGGAGACCGGCAGACCCAGGAGATACGCGGAGAACATGTTGCCCGAACCGGAGCTGCCGCCCGCACCGGCGCCCTGCCGGGCCCGGCTCGGCCGCCGCCCCGAGACCGGCACCAGGGCACGCGGGTCGGAGCGCGGGTCGGAGTCCGGCAGTTGATCGCCCCGCTCCAGCATCCAGCGGCGCAGCGCGCCCGCCACGGTGGCGAGTAGGACGTCGTTGACGGTGCCGCCGTGCGCCTTGCGCACCTGCCGTACGTCCTCCAGCGCCAGCACGGCGGTGGCGAGGCGCCGGGTGCCGCTGGAGCCCGCCACGAGGGCGGTCGTGGCGCGCAGGTCGAGCCGGCTGGCGCGGACGACCGAGGCACCGATCCCCAGCGCCCGGCCCAGATCGCCGAGCCGGTCCTTCGCCAGGTCGGCCACCTGCGCGGGGCCGGGCAGCCAGGAGCGGGGCGGCACGGGGCGGGTGCGGCAGGTGCCGGCGGCGCGCGCGTCGGCGATCTGGTCGAAGATCCCGGCGCCGATGGCCACGGCGCGCATACCGTCCGCGAGTGCGTGGTGCAGCTTCACCAGTACGGCGAAGGGGCGCCCGGCCCGTTCACCGCCGGGCGTCGCGGGATGCGGCGCGGCGCCGCCCGTCAGGAGGTACATCTCCCACGGCGGGATACCGCGCTCCAGGGGCCGCTCCATCAATTGCCCGGCGAGCCGCGCGCTCTCCTCGGCGAAGTCTCCGGGCGGCAGTTCCAGGTGCCTGACGTGTCCGCGTACGTCGAAGTCCCCGTCCACGCTCCACGCGGCGCCGCCCACCGGCAGCAGCACGTCCCGCACCCGCATCCGGAGCCGGGGGACGGCCGCCGCGCGGGTGGCCAGCAGATCCAGCAGCGCCTCGTCGTCGGCGGCGCCCGGCGGCGCCTCGAAGACGGCGAGCGCGCCGAGGTGCATCGGATGGTCCGGGGATTCGAGATGCCAGAAGGCCAGGTCGAGAGGTGCCAGCAGCTCGGTGGTCACGGGGTCCTCATGTCTTGGGGGTCTTGGAGGTCGTGGAGGTCTCGGGAGGTCGTGGAGGTCCCGGGAGTCGTGGGGCCTCGTGGCCTCGTGGCCTTGGGGGCTCGCGAAGGGAAACGGGAGGCCGCAAGTCAATCGCTTGCGGTCGGTTACGTTCAAGTACGAACGCGTGACGCTCAGTTAGCGTCACTGTAACGCCCCACGCCCGTCGCGGCCCCCTCAGCCGTTCCGTACCGGACGGGCCGGGACCACGAACTCGCTCCACACGCACTTGCCGCTGCCGCGCGACTCCACACCCCACTCGTCGGCCAGCACGTCCACCAGCACCAGACCGCGCCCCGAGACCCCCGTCTCCCCCGCGTCCCGGATCCGGGGCAGCGCGCTCGACCGGTCCTCGACCTCCAGCCGCAGCCGCCGCTCCACGCCCGGCAGCACCCGGACGGTCACGATCGCGGCGCCGTCGGTGTGGGTCAGCGCGTTGGTCATCAGCTCGTCGGCCACCAGCTCGATGTCGTCCGACCGGTCCTCCGCGCCCCACGCCCGTACCGCCGCCCGGACCATATGGCGCGCCGACGACAGGGCCTCGGGTTCGTTCTGCCCGACATGCTGCTGAAGCCGGCCGCCGGTCCTGCCCGCGTACGCGCCCCGCCTGCGCAGCAGCAGTACGGCGACATCGTCCTCGCCGCCCCGGTCGTCCACCACCGCGCACAGCTGGTCCGCCAGCTGCTGGAGATCGCGCGGGCCGCCCGCGATCACGCCCGCCAGTCGCTGCATGCCCTCGTCCAGATCGGCGCCGGGCATCTCCACCAGCCCGTCGGTGTAGAGGACCAGCGTCTGCCCGGGATCCAGCTCGACGGTGTTCACGGGGTATTCGAGCCGGCCGAACTCCGCCGAGAGCCCCAGCGGCAGTCCGCCCTCCGCGGGCAGCCGGCGGCAGCTGCCGTCGACGTCCCGGATCATCGGATCGACATGGCCGGCCCGGACCATCCGGACGACGCCCGTGGCCAGGTCGACCTCCGCGTAGACGCAGGTCGCGAAGCGGTCGGTGTCGAGTTCATGCAGGAAGACGGAGGCCCGAGCCATCACCGTGGCCGGGGTGTGGCCCTCGGCCGCGTACGCCCGCAGCACGATCCGCAGCTGTCCCATCACGGCCGCGGCGTCGGTGTCATGGCCCTGTACGTCACCGATGACGGCACCGACCCGGCCGCCGGGCAGCGGGATGACGTCGTACCAGTCACCGCCGACGTCCCTGCCCAGCCGGGCCGAGCGGTAGCGCACGGCGATCTCCGCGCCGGCCACGGCCGGGATCCGGCGCGGCAGCATCGCCTGCTGAAGCCCTTCGGCGAGATCGTGCTCCTGCTCGAAGAGCACGGCGCGCTGGAGGCTCTGCGCGATGCTGCTGCCGAGGGCGACCAGCAGATTGCGGTCCTCGGCGGTGAAGCCGATCTTGTCGCCGTAGAGCAGTCCGACGGCCCCGATGGGGCGGCCCTGCGCGATCAGCGGCAGATAGGCCGCCGATGTGATGCCGAGGTGGCTGATGTGGGGCCACAGGCCCGAGTAGGACGTGGCGAAGTCGTCCGCGGACTCGATGAACCGCGGGGCGAGCGTACGGATCACCTCGCTCATCGGGTACTCCTCGTCCACCCGCGTGACGCGCGTCCCCGGCACGAAGGAGCCGGCCGGGCCCTCGGCGACCAGATGGATACGCCCCGAGTCGAGGAGGCCCATGACCATGCTGGTGGCGCCGAGGTGTTCGAGGCCGTCGGACTCCTTCAGCACGTCGATGACGTCCTGGACGGTTCTGGCGTGCGCGAGGGCGGCCGTCGCGCCCTCGACGACGGTGGTGCGGCGCCGGCGCTCCTCGTCGAGTTCGAGCCGCGCCATCGAGTCGGCGAGTTCCTGGGTGGCATCGCGGATGATGCCGATGAGACGGCGCGGGCGGCCGGCCTCGTCGCGACGGACGGAGCCCTGCGAGTGGGTCCAGCGCAGGGTGCCGTCACGGCGCCGGACGCGGAAGTAGGCGCCGTAACCCAGGCCGCCGCCGCTGATCGCCTCGCCCACGAGCGCGTCGAGCCGGGCGCCCTCGCCGGGCGGCAGGCGCTCCATGACCTTGCTGCGAGTGCCGTCGTACTCGTCGTCGCGCAGATCGAGGATCTCCAGCGCCACCGGGTCCAGGTGGAGCAGACCGCTGCCGAGATCCCAGTCGAAGCAGCCCATGCCGTTGAGGGCCAGGCTCAGTTCCGGCTTCGCGGGCCAGTCGTCGGGGAGCGACGGGGGCCCCGCTTCCCGATCAACCATGGAGTCACTCTGTCATCATTTGTCGGATATCTCGACCGGTCCGGCGTACGCGGGTGCGGCGGGCCGGCCCGCCGGGTGCGGGCCGGTCAGCCCTGGAAGGTGGCGGGCCCGGCCGGGTCGCCCTCGGGCGTCGCGGGGACGAAGCCGTCGTCGGACAGCGCGCCCGGGTCGGACAGCGCGCCGGGGTCGCCGTCGGGCGGTCCGTCGGAGCCCGGCCGCTCCGGGGACATCGGCATCACCGGGTAGTCGGGGTCGACGCCGCCGTCGGGATCCTCCGACGGCGCGGGGCAGTCGCGCGGGTCCGCCATGGGCTCGGACCACTGCTCGTCGGGCGCCGGGCCGTCGGGCGTGCGGCAGTCCGGCGAGGGGGCCGGGTCGCTCCCGGACGCGTCGGGATCCGGGACGGCCGGATCGGAGCCGCCCGGGTCCGGGCTGTCCGAGCCGCCGTCGTCCGGCGCGGGCGGCTCCAGCGACGGGTCGATGATGTCGGTGTCCGGGGGGTAAGGCGGCGGCACGTCGGGCTTCTTGTCCTGGTCGCCGTCGGTGCCGGTCTTGCGCTCCAGCCACGTGTTGTCCACGGCGTTGACGATCACCAGGGCCTTCACGACCTGGGTGCTGCGGTTGACCACGACGACCCGGTCGGGCCGGTAGCCGCTCCACGGCGTGCCCTGGTGGACCGCGTCGGCGCGCAGCGCGACGGCAGGGCGCAGCGGGTTTCCGCAGGCGCAGCGGACCCTGGGCAGCCCGCGGTCGTCCACGAGGACGGCGGTGCCGCTCTGGAGTACGGCCTGGAAGGCGGCGGGCGCGCCGTCCCGGTAGCCGTGGTTGGTGACGCGTACGTCGGCGCGCAGCACGACGGGCGTGAGCCCGCGCAGGAACGCCGGGACGGACGTGGGGCCCACGCCGGCGCCACGGGCGAAGGCGGCGGCCTTGGCGCGGTCGGCGGTCAGCAGGCGGACCTGCGCGTCCACGTCGCAGCTGGGAGTCGACTTCGTACCGCCGTACAGCCCGGCGGTGGCGCCGGAGACGGAGCGCAGCGTCTGGGGGCCCGTGGTGGGGCTGCTCGAATCACCCGGTTCGCTGGGTGCGCCCGGTTCGCTGGGCGACGGGGGTGGTGAGGGCTCCGCGTCCGGCATCGGCGCGGCGGTGGACTCGGTGAAGGGGTGGGGACCCGGGGCGGCGAGGGGCTGGAGGGTGACCTTCGCCGCGGCCGCCGCCTGTGCCGCTTTCGCCGCCCGCGCGTCCTTGCCGACGCTGTCCTCGCCGCAGCCGGCCGTGATCAGGATGCCGGCCGACAGCACGGCGAGCGCGGCGTGCCGACGGCGAACGGGTAGGCGTCGCACAGGGTCTCCCAGCTGTTCGTCCTGTCCGGAATGTGACTCCATATCTGCCGGACACCGGGCCGCCCCGCAAGCGGGGGCGGCGGACGGGGGACGCACCACTACGCGTCGAGCGCCGGACGGGCTG
>NZ_JBHUUW010000102.1:0-19953 GCF_042670825.1 Streptomyces sp. NPDC057137 | reverse complement strand
CCGGACGCCCGAGAACCGGTGCGCTCAGTGCGCGAGGACCTGCTCCGACGGGTCGGGCGGGCCCGACGTACCGCCGGTGCGCAGAGGTACCGGCCGTGTCGCCTCCCGGTGGGACGGGTCCCGTACCTCGCCGACGAGCATTTCCAGTACGTCCTCCAGCGCGACGAGCCCCAGCACCCGGCCGGACGCGTCGGCGACCTGGGCGAGGTGCGTCGCGGCCCGGCGCATGACGGTGAGGGCGTCGTCCAGCGGCAGTTCGGCCCGCAGGGTCGTCATCGGCCGCCAGACGTGCTGCGGTACGGCGCGCTCCCGCTCCTCCAGGTCGAGGACGTCCTTGACGTGCACGTACCCCATGAAGACCCCGGTGTTGTCGGCGCAGACCGGGAAACGGGAGAAACCGGTGCGCACCGTCAGCTCCTCGATCTCGCGGGGCGTGACGGCGGGCGTCACCGTCACCAGTCCGGCCCGGACGAGCAGGACGTCGGTGACCGGCCGGGAGCCGAGTTCCAGGGCGTCCTCCAGCCGCTCCTGTTCCGCCGGTTGGAGGAGGCCTGCCTGGCCGGAGTCCTCCACGAGACGGTTGAGCTGTTCGCTGGTGAAGACGGCCTCCACCTCGTCCTTGGGTTCGACGCCGAAGGCCCGCAGGACCAGCGTGGCGCAGGCGCCGAGGGCGGCGGTGACGGGGCGGCAGAGCCGGGCGAAGCCGACGAGGCCGGGGCTGAGCCAGATCGCGGTCTTCTCGGGCGCGGCCATGGCGAGATTCTTCGGGACCATCTCGCCGATGACGAGGTGCAGGAAGACGACCGCGGCGAGGGCGACGAAGAAGCCCAGCGGATGGATGAGGCCCTCGGGGACGTGGGCCGCGTGGAAGACCGGTTCGAGGAGATGCGCCACGGTGGGCTCGGCGACGGCGCCGAGCGTCAGGGAGCAGATGGTGATGCCGAACTGCGCGGCGGCCATCATCTGCGGAAGGTTCTCCAGACCGTGCAGCACCTGTCGGGCGCGTGCCGATCCCTGGGCGGCCAGCGGTTCGATCTGGCTGCGGCGTACGGAGACGAGGGCGAACTCGGCTCCGACGAAGAATCCGTTGGCGAGGACGAGTAGGACGGCGAAGAGAAGCTGGAGGACGCTCACCGGGCCGCCTCCGCCTTCGCCTGGGTGGGTGTCGCAGCTGCGGCCGGGGCCGGGGCCTTGACCGTGGTGGGCCGCCTGGCCGGTACGGACGCCGGGGCCGGGACGTCGCCGGTGCGCACCAGCCGGACCCGCTCGGCCCGGTAGCGCCCGACCTGCCGGACGGAGAGCCGCCAGCCGGGCAGCTCCGCGCGGTCGCCCGGTGCGGGGATACGCCCCAGCAGATCGGCGACCAGTCCCGCCACCGTCTCGTACGGTCCGTCCGGGACCTCGAGCCCTATCCGCTGGAGGGTGAGGACCCGGCAGCTGCCTTCGGCGTCCCAGGTGGGACGCCCGTCGTCGGTGGCGACGGAGGCGAGTTCGGGGCGCCCGTCGCCTTCGCTGTCGTGCTCGTCGAGGACCTCGCCGACCAGTTCCTCGATGATGTCCTCAAGGGTGACGACCCCGGCCGTACCGCCGTACTCGTCGACGACCACGGCGATCGGCTGCTCGTTGCGCAGCCGCTCCAGGAGCAGTTGTACGGGCAGTGTCTCGGGGACGAGCTGGGCCTGTACGGCGATCCGGCCGACCGGCGCCCGCTGCCGCTCGTGCGCGGGGACGGCGAGCGCGTCCTTGAGGTGGGCCATGCCGACGATCTCGTCGATGCGCTCCCGGTAGACGGGGAAGCGTGACAGGCCGGTGGCGCGGGTCAGGTTGAGCACGTCGGCCGCGGTGGCGTCCGACTGGAGGGCTATGACCTTCACACGCGGGGTCATGACGTGCTGCGCGGTGAGGTGGCCGAGGGACAGGGTGCGTACGAACAGATCGGCCGTGTCCTGTTCGAGCGCGCCGGCCAGCGCGGAGTGCCTGGCCAGCGAGACCAGCTCACCGGGGGTACGGGCCGAGGCCAGCTCGTCGGTCGGCTCGACGCCGAACAGCCGCACCAGCCGGTTGGCCACCGTGTTGAGCAGGGTGATGACGGGCCGGAAGACGGTGGCGAACAGATGCTGCGGTCCCGCGACGAAGCGCGCGACCTGCAACGGCCGGGAGACCGCCCAGTTCTTCGGCACGAGTTCGCCGATGACCATCTGGACGGCGGAGGCGAGGAGCACCCCGATCACCACGGCGACACCGGACACGGCCCCTTCGGGGAGGCCTGTGGCGGTGAGGGGGCCGTCGAGCAGCTGCGCCAGCGCGGGCTCGGCGAGCATGCCGACGACGAGTGAGGTGATGGTGATACCGAGCTGGGTGCCGGAGAGCTGGAAGGACAGCTCCCGCAGGGCCCGTACGACGGCGCGGGCGCGGCGGTCGCCCGCCGCGGCCGCGCGTTCGGCGTCCGGCCGGTCCACGGTCACGAGACCGAACTCGGCCGCCACGAAGAATCCGTTGGCGAGGATGAGAAGGAATGCCGCGGCGAGCAGCAGAAGGGGGATGGTCATGCCGTCGCCTCTTCGAAGGCGGCGGCGCAGGTACTACCGGATGATCCGTCCATTGCTGGAGGGAGTCACTCCTCGGGTCGCAGGATGCCCCGCGGGCCGGTACTCACGGCCGCCGGATGCGGGGCGGGGCGCACTTGGCGCCTCCGCCCCCAGGGTAGCCACTGGGACGGGCACCGCAATGTTCACGCGGGACCGGTGTCCGTGGCGGTGTCGGTGACGGTGTCCGTCGTCGTGTCACCGGCGCTGTCCTTACCGGCGTCCGTGGCGTCCGTGGACTCGTCGTCACCGGTGCCGCGTGACTCCACGAGGGCGCGCAGGGCCCGCGCGTCGCGTATGGCCTTCTGCTTGGCGATCCCGGGCTGGATGCCGAGCACGGGCAGGCTGGTGCCGTCGCTCAGGTCGAGGAAGACCCACGGGTCGCCGACCCGCAGATTGACACGCAGGATCTCCGCCCACTCCAGCCGCCGGACGCGGGTGAGATTGACGACGGTGACGCCCGTGTCGGCGGCGACGACCTTGGGGCGGCTGAGCAGGCACAGCACGCCGAAGAAGAGCAGCCCGACGAAGATGAAGCTGAGGCGCTCCCCCGCGTTCAGCTTCTCCAGCGTCACGGACATGGCCGTGATGACGCAGAGCATGACCGTCCCGACGGACAGCAGAACGGCCCGGGTGCCGTTCGGCCGGAACGTCACGGGCAGGACGGGCGGGTCGGGCAGCGCGGAACGGGGGGCCGGCACGGACATCAGGTGTGGTTCCTTCACAGGCGGCAGGCGTGGATGGCCGTGGTGAGGATGGCGCGGGCACCCAGGTCGTACAGATCGTCCATGATCCGCTGCGCCTCCCTGGCCGGGACCATCGCGCGGACGGCGACCCAGCCCTCGTTGTGCAGCGGGGAGACGGTCGGCGACTCCAGGCCGGGCGTCAGGGCCACGGCGCGCTCCAGGTGCTCGGCGCGGCAGTCGTAGTCCATCATCACGTACGTGCGGGCGACCAGGACGCCCTGGAGGCGGCGCAGGAACTGCTGGACCTTCGGTTCGTCGGCGTCCGCGCCGTTGCGGCGGATGACGATCGCCTCGGACTTCATGATCGGCTCGCCGATGACTTCGAGGCCGGCGTTCCGCATCGAGGTGCCGGTCTCCACCACGTCCGCGATGAGCTGTGCGACGCCCAGCTCGATGGCGGTCTCGACGGCGCCGTCGAGGTGGACGACGGAGGCGTCCACCCCCTTGTCGGCGAGGTACTTGACGACGACGCCTTCGTAGGAGGTGGCGATCGTCAGTCCGGCGAAGTCGGCGACGGACGTGGCCGTGCCGGGCTTCGCCGCGAAGCGGAAGGTGGAGCGGGCGAAGCCGAGCGGCAGGATCTCCTCGGCGCCCGCGCCCGAGTCGAGCAGCAGGTCACGTCCGGTGATGCCGATGTCGAGACGCCCGGAACTCACGTAGATCGCGATGTCGCGCGGGCGGAGGTAGAAGAACTCGACCTCGTTCTCGGGGTCGACCAGGACGAGTTCCTTGGACTCCTTGCGCTGCTGGTAGCCGGCCTCATGGAGCATCGCCGACGCTGCCCCGGAGAGTGAACCCTTGTTGGGGACGGCGATACGCAGCATGGGAGTGGCTTCCTTACCTATGCGTGACAGCGGCGAACGGTGAACAGTGAGCGGGGCACGGTGACCGGGCGGCGGATCCGGACGCGGCTGTGCGCCCGGGGCCGTGGAGTCGTACGTCGATGAGGGTGGTGCTCAGAGATGGGCGTAGACGTCGTCGAGCGAGATCCCGCGCGCGACCATCATCACCTGGACGTGGTACAGCAGCTGCGAGATCTCCTCGGCGGTGGCTTCGGGGCCCTCGTACTCGGCCGCCATCCACACCTCGGCGGCCTCTTCGACGACCTTCTTACCGATGGCATGCACTCCCTTGTCCACCAGTTCGGCGGTGCGGGAGGTGCTGGGGTCGCCCGTGGCGGCCTTCTGCTGAAGCTCGGCGAAGAGCTCCTCGAACGTCTTCTTCGGCATGGTGACGCCTAGCCTACGCGGTCCGGCGGGGCCGTCAGCGCCAGGGTTCGGCGACGGTACGCAGGGTGGCGGCCGTGGCGACGGCGGCGGTGACGGCCTCGTGTCCCTTGTCCTCGCGGGAGCCCTCAAGTCCCGCCCGGTCCAGCGCCTGTTCCTCGGTGTCGCAGGTCAGAACGCCGAATCCGATCGGTACGCCGGTGTCGATCGAGACCTTCGTGAGGCCCTGGGTGACGCCCTGGCACACGTAGTCGAAGTGCGGGGTCCCGCCGCGGATGACGACACCGAGGGCGACGACGGCGTCGTAGCCGCGGTCGGCCAGGACCTTGGCGACGACGGGCAGCTCGAAGCTGCCGGGGACCCTGAGCAGGGTCGGCTCGTCGATGCCCAGTTCGCGCAGGGCGCGCAGGGCGCCGTCGACGAGTCCGTCCATGACCTTCTCGTGCCACAGGGCCGCGATGACCGCCACCCGCAGGTCGCCGCAGTTGCGGACGGACAGTTCGGGTGCACCCTTGCCGCTCATGTCTCTCCTGTTGTTCCTGTTGGTCCGGTACGTCGATGTGTGCTGCTGATGTGGGCCGGTGGCTACTGGTTGCCGCAGGCCGACGTGGCCGCCGGGTCGAGCCAGGGCAGTTCGTGCCCCATCCGGTCCCGCTTGGTGCGCAGGTACCGCAGGTTGTGCTCCCCCGCCTGGACGGGCATGGGCTCGCGGGCGATCACCTCAAGGCCGTGCCGCTCCAACGCCTCGACCTTGTCGGGGTTGTTGGTCATCAGCCGCAGGCTGCGCACCCCGAGGTCGTCGAGGATCTGGGCCCCGGCCGCGTAGTCCCGCGCGTCGGCGGGCAGGCCCAGTTCCAGGTTGGCGTCGAGGGTGTCGCGCCCGCGCTCCTGGAGTTCGTACGCGCGCAGCTTGGACAGCAGGCCGATACCGCGTCCCTCGTGGCCGCGCAGATAGACGACGACGCCCCGGCCGGCCTCTCTGACGCGCCGCATCGAGGCCTGGAGCTGCGGGCCGCAGTCACAGCGCTGCGAGGAGAAGATGTCGCCGGTCAGGCATTCGGAGTGGACCCGGACGAGTACGTCGGTGCCGTCGCCGATGTCGCCGTGGACGAGGGCGACATGCTCGACGCCGTCGACGGTGGACCGGTAGCCGTACGCGGTGAACTCGCCGTGCGCCGTGGGCAGCTGGACCTCGGCCTCGCGGCGGACGGTGGGCTCCGCCGTACGCCGGTACGCGATCAGGTCCTCGATGGAGATGATCGTCAGGCCGTGCTTGCGCGCGAACGGGATCAGCTCAGGCAGCCGGAGCATCACCCCGTCCTCGCCCGCGATCTCGACGATCGCCCCGGCCGGACGCAGCCCCGCGAGGCGCGCCAGGTCGACCGCCGCCTCGGTGTGGCCGTTGCGTTCGAGCACCCCGCCCGGCTTGGCGCGCAGCGGGAAGACATGCCCGGGGCGGACGAAGTCGCCTGCCTCGGCCGCGCCGCCCGCGGAGAGCAGCCGGAGTGTGGTGGCGCGGTCGGCGGCCGAGATGCCGGTGGTGACGCCGTGGGCCGGTCCCGCGTCGACGGAGACGGTGAACGCGGTGCGCATCGACTCGGTGTTGTGGTCGACCATCTGCGGCAGTTCGAGCCGGTCCAGCTCGGCGCCCTCCATGGGGGCGCAGATCAGTCCGCGGCACTCGCTCATCATGAAGGCGACGATCTCGGGGGTCGCCTTCTCGGCGGCCATCACGAGATCGCCCTCGTTCTCGCGGTCCTCGTCGTCGACGACGACGACGGGACGGCCCGCCGCGATGTCCATGATCGCCCGCTCCACGGGATCGAGGGCGAAGTCCTCGATGTTGTCGGTGGAGTACCAGGTGGGCTGTGCTGTCATGCTGCTGCTCCTTCCAGAGCCGGGGCGGCGACGCGGGTGCGCAGCCACCAGTCGCGCAGTCCCCACAGGACGAGGCCGAGGTAGACGACGTACACGAAGCCGGAGAAGGCGAGTCCGCTGCTGAAGGCGAGCGGTACGCCGACGAGGTCGACCAGGAGCCAGGCGAACCAGAACTCGACCAGACCGCGCGCCTGGGCGACCATCGCGGCGAGGGTGCCGACGAAGATGTACGCGTCGGGCCAGGGGTTCCAGGACAGGTCGGGTACGGCGGTGAAGAGGCCGCCGACGGCGAGCGTGCCGACGGCCGTGCCGCCGATGAGCAGCCAGCGCTCGGGCCAGGTGGCGAACCGTACGGCGATGGTGCCGTCCTGCGCCTGCTGCCGGCCGCGCTGCCACATCCGCCAGCCCCACAACGCCACGCCGATGACGAGGAGTTGCTTGCCGACGCCGCCGCTGAGGTGCGCCGAGGCGTAGGCGGCGACGAGGATGAGGCCGGACAGGAACTGCGCGGGCCAGGTCAGGATCGAGCGCCGCCAGCCGAGCGCGAGGGCGATCAGACCGATGGAGTTGCCGATCATGTCGGACCAGATGATGTGCTGGCCGAAGGCGGTGAAGACCTCCGCGTTCAGCCAGTCCACGGCCGACCAGGAGGGCAGGGCACTCATCGGACCGGCCCCTCTGCCTCCGGGGCGGGGAAGGCCAGCAGCCGCTCCACGTACTTGGCGATGACGTCGACCTCCAGGTTGACCGGGTCGCCGGGCTCCTTGATGCCGAGGGTGGTCAGCGCGAGGGTGGTGGGGATGAGGCTGATGGTGAAGTAGTCGGGTCCCGCGTCGACCACCGTGAGGCTGACGCCGTCGACGGTGATGGAGCCCTTCTCGACCACGTAGCGGGTGAGGTCGGCGGGGAGCGAGACCTTGACGATCTCCCAGTGCTCGGACGGCTTGCGGTCCACGACCGTGCCGGTGCCGTCGACATGGCCCTGGACGATATGGCCGCCGAGCCGGCCGCCGACGGCCATGGGCCGCTCCAGGTTGACCCGTGAGCCGGGTACGAGCGCGCCGAGGCTGGAGCGGCTGAGGGTCTCGGCCATGACGTCGGCGGTGAACTCGCCGTCGGCGAGGTCGACGACGGTGAGGCAGACGCCGTTGACGGCGATCGAGTCGCCGTGCTTGGCGCCTTCGGTGACGGCGGGGCCGCGCAGTCGGAAGCGGGAGGAGTCGCCGAGGTTCTCGACGGCGGTGACCTCACCCAGTTCTTCGACGATTCCGGTGAACACTCAACGCTCCTTGGGAGTTGAAACGGTCGCGGTGCCTGCGGGTGTGGCAGGTTCCGGGGTCGCGGTGACGCGGAGATCGGGGCCGACACGTACGGTCTCGGTCATCCGCAGACGCAACGCCTGCGTGAGGGTGGTGATTCCGGCGTCGCCCAGAGCGGCCGGGCCGGCGCCCAGCAGGACGGGCGCGAGATAGCCGACGACCTTGTCGACGGCCCCGGCCGCGACGAAGGCCCCGGCCAGCGTCGGACCGCCTTCGAGGAGCACGGAACGGACGCCGCGCGTGTGCAGTTCGGCGAGCAGCGCGGGGACGGACAGCCCCCGCTCGGCACGGGGCAGCCGTACGACGTCCACCGGCTCCTCGCCGGGCCCCGCGGCCTTGAGGTGCGTCGTGTCCGCGTCGTCGGCGACGGCGATCAGCGTGGGCGCGGCACCGTCCAGGACCCGTGCTCCCGGCCGTACGGCGGTGGCTTCGGTGTCGACGACGACCCGCAGCGGCTGGACGGCGCCGTCGGCGCCGCGGACCGCGAGGTGCGGGTCGTCGGCGCGCGCGGTGCCCGAGCCGACGACGACGGCGTCGGCCTCGGCGCGGAGCCGGTGGACGTCGGCGCGGGACTCGGCGGAGGTGATCCAGCGGCTGGTGGCGTCGGCCGCCGCGATCCGGCCGTCGAGCGTGGCGGCGTACTTCCACAGGACGTGGGGGCGGCCGAGCCGTACGGAGGTGAGCCAGGCGGCGTTGCCTGCCTCGGCCTCTTCGGCGAGCAGTCCCTGCCCGACGCGGACGCCGGCCGCCCGCAGGGTGTCGGCGCCGCCGGTGGCCTGCGGGTTCGGGTCGCCGCCCGCGTACACGACACGGGCGATCCCGGCCTCGACGAGCGCCTGGGAGCAGGGTCCTGTGCGGCCGGTGTGGTCGCAGGGTTCGAGGGTGACGTAGGCGGTGCCGCCGCGCGCCCGGTCGCCGGCCGCGCGCAGGGCGTGGATCTCGGCGTGCGGGCCGCCGGCCCGCTGGTGGAAGCCCTCGCCGGCCCGCTGTCCCGCGGCGTCGAGGATCACGCATCCGACAACCGGATTGGGGCTGGTGGCGCCGAGCGCGCGGGCGGCGAGCGCGATGGCTCGACGCATGGCGTCGGTGTCGGCCGTGGTGGTGGCCACCGGGTCCTCCTGCCTCTGGGGCACGGACTCCGGGGCCTGTCGATGACGACAGAGAAACGGGAAACGCACACGGGAACGCCGAGGCCGATGAAACGAAATCGTCCGAGGACGATCCGCCGACGACGGCGTACCGATGACGGCCCGCCGCGCACTGCCTCCCATCCGGACTTTCACCGTCGGTCCAGGAGTTTCACCTGGTCAACCGGCCGCTGGAAGCGGTCGGGTCGCGGACTGTAACCGCCGGTTCGGAATTGCACCGACCCCGGAGTGCGCTGCTGCTGGTACGGAACCAGTGTGCCACGCCTGATCGTCGGCCATCAGGGCCCGATGTGTGCCCTGGCTCACAGACGGTGGTCGGGCGGCGACCCGGTGGTGGTTCCGGATGGGGTCCCGGATGGGGTCCCGGATGCCGTTCGGACGCGTTTCGGACGCCCGGCGTGGCGTGGGCCCGCACCCTGTCGTCCCGCGGCGTGTCACACGCTGGCAGGCTTGGGCCATGGCAACAATCCTCGTGACCGGTGGTACGGGAACACTCGGCAGACAGGTCGTGGACCGGCTGCGCACGGACGAGCACAACGTCCGGGTGCTGAGCCGCAGTTCACAGCCGTACGCCGTTGATCTGCGCGACGACGACAGCAGGGGTCTCGACGAGGCGTTGAAGGGTGTGGACGTGGTCGTCCACTGCGCGTCCTCGCCGCGCGGGGGTGACGACAGGGCGGCGGCGCATCTGGTGGAATCGGCCGTACGCGCGAGGATTCCGCATCTCGTCTATGTCTCGATCGTCGGGGTCGACCGATTGCCGCTCGGTTACCACCGGACGAAGCGGATCGTCGAGCGGATGGTCGAGGATTCGGGGCTCGGCTGGACGATTCTGCGTACGACCCAGTTCCACGATCATGTGCTGCGGATGCTGGAGGGCGCGACGAAACTGCCGGTCGCGGCCCTGCTCCCCGCGGAGGTGAGCCTCCAGCCGGTCGGCTCGGCGGAGGTCGCGTCCCGGCTCGCGGACCTGGCCACGCGCCCGCCGTCGGGCCGGGTTCCCGACCTCGGCGGTCCCGAGGTCCGGACGGTGCGGGATCTGGCCGACGCCTATCTGCGGGCGACCGGCCACAAGCGGCGGCTGCTGGCGATGCCGCTGTTCGGAAAGGCGTACGCGGGGTACCGCCGGGGCGATCAGCTGACGCCCGAACGCGCGGTGGGCAAAGAGACGTTCGAGGACTTCCTGGCCACCCGGAAGGTGTGAGGACGGGGCGGGCGGAGCGCGGGCAGAGTTCATGAACATGTGACACAACTGCCTGCCCAGGCCTTGGCGGAACGGTCTCAGACCGGCGGTGCGAAGAGGTCGTTCTGGGCCGCGTCCCGCGCCGTCAGCAGCGCTCCCCGCAGCACCGCCGCGCCGCCCAGCGGGCTCGCCACGACCTCCGTACGGAGGGGGGACATCTCCGCCAGGCGGGCCTCGACACGGGAGGCCAGTGCCGTACCGCCCGCGTGACCGACCTCGCCCCCCAGGACCACCCGTCCCGGGTCGAGTACGGCGCTGATGGCGGCGGCGCCGACCGCGAGCCGCCCGGCGAGGGCGTCGAGGAAGGCGTCGCCCGTCGCGCCCGCCGTGAGGGCGGCACGTACGACGGCCGCCGCGGGCGGCTCCTGGGGGCCGGCCTCGGCGAACAGACCGTGCCGCTCGGCGAGTTCACAGATGGCCGCCGAGCCGGCGAGGGTGTGGAACCCGCCGTCGCAGGCGGTCGCCGAGGGCAGCCCCGAGGTCCCGGGCACCGGCAGGAAGCCGATCTCGCCGGCGCCGCCCGAGGCGCCTCGCCGGACCTTGCCGTCCAGGACGAGCGCGGCGCCCACGCCGAGGCCCAGCCACAGCAGGACGAAGGTGCTGGGGCCCTGGTCGCGGGCGGCGCCGACGCGCTGTTCGGCGACGGCGGCGAGATTGGTCTCGTTCTCGACGAGGACGGTGGCGGGCAGGCGTTCCTGGAGCGCGGCGACAAGTCTTCGGTGCCAGGCGGGCACCCCGCTGGTCTCGCGGAGTTCGCCGGTCACCGGGTCGATCAGACCGGGCGCGCCGATACCGACGCTGTGCAGCCGTACGGCGCCGGCCTCGTGGGCCGTGCGCTCCAGCAGGGCCGCCGCGCCCTCGACGGCCGGTTCGACGCCGGTGTCGCTGCCGATGGGCAGCACCGCCTCGGCGAGTGTCGCCCCGAGGAGGTCGCTGACGACGACGGCGACGCTCTGAGTCCGTACGTCGAGCGCCGCGAGGTGCGCCCGGTCGGCGACCAGCCCGTACAGCCGCGCGTTGGGCCCGCGACGCGCGCCCCCCGTCTCGCCGACGATCCTGACCAGGCCGGAGTCCTGCAGCCGCTCCACGAGGTCGGCGACCGTGGGCCGGGAGAGCCCGGTGAGTGTCTTGAGCTGCGCCGCCGTCAACGGGCCTTCTTCCTGGAGCAGTTCCAGGGCGAGGCGGTCGTTGATGGCCCGTGCCGTGCTCGGGGATGCGGCCATGCCTGGATCCTTCCAGATGTCCGCGATCTCTTGCGGACAGTGCCATCTATTTATCATGCAGGGTTCCTGATAGTTTACTGCCGCACTGTTGGACCGGCGTCACCGCGCCGCACGGGGAGGACGAGACGCAATGCCGACTGGACCACCGGTCTTCGACAAGCGACGACTGCGCCAGGCACGGTTCGCCGTGGCCGCCGTCTTCTGTGTGCACGGCTCCGTCGCCGGCAGTTTCGCGACCCGTATCCCCTGGATCCAGGACCACGCGTCGCTGAGCGCCGGGCAGTTGGGCCTCGCGCTCGCCTTCCCCGCCATCGGCGCCTCGGTCGCGATGCCGCTGGCCGGCGCGATCAGCCACCGCTTCGGCGCGCGTACGGCGCTGCGCGGGCTGCTCGCCCTGTGGACGCTCTCCCTCACGCTGCCCGCGCTCGCCCCCAATCTGCTGACGCTGTGTCTGGCGCTCTTCGTGTACGGCGCCACCTCGGGCATGGCGGACGTGGCGATGAACGCGCTCGGCGTGGAGATCGAGAACCGGCTCGACAAGTCGATCATGTCCAGCCTGCACGGCATGTGGAGCGCGGGTGCGCTGATCGGCTCGGCCGGCGGCACGCTCGCCGCCCATATGGACAGCGACGCACGGGTGCACCATCTGATCGCGGCCACCGTGCTCACGATCGCGGGCATGATCGCCTGCCGGTGGGTGCTCGACCTGCGCAGTGCGCCGGACGACGAGCCACCGCCGCGCTTCGCGCTCCCGCCGAAGTCCGCGCTGCTCATCGGCGCGGTCGGCTTCTGCGCGGTCTTCGCCGAGGGCGCGAGTCTCGACTGGTCGGCGGTGTATCTGGAGGACGTACTGGACACATCGCCCGGTCTCGCCGCCGCGTCCACCACGGCCTTCGCGCTCACCATGGCGATAGCGCGGCTGCTCGGCGACCGGGTCGTCGACCGCTTCGGCGCGGTGCGGTGCGTCAGGGTGGGCGGCCTCTTCGCCACCCTCGGCGGCGTGTTGGTGGTCCTCGCGCCGAATCCGGTGGTCGCGATGGGCGGGTTCGCCTTCGTCGGGCTGGGTGTGGCGGTGGTCGTACCGCTGGCCTTCGCCGCCGCCGGGCGCAGCGGGCCCAACCCGAGCCAGGCCATCGCGGGCGTCGCGACCATCACGTACACATCGGGGCTGATCGCCCCCTCGGCGATCGGCGCGGTGGCCGACGCGACGTCACTGGTGACCTCCTTCGGCCTGGTGACCCTGCTGGCGTTCGGCCTGGTGCTGGGGGCGAGCGTGCTGAAGACCGGGGACCGGCGTACGGCTCCGGCGGCAGGGGCGCCGAAGCCCGCACCGTCCATACAGAACGACTGACGAGCCCTGAGTCCGCGGCTCGATCGCCGGACGGGCCGCGGACACGACCCGCGCCCCGTCCGGCATACCCATGCGCTCAGGGCGCGATCGAGTCGAGCTGTTCCGCGGCCGGCCGCAGCGCCCAGAGGTCGCCCAGGGGCGGCTCCTCCAGCAGGGGCACGGCGGCCTTCGCCTTCTTGTTTCCGGCGTCGGCCGCCGCGTGGACGATGTCGCTCGCCGCGTACCGGTCGAACTCCAGCTCCGGATGCGGCCACGGGGCACTGCCGGTCGCGGCCGGCAGCAGATACTCGACGGCCTTGAACAGGCTCTGACCGTCCGGCCCCTTGTGGTCCCAGAGGTTGACGCCGACCTGTTTGCCTATGTCGGCGAGCCGGGTGTAGGCGACCAGCGCGAACGTCGTGTAGTGATAACTGCGGGTGCGGGCCAGCTCCTGCGGCTGGGTACCGTCGCCCTTGATCTGGGTGTCGATCCGCTTCGCCCGCGCGTCCTTGACGGCCTTGCGGGCGAGCGCCTTGTCGCCGGTGGCGAGCGCGAGACCGGCGACCTGCATGTCCATGAAGGTGCCGTGGTTGTTCTGGGCCGCCGACTCCTCCTTGCCGAAGGGGGAGTCGACGAGCCAGTCGAGGAAGTCCTCGTTCCAGGACCGCATGCCGGTCCGGTCGGCCTTGGTCCAGCCCGGAGCGCCGGTCTCCAGGATCGCGAGCGCGTCGAGGACGCTGGTGTACTGCTGCGAGAAGTCGATGATCCCGATCGCGCGGCCGTCGTACTTGCACGGGATGAACTGCCCGTGGTTCAGATTCGGGTTCATGCGCGTCGCGGGGTCGACGAACCAGGTACGCAGGATCTTGGCGGCGTGCTCCGCGTACTTCTTGTCGCCCGTGTAGTACCAGGCGAGGCTGAGGCTGGTGGTGGAGTTGAAAACCTTCCCGATGTCGGGGCGGTCGGTGCCCGTGTCGACCTCGGGATTGCGCTCGCCGTCGCGGTTGACGTACGGGCAACCCCAGGGGTTCTCCTCGGTCTTGGGCTGCGACGGCCACCAGTACGGGGCCTGGCTGAGGTAGTCGTGCGGATCGCCGCTGGGCGCCGGCTTGGGTTTGTCGGTGACGGTCCAGGGGCCCTGGTTCAGGTACTTGTCGGCGGTGGCGGTGAGTTGGCCCACCGCCTTGCGCAGTGCGGGGTCACCCCGGTCGAGCCGGGCCTTGGCGTCCTGCATGCGCTGCCCGTCGATGACGACCGTCGCGGGGGCCTTACGGGCGTTGCCGTGCCGGGCCTCGCCGGCGGACGAGGACGTCGCGGGTACGAGAACGGCGGCCAGCGCCGCCGAGACGGCGAGCAGGGTGCCGAGGCGCCGTGGGGTTCTGCTCCTCATCGAGCACTCCCATCATGTATGTGAATGATGTTCATGAACAGGACCATGCGAGCTGTGAGCGTAGAGGTACCCGGCTCCAACGGACAATGGTCCGGACGTGATTCAGGTAGCAGAACCTCCCAGGGGAGGCGAGCTGAGACCGGCCGACAGCAGGCCCTACCATGACCTGATCTTTTCGGCCGGTATTCGTTCGGCCCTGTATCGGCCCTGTATCGGCCCTGTATTCGGAAGTGGAGCCACCCCTCATGAAGCTCGGTGTGCGCTGGACCCTGCACGGCGACGGGCGCACGCCGGCGCCCGGCGCCGTCGTACGCCCCGACGAACGGCTCTCCTGGCCCCGTACGGCCGGACTCGGCGCCCAGCACGTGGTGGCCATGTTCGGCGCGTCGTTCGTCGCGCCCGTCCTGATGGGCCTCGACCCCAACCTCGCGATCATGATGTCCGGCGTCGCGACGGTCATCTTCCTGCTGGCCACACGCGGCCAGGTGCCCAGCTATCTCGGCTGCTCACTCTCCTTCGTGGGGGTCGCCGCCACCATCCGGGCGTCGGGCGGCGACAGCGCCACGGTGACCGGCGCGGTCTTCGTCGTCGCCGTCGTGCTCTTCCTCTCGGGGCTGGCGGTGCGGCGCTTCGGCGCCCGGATCATCCATGCCGCGATGCCGCCCGTCGTGACGGGCGCGGTCGTGATGCTCATCGGGTTCAATCTGGCGCCGGTCTCCGCCAAGACGTACTGGCCGCAGGACCAGTGGACCGCGCTGCTGGTGATGGTGTTCACCGCGCTGGCCGTGGTCTGTCTGCGCGGCTTCTGGTCACGTATCGCGATCTTCCTCGGTCTGCTCTTCGGTTACGGCATCTCCTGGGTCTTCGACCAGGTCTTCGGCAAGATCCACTCCCCCGCGGGCGGCGCCGAGTCCGTGGACCACTGGCGTCTCGACCTGTCCCTGGTGGGCAAGGCCGACTGGATAGGTCTGCCCGACTTCCACGCACCGAGTTTCGAGTGGTCGGCGATCCTGGTCGCACTGCCGGTCGTGATCGCGCTCATCGCGGAGAACGCCGGGCATGTGAAGGCCGTCGGCGAGATGACCGGCAACTCGCTCGACGGAAAGCTCGGCACGGCGATCGCCGCCGACGGCGCCGCCTCGATGCTCTCCACCGCCGTCGGCGGGCCGCCCAACACCACGTACTCCGAGAACATCGGCGTGATGGCGGCGACCCGCGTGTACTCGACCGCGGCGTACTGGGCCGCCGCCGGTTTCGCCCTCCTCTTCGGCCTCTGCCCGAAGTTCGGCGCCGTCGTGGCCGCGATTCCCGGCGGTGTGCTGGGCGGGATCACCGTCATCCTCTACGGCATGATCGGCCTGCTCGGCGCGCAGATCTGGATCAACGCCGGGGTGGATCTGCGCAATCCGCTGAATCTGGTGCCGGCGGCCGCGGGCATCATCATCGGTGTCGGCGGCGTCAGCCTGAAGTTCACCGACAGCTTCGAACTCGGCGGAATCGCACTCGGCACGCTCGTCGTCGTCGTCGGCTACCACGTGCTGCGCGCCTTCGCCCCACCGCATCTGAAGGGCGACGGACCGCTGCTCGACTCCGGCACGTCCACGTACGACGACGGTAACGGCGACGGCGACAAGGAGCGCTGAACGGGCCGGACCCACGGCTCGTACCGCTCAGTCCTCCGGCAGTTCCACGGGCGCGATCTCGTCGTACACGTCCCCCGGCCCCGGGTTCGTCGCGTCCGTGGCGCCGCCGAAGTGGGTCAGCACGCCCCACACGGCGTTCAGCGCGGTCTGTACGGCGCCCTCCGCCCACCCCGCCGTCCACGAGATGTCGTCACCCGCCAGGAAGATCCCGCGCTTGTCGGCGGGGAGCCGGTCCTGCATGAAGTGGGTGAACAGGCGGCGCTGGTAGCGGTAGTGACCCGGCAGGTTCGCCTTGAACGCGCCCATGAAATAAGGCTCGTTCTCCCATGACACCGTCACCGGGCTGCCGATGACGTGCTCGCGGATGTTCACCTTCGGATAGATCTCGCCGAGCGACTTCAGCATCACCTCCATCCGCTCGTTCGCCGACAGCGGCAGCCACTTCAGGCTGTCGTCGCACCAGGTGTACGAGAGGCAGATGACGGCCGGCTTGTCCGGCCCGTTGTCCAGGAGGTAGGTGCCGCGCGTCATCCGGTCGGTGAGGGTCATCGACATCGTGTCGCGGCCGGTCGGGTCGCCCCGGTCGTCGACGGCCTTGTCCAGCCAGAACGGCCGGTCCACCGGCACGAACAGCTTGGACGACTCCATGTAGTGGGTGCGCTCCATCGCCGTCCAGTGGTCGATCGGGAAGAGCGAGTCTGCGCAGTCGATCTTCGAGAGCAGCAGCCAGGACTGCGCGGTGAAGACGGCGGCACGGTAGGTGCGGATGTCCCCCGAGGCGTCGGTGACGGTGATCCTGTCCCCCGCCGTGCGGTGCAGCCGGGTCACGGCGCCGCGCGGCTCGCCGCCGTGCAGGGAGGAGAGCGAGGTGCCGGGCGGCCAGTGCGTGATCTTGGCGGGCTCGCGGTCCCAGAGACGCAGCGGCAGTTGCTGGCTGCCGCCGACGATGCCGCGGTGGTGGTCGTCGGCCTCGGAGTAGACGACGCGCAGGATCTCCAGGATGGAGTTGGGGAAGTCGGTGTCCCAGCCGCCGGTACCGAAGCCGACCTGGCCGAAGATCTCCCGGTGCCGGAAGGACTTGAAGGCGTCGGAGTCGCAGAGGAAGCCGTAGAAGGTCTGGTTGTCGAGCTTCTCCACCAGCCGCGCCCAGATCTCCCGGATACGCGGCACGTCGCGCTCGCGCATGGCGCGGTTCATGTCGGAGAAGTCGGCGCCCTCCTCCAGACAGGTGTTCCAGGCGGCCATCACGTCACGGTAGACCTGCGGCAGATCGTCGATCGTCTCGGCGTAGTGCGACTCGCCCTTGAGGTCCACGACGGTCGAAGGGGTGCCGGGGGCGAGGGGGTTGGGGAACGGCTCGGTGACCAGGCCCACCAGGTCGATGTAGTGCTGGAGCGCGGTGGACGACGGCGGGAAGCGCATCGCGCCCATCTCGGCGGTCAGTTCGGGATCGCAGCCGTCGAAGCCGACGGTGCGCAGCCGGCCGCCGATCCGGTCGGCCTCGTACACGACCGGCCGCAGGCCCATCTTCATCAGTTCGTACGCGGCGACGATGCCGGAGAGGCCCCCGCCGATGACCGCGACCTCGGCGCCGTGCTCGGTGGCCGGGATCTGGCCGAGGCCCGCGGGGTGGGCGAGGTGGTCGTCGTAGGCGTACGGGAAGTCCGGACCGAACATGGTGATCGGCGGCAGGCCGGCCGGCGGCTGTGCCTCGGGGTGCTGGACGGAGGTGGGCACCGTGGACGTCATGGGGTACGGACTCCTTGCGGGGCGGGCGTGAGCGGCGGGGCGGGAGGGTCGCGGAGCGGTCGCGGTCGCGGTCGCGGTCGCGGTCAGTGAAGCGAGCCGTACAGGCCGGGGTGCCGGTCGCGCAGATACGGGTTGGCGGCGCGGGAGGCCCGTAGCAGCTCGGGGTCGACGTCCCCGAACAGCAGCTCGTCGCCGCGTCCGGCCCGCGCGCGCGTGGTGCCGTCCGGCCCCGCCAGACAGCTCAGCCCGACGAACTCGAACGCGGACGCGCCCTCGCCCTCGGGCCCGGTCCGGTTCACGTACGCCACGTACAGCTGGTTCTCGAAGGCGCGCACCGGGACGACCGATTCGGCGACGAACTGGAACGGGTGCATCTGCGCGGTGGGCACCAGCAGCAGATCGGTCCCGGCGAGCGCGTGGGCGCGTACGTTCTCCGGGAACTCGACGTCGTAGCAGATCATGATCCCGACCCGCAGGCCGCCGAGTTCGGCCTGCACGACCGGGGTGTCGCCCGGCGTGAACCACTCCCGCTCGAAGCCGCCGAAGAGGTGGGTCTTGCGGTAGTTGGCGAGGGACGAGCCGTCCGGGCCGATGAGCTGCGCGGAGTTGTGGACGCGCGCGCCGTCGCCCGCCCGCTCCGGGTAGCCGTACAGCACCGCGATGCCGTGCTCGTCCGCGATACGGGCCACGGCCTCGGCGGCCGGACCGTCGGCGGGCTCGGCCAGCCGGGACACGTCGGCGCCGATCGCGTAGCCGGTGAGGAACATCTCCGGACAGACCAGCAGCCCCGCCCCGCCGGCCGCCGCCGCACGCGCCGCACCCGCGATGACCTCAAGATTCTTCACGGCGTCACCGGGCCGGCCGGAGCTCTGGAGCAGGGCGATACGCGACGACGGCATGGCGGACCTCGGGAAGTCATGTGTGCGGGGGACGTATCGACGGTACGGCTCCGACTTCCGCCGCGACAAGGCGCCTCTGTTGCGTGTGGGCGGGGCATTCGTTGCGTGTTCGGGCCCGGAAACGGCGATTCGTTGCGTCGCTGGTCGTAGCCGGTTCCCCGTCGTGCGACGGAGTGGATGGGGGACCGTGGTCTGACGCCCCGGAGGGGCCCCGTGCGGGAGGGTGATGTCGCCCGGGAAGAACCGGGCGCACCACAACGGCAGCGGAGCGGGCTTTCGCCGCACCGTGAGACCCGGGGCTCCCGAACAGGGGACGGGAGCCCCGGCGCCGTACCGATCCGCGTCAGCCGGGCGCGCCCGACGAGAAGCGCCTGAGCAGCGGCGAGAGCACCAGTACCGACTTCGTACGCTCCACGTACGGCTCCCCCGCGATCAGTTCGAGCACCCGCTCGAAGTGGCGCATGTCGGAGGCGAAGACCTGGACCACGGCGTCGGCGTCGCCCGTGACGGTCGAGGCGGACACCACCTCCGGGTAGCGCGACAGACCACGCCGGATGTCCTCGGGCGAGGTCTTGTGCCGGCAGTAGATCTCGACGAACCCCTCGGTCTCCCAGCCGAGCGCCGCCGGATCCACCCGCACGGTGAAGCCGGTGATGGCGCCTTCGGCGCGCAGCCGGTCGACGCGCCGCTTCACGGCGGGCGCCGAGAGGCCGACCTCGGAGCCGATGTCCGCGAAGGAACGGCGGGCGTCCTCGGCGAGGGCGTGCACGATGCGTTCGTCGAGCTTGTTCAGTCGCACTGCGGGCGGTCACTTCTCTGCGGGTGGTGGTTCTGCCGTGGCCGGCCGAGGGGGCGGCACGCCCCGTATCCGAAGTAGACCACGGGGCCGAGGGTCCCACCCATGATCGCGTACGCGCGGGGGGCGGCCTTCGCCGTGGCCGGACAGCCGCGCGTTCGGCACCGACCGCGGATGGAGTACCCCCATTCGTGGTATTGGCCGGGTAACGTATTTCCGTCCGGCCGGGCAGCATCCCGGGGCGGCGCTTGATGGATTCCCGGAAACGGGGTAAGCGAGCGATTGAGATGAAAGAGCCGCACTTGGTGATCGTCGAATCACCGCACCGGGACACCGCGTCGGCCCGCCAGGCCGCCGCCGACTTCCTTACGCAGCACTGCCCTTGGGCCGACCTGGACGCGGTGCTCCTCGTCGTGTCCGAACTCGTCTCGAACGCCGTCCGGCACACCTCGGGCTGGTGGCGGCTCCATCTCACGGCCGCGCAGGAGTCGTTGGTGGTGGAGATCGACGATTCGAGCCCCCGGATGCCGGTGCCGCGCGACCCCGACTTCGGCGGCGGTGGCGGATTCGGCTGGCACATGGTGACGAGGCTGGCGACCCGCGTGGAGATCCGGCCGCTGCCCGAGGGCAAGCGGGTGCAGGCGATCTGGGAACGCCCGGGGACTCCGGCGCGGGTCTGCTGAACCCGGTCCGCTGAGCCGGGTCCGCTGAGCTGTACGGGGCCGCCAACTACGCGTACGCGTGGTGGAGGGGAAGTCCCGGGACTCGGGACTTCCCC
>NZ_JBHUUW010000101.1:5803-20044 GCF_042670825.1 Streptomyces sp. NPDC057137 | reverse complement strand
GGCTCCACCCACGGGTGGAGCCCGGCGCCGTTCGCGGCTCCCCCTGGGAGGGGATTCGGAAGGCCGTCGCGCTCCGTAACATCGAAGCCGAGAGAGAGGGCTTCGGAATGCAGATCGCTGCGGGGACCGCGTGGCCGAGCAGAGAGGCGCTGAGCCGGGTGGGCGCGCCGCCCATCAGGAAGGTGCTGGACGCATTGCTGTCGGGTGCGCTGGCCCTGTGGCTGGTCGCGAGCGCGTACCTGGCGGAGGTCTTCCACGGCTGGCTGGTGGTCCTGCCCGTGCTGGGCCTGGTCTGTTTCCTGGCGGCCGTGCTGGCCTTCCGCCGGTGGACCGTCGCGCGCCGGCTGGTCCCCTCTCTGGCGATGCTTCTCCTGTTCACGCTGCTGGGCGGCGGCGCGCACGCGGCGGGGGCCGACGGGACAGCCGTGCTGCTCTGGGTCCTGGCCGCCGTCCTCGCGGTGGACAGACTGCCGATGGCGGCGGCCCTCTGCGTCTGGGCGGTGTTGTCCGCGGTCGTCCTGCTGGCGAACACCGAGGAGCCTCTGGCCGTGGTGGTGACCATGGGCTCCGTCCTGCTCGGCGGCTACACCCTGCGGCTCGACGCCCAGGCGCGCGGTGCCGGGTTCCGGATGTTGGCACAGGAGCGCGCCGCGCGGGCCGCCGAGGCCGAGTCGGCGGCGCTGGCGGAGCGGGCCAGGATCGCCCGCGAGATCCACGACGTGCTGGCCCACAGCCTCTCGGCGCAGCTCGTGCATCTGGAGGCGGCACGCCTCCAGATCGAGGGCGGGTACGACCGCGAGCAGGTGCTCCGGCGCGTGGTGGAGGCGCGGAGCATGGCCCGGCAGGGTCTGGCGGAGACGCGCCAGGCGCTCTCCGCCCTCCGGGGCCAACTGGTGCCCGTCGAGGACTACCTGCGGGAGCTGGCGCTCGACGGGGTGCGGACCGAGGTCGTGGGGGAGCCGCGGCTGCTGCCCGCCGAGGCGTCGCAGGCGGTACGGCGCGTCGCGCAGGAGGCCCTGACGAACGCGCGCAAGCACGCCCCGGGGGCGGACGTGAGGATGCGACTGGAGTACGCGCGGGACGCGGTGACCCTGGAGGTACGGGACGACGGCGCGGACGCGCCGGGCACCGAACTCGGCGCCTCCGGCTCCGGCTACGGTCTCCTGGGGATGCGGGAGCGTGCCGAACTGCTCGGCGGCAGTCTGGAGGCCGGGCCCGCGGCCTCCGTGGAAGGCGCCGTCGGCGAAGGCCCGTACGGCTCCGGACCGCCGGACCAGTTCGAGACGAAGGGCTTCACCGTGCGCCTGCGAGTGCCCGCGTGACGGCCCGGGTGATCGTGGCCGACGACCAGGCCGTGGTGCGTGAGGGCATCGTCATGCTGCTCGGGCTGCTGCCCGGCATCGAGGTCGTCGGGGCGGCGAAGGACGGCGAGGAGGCGGTGGCCCTCGTCGGTGAACTCGCCCCCGACGTGGTCCTGATGGACCTGCGCATGCCGCGCTGCGACGGGGTCGAGGCGACCCGCCGTATCCGCGAGCGGTATCCGGCGACCCAGGTCGTGGTGCTCACCACCTACGCCGACGACGACTCGCTGTTCCCCGCCCTGCGGGCCGGCGCGCGCGGCTATCTGACCAAGGACGCGGGCGGTGACGAGATCGTCAAGGCCGTCCAGGACGTCATGGCCGGGGACGCCGGACTCGCCCCCGGCGTACAGCGGCGGCTGCTGGAGCGGGTCAGCGCGGTCCCGGGCATACCGGAGCGCGAGACGGTTCCCGACGGGCTCACCGCCCGCGAGACCGAGGTGCTGTCCCTGGTCGCCGAAGGGCTCTCCAACCACGAGATCGCCCGGCGGCTGCACATCGGGGCGGCCACGGTGAAGACCCACATCAACAACATCTTCGCCAAGTCCGGGGTACGCGACCGGGCGCAGGCGGTGCGCTACGCCTATCAGCACGGGCTCATCCGGCCACCCGGGACAAACATCACCTGATGGGGTGAAGTCGGGGGAGAGAGGAGTCCGGGATCCTCCCGTTCCGACCATCCTTGGGGCGCGGCCGAAATGGCCCGCTGACAAGGAGAGTTGACCGGTGGAGAAGCAGGAAGGGCGCGACGCCGCAGCAGTGCGGACCGACGACCCCTGGTACGACGCGCCAGCCTCCGGCTGGGGCGAACTGGACGGTACGGGCACACCGACGACACCCGTCGAACCCGCCACGGCCACGGCCACGGGTCCCGCCCCGGCCGACATCTATCTGGAGGTCCAGCGCAGCGCCGCCTTCCAGGAGGTACGCCGCCGCTACCGCCGGTTCGTCGTCCCGGCCACCCTCGCCTTCCTGCTCTGGTACCTGGCGTATGTCGTCGCCGCGACCACGGCGCCCGGTCTGATGGCGCGCCCGGTGGCGGGGGCCGTGAACGTGGCGATGGTCGCCGGACTGGGCCAGTTCCTCAGCACCTTCCTGCTGACCTGGGCGTACTCCCGCCATGCCCGGCTGCACCGGGACCGGGACGCGCTCGATCTGCGCTGGAGCGTCTTCGACCGGACGAGGACGCGGGAGTTCGAGACGGCGCCGGCAGGGGAGCGGCGGCGATGAGCGGCGACCACCAGACCCTGGCGCTGCTGCTGTTCAGCGCGTTCATTGCCGTCACCCTCGGCATCACCACCTGGGTGAGCCGCGACCGGCACGGCTCGGCGGAGGAGTTCTACACGGGCGGACGCCTCTTCTCGCCCATGGAGAATGGTTTCGCCATCGCGGGCGACTACATGTCGGCCGCCTCCTTCCTCGGTATCTCCGGTCTCATCGCCCTCTACGGCTACGACGGCATGCTCTACTCCGTCGGCTTCCTCGTCGCCTGGCTCGTCGTCCTGCTGCTGGTGGCCGAACTCGTCCGTAACTGCGGCCGGTTCACGCTGGCCGACGTCGTCGCCGCGCGGATGCGGGAGCGCCCGGTCAGGATCGCGGCGGGAACGTCCTCCGTCGCGGTGTCCGTTCTCTATCTGGTGGCGCAGATGGTCGGGGCGGGCAGTCTGGTCGCGCTGCTGCTGGGGGGCACGAGCGAGGCGGCGCGCGCGTGGACGGTGATCGGCGTCGGCGCGCTGATGGTCGTCTATGTGACGCTCGGCGGGATGCGGGCCACCACCTGGATCCAGATCGTCAAGGCCGTCCTGCTGATGGGCGGCACGATCGCGCTGACCGTGCTCGTACTGCTCCGTTTCCACGGCGACTTCAACGCCCTGCTCACGACCGCGGCCGAACGCAGCGGCCACGGCAAGGAGTTCCTGTCACCCGGGCTCGCCTACGGCGGGGGCTGGACCGCGCGCTTCGACTTCATGAGCCTGGGGCTCGCCCTGGTGCTCGGTACGGCCGGGCTGCCGCACATCCTGTCCCGCTTCTACACCGTGCCGACCGCACGCGCCGCGCGCCGCTCGGTCGTCTGGTCCATCGGGCTCATCGGGAGCTTCTATCTGATGACGATCGTGCTCGGCTTCGGCGCCGCCGCCGTGGTCGGCACCGACGAGGTGCGCGCGTCGAGCGCGGCGGGGAACACGGCGGTGCCGCTGCTCGCCCTCGACCTGGGCGGTGGCGCGGGTTCCACCGGCGGAACGGTTCTCTTCGCCGTGGTCGCCGCCGTCGCCTTCGCGACGATCCTCGCCGTCGTCGCGGGCATCACCCTCGCCTCGTCGGCCTCGGTCGCTCATGACCTCTACGCCTCGCTCAAGCAGCCTCACCGCAAGGGAAAGCCGCACGTCAACGCGCACGTCAAGGCGCACGTCAAGGCGCATGCCAAGGGACACACCAAGGGGCACGTCAAGCAGCACGCCAAGCCTCGGAGCGAGGTCGCCGTGGCCAGGTTCGCCGCGGCCGGTATCGGCGCCGTGGCCATCGCGCTCGGGCTGCTCGCCCGCGATCTCAACGTCGCATTCCTGGTCGGTCTCGCGTTCGCCGTCGCCGCCTCGGCCAATCTGCCCGTGCTGCTCTACTCGCTGTTCTGGCGGAACTTCACCACGCGGGGAGCGGTCTGGTCGGTGTACGGAGGGCTGGTGCCGGCCGTGCTACTGGTGGTGTTCTCACCCGTCGTCTCCGGCAGCCCGGAGGCGATCTTCCCAGGCGTGGACTTCCAGGTCTTCCCGCTCCAGAACCCGGGCCTGGTCTCGATCCCGCTCGGCTTCCTGTCAGGCTGGCTCGGCACGGTCCTCTCGCGGGAACGGGCGGACGAGGCCAAGCACGCGGAGTCCGAGGTGCGTTCACTCACGGGCGCGGGCGCGGTCTGACCGGCGGCCCCGGGCCCCCGGGGCTCAGCCGCTCGTCGCCCACGCGTACCGGTGCTCGGGGCGGCCCGTCTCCCCGTACCGGAGGCTGAGCCGTACCCGCCCCGCCCGCTCCAGCAGCTTGAGATACCGCTGCGCCGTCTGCCGGCTCATGCCCGCGCTCTCCGCGATCTCGTGCGCGGAGAGCGGCCCTTCGGCGCCGAGCAGCACCTGGCGTACCACCTCGGCGGTGCTCGGCGAGTGGCCCTTGGGCAGCGCGGGCGGCGCGGCCGACGCCGACAGCGCCCCGAACATCCGGTCCACGTCGGCCTGTTCGGCCTCGCCGCCGCCCTCCAGCGTGCGGCGCAGCGTCGCGTACGCCTCCAGCTTGGTGCGCAGCCCGGCGAAGTTGAAGGGCTTGACCAGGTACTGGAGCGCCCCGTGGCGCATCGCCGACTGGACGGTCGCCACGTCGCGCGCGGCGGTCACCATGATCACGTCGGTGCGGTGGCCGAGCCCGCGCAGATCCCGTACCACCGAGAGCCCGTTGCGGTCGGGCAGATAGTGGTCGAGAAGGATCAGGTCGACGGGCCGCTCGGCGAGCCGGGTGAGTGCCTCCGCCGCCGAGTGCGCCTTGGCGACGACCCGGAACCCGGCCACCTTCGCCACATAGGCGGTGTTGATGTCGGCGACCCGGATGTCGTCGTCCACGACCAGTACGTCGATCATCGTGTCTCTCCTGTGGTGACGGGCCCCGCCGGATCGCGCACGAGATCATCCGGTGGCACGGCGTCCGGCACGGCGGCCGGCGCGGCGCCGGCCGTCTCGTCGAGGGAAGAGTCCCGTACGGCATCAGCCGCCTCGGCCAGTGCCTCGGGCAGTACGACGGTGAACTCCGCGCCCCCGTCGGCGGATTCGGCGACGCGCGCGCTGCCCCCCTGACGCTCGGCGAGCCTGCGCACCATGGCGAGGCCCAGTCCGCGCCTGCCGTGGGTGGGCAGTTCCTTCGTCGTCCAGCCTTCGGTGAAGATCAGTTCGCGCTGCTCCGGCGGGACTCCGGGGCCGCTGTCGGAGATCCGCAGGACGACCGTACGGCCCTCGGCGCGTACCTCCACCTCGATGCGCGGGTCCTCGGAGCCGGCCGCCGCGTCCAGCGCGTTGTCCACGAGATTGCCCAGCACGGTGACCAGCCCCTGCGGGTCGACCACCCGGTCGGGCAGCAGGGTGGCCGTCGAGATACGCAGCGAGACGCCCCGCTCGGCGGCGACGGTGGCCTTGCCGACCAGCAGGGCGGCCGGCAGCGGATCGTGGATGCGCTCGGTGACCTGCTCGGCGGTCGCCCGGTGCACGCCGACGACCTCGGTCACGAACTCCACGGCCTCCTCGTGCATCTCCAGCTCCAGCAGCCCCATCAGCGTGTGCATCCGATTGGCGTGCTCGTGGTCCTGCGCGCGCAGCGCGTCGATGAGACCGCGGGTGGCGTCCAGCTCCCGGCCCAGCTGTTCCAGCTCCGTACGGTCACGGAGCGTGGCGACCGCGCCGCCGTCGTCGGTCGGCATCCGGTTGGCGATGAGCACCCGGCCGCCGCTCACGGCCAGCAGGTCGTCGCCGGCCACCCGGCCCGCCAGCACGTCGGTGGTACGGCCGGGGCCCAGCACCACGTCGAGCGGCTGTCCCGTGGCCTCGGGCCCGAGGCCCAGCAGCCGCTGCGCCTCGTCGTTCATCAGCCGGATCCTCCCCGTCCCGTCAAGGGCGATCACGCCCTCGCGCAGGCTGTGCAGCATCGCCTCGCGCTCCACGAGCAGCGCCGAGATGTCGGAGAAGGCCAGGTCGTGGGTCTGCCGCTGGAGTCGCCTGGAGATCAGGTAGGCGGCCAGCGCGCCGACAGCGAGGGCGCCGCCCGCGTACGCGAGCAGTCCGGGGATCGTGGCCAGCAGGCGCTCGCGGACGCTGTCGTACGCGATACCCACCGAGACGGCGCCGATGATCTTCCCCGACGTGTCGCGCAGCGGGACCTTGCCGCGCGCCGAGCGGCCGAGGGTGCCGCTGTCAATCTCCATGACGTCCTTGCCGGCGATCGCCTCGCTGGGGTCGGTGGAGACGACCCTGCCGATCTGGCCGGTGTCCGTGTGTGACCAGCGGACTCCGCGTCTGTCCATGATCACGACGTATTCGGCGCCGGTGGCCCGTCTGATGCGTTCGGCCTCCTGCTGCACCGGTCCGTCGAGCGAGGGCTTCGACGTCAGCAGCGCCTGCGCCACCGGCTCGGACGCGGTGGTCTCGGCGATCGCGAGCGCCCTGCGCATCGCCTGGTCGTCGAGCTGGTCGCTCAGGGGCCTGAGGAACAGCCCGGTGGCGAGCACGGCGGTGCCCGCGGCGATGGCCAGCTGCATCAGCAGCACCTGGGAGAAGACGCGCCGTGGCCAGCCGAATCGCCGTCGTCGCTGGGGGGTCGTCGGTCCGGCGCTCATGCGTACGAACGGTAGACGGCGCAGGTGTCTTTCTGAAATTTCCAGAATGACGCAAATGACTTACGTGATTTGCGGCGCGCTTGCAGTGTGCCGAAAGTTCGCTGGAAAGCTGACTGATAGGGGCTGGTGGGTCCGTCTTGGGTGTTTTCGAGCCAGAGAACGGCCGACTTGGTTCTGTCGGACCTGTGGACGCTCTCGCATTTCTCTGCAACTCTCTGACCGCGTAACGCAAAAGATCCCGCTCGTCAGTGCAGAAAACGCTTGTCGCATCAGCCAGGTGGCACCAGCCATGCAGACAGAGCCGCGCCTCGCCGCCCCCGCGCCGAGGCCGAAGATCGGGGATACATGAGATCTCAACGATGGAGATGGCGGGCGATCTCCGCCGCCGTCACCACCAGTCTCCTGATGGTCGGCGTGCCGTCGCTCACCGCTTCGGCGGCCGACGGCCCCAACATCGCCGCGGGCAGTACCGCGGCGGCGAGCAGCGCATCGAGCGACCACTCCGCACGGATGGTCGCGGACGGCAACCAGTCGACCTACTGGCAGGGCTCCGGCAAGAGCCTCCCCCAGTGGGTGCAGACCGATCTGGGCTCCGCCGCCCGGATCGACGAGGTCACGCTGAAGCTTCCCGCGGACTGGGAGACCAGACGGCAGACCCTGGCCGTCCAGGGCAGTGCCGACGGCACGAGCTTCGCCACTCTGAAGACCTCCGCCTCGTACACGTTCAGTCCGGGCGAGGCCAACGAGGTCAGCATTTCCTTCCCCGCCACCCGGACGCGTTACGTCCGCGTGAACATCACGAAGAACTCCGTCGCGTCCGCGGGCCAGCTCGCCGAGCTCCAGGTCCACAAGGCCGCGGCGGCGTCGGTGAACCTCGCCGCCGGCCGGACGCTCACCGAGAGCAGCCACACCGAGGTGTACGCGGCGGCCAACGCCAACGACGGCAACAAGGCCAGCTACTGGGAGAGCCGCAACGGCGCCCTCCCGCAGTGGCTCCAGGCCGACCTCGGCTCGTCCGTCGGCATCAACAGCGTCGTACTGAAACTGCCCGACGGCTGGGGCGCCAGGAGCCAGACCCTCAAGCTCCAGGGCAGCACCAACGGGACGGCCTTCACCGACCTGACCACCTCCAAGGCGTACCAGTTCGCGCCCGGGTCCGGTAACACGGTGACGATCCCCTTCGACGCCACCACCACGCGCTACGTCCGGGTCCTGGTCACCGCCAACTCCGGCCAGCCCGCCGCCCAGGTCTCCGAGCTGGAGATCTACGGCCCCGAGACGGGCGACACCCAGGCGCCGACCGCGCCCACCGAGCTGGCGTTCACCGAGCCCGCCTCCGGTCAGATCAAGCTGACCTGGAAGGCGTCGACCGACAACACGGCGGTCACCGGCTACGACATCTACGCCAACAACGTGCTGCGCACCAGCGTCGCGGGCAACGTCACCACCTTCACCGACACCCAGCCCGGCAACGCCGACGTCTCGTACTACGTACGGGCCAAGGACGCGGCCGGCAACACGTCGGGCAACAGCAACACCGTCACCCGCAAGCCCCCGGGCGGCGACACCCAGGCGCCGACCGCGCCCACCGGCCTCGCCCACACCTCGCCCTCGCCGACCCAGGTCAAGCTCACCTGGCAGGCGTCCAGCGACAACACGGCGGTCACCGGTTACGACGTCTACGCCAACAACGTGCTGCGCGACAGCGTCGCGGGCAACGTCCTGACCTTCACCGACACCCAGCCGGCCAGCACCACGGTCTCGTACTTCGTACGGGCCAAGGACGCGGCGGGCAACCAGTCGGGCAACAGCAACACGGTGATCCGCACCGGCAGCACCGGCTCGGTCTCCAACCTCGCCGTCGGCAAGCCGATCAGCGCCTCCTCCGTGGTCCACACGTTCGTCGCGGCCAACGCCAACGACAACTCGACGTCGACCTACTGGGAAGGCGCCGGGGGCAGTTACCCCAACACGCTGACCGTGAAGCTGGGCGCCAACGCCTCCACCGAGAGCGTCGTCGTCAAGCTCAACCCGGACAGCAGCTGGGGAGCGCGTACCCAGAACATCCAGGTGCTGGGGCGCGAGCAGAACGCCACGGCCTTCACCAGCCTGGCCGCCGCGAAGGACTACGCGTTCAACCCGGCCTCCGGGAACCAGGTGACCATCCCGATCTCGGGGAACGTCGCGGACGTCCAGCTCAAGTTCACCTCCAACACCGGTTCCGGTGCGGGCCAGGTGGCCGAGTTCCAGGTGCTGGGCGAGCCGGCACCCAACCCGGACCTCCAGGTCACGGCCGTGACCGCGTCCCCCGCCGAGCCGGTCGAGTCGAACCCGATCACGCTGTCGGCGACGGTACGCAACAACGGCACGGTCGCCGCGGCGGCCAGCTCCCTGGAGTTCCGCCTCGGTGACTCCAAGGTCGGCACGGCGGCGGTGGGCACCCTCGCCCCCGGCGCGTCGGCCAATGTCAGCGCCGCGATCGGTCCGCGCGACGCCGGCTCCTACGAACTCAGCGCGGTCGCCGACGTGGCGGAAGCGGTGATCGAGCAGAACGAGACCAACAACACCTACACCGCATCGGCCCCGCTGGTGGTGAAGCCGGTCGCCAGCTCGGACCTGGTGGCGACCCTCGGCACCTCTCCGTCCGCCCCGGCGGCCGGTGACACGGTCAACTTCTCCGTCACGGTCAAGAACCAGGGCACCGTCGCCTCCGCGGGCGGCAGCCACGGCATCACCCTGACCGTGCTCAACTCCGACGGCGCCACGGTGAAGACCCTCACCGGCGCGCACAGCGGAGTCATCGCGGCGGGCGCCACCGCGGCGCCGGTCTCGCTCGGTACCTGGGCCGCCGCCAACGGCTCGTTCACCGTGAAGGTGGTGCTCGCCGACGACGCCAACGAGGTGCCGGTCAAGCGCGAGAACAACACCAGCTCCCAGTCGCTGTTCGTCGGCCGCGGCGCCAACATGCCGTTCGACATGTACGAGGCCGAGGACGGCACCACCGGCGGCGGCGCGACGAAGGTCGGTCCCAACAGGACCATCGGCGACATCGCGGGCGAGGCGTCGGGCCGCAGGGCCGTCAACCTCGACGCGACCGGCGAGTTCGTCGAGTTCACCACCCGGGCCAGCACCAACACCCTGGTGACCCGCTTCTCCATTCCCGACTCCGCGAGCGGCGGGGGCATCAACTCCACGCTCAACGTCTATGTGGACGGCGTCTTCCTCAAGGCGATCGACCTCACGTCCAAGTACGCCTGGCTGTACGGCGCCGAGGCGGGACCGGGCAACTCCCCGGGCCAGGGCGCGCCCCGTCACATCTACGACGAGGCGAACGTGATGCTGGGCAAGACCGTCCCGGCGGGCAGCAAGATCAAGCTGCAGAAGGACGCGGCCAACAACACCAACTACGCGATCGACTTCATCAACCTGGAGCAGGTCGCACCGACCGCCAACCCGGACCCCGCCACCTACACGGTCCCGGCCGGATTCACCCACCAGGACGTGCAGAACGCCCTGGACCGGGTCCGGATGGACAACACCGGCACCCTGAAGGGCGTCTACCTGCCCGCCGGTGACTACCAGACGGCCAGCAAGTTCCAGGTGTACGGCAAGCCCGTGCAGGTGATCGGCGCCGGTCCCTGGTACACCAAGTTCCACGCCCCGTCGACGCAGGACAACACCGACATCGGCTTCCGGGCCGAGGCCGCCGCCGCGGGTTCGTCGTTCAAGAACTTCGCGTACTTCGGCAACTACACCTCGCGTATCGACGGTCCGGGCAAGGTGTTCGACTTCTCGAACGTGCGTGACATCGAGATCGACAACATCTGGAACGAGCACATGGTGTGCCTCTACTGGGGCGCGAACACCGATGACATGACCATCAAGAACTCCCGTATCCGCGACATGTTCGCCGACGGCATCAACATGACCAACGGCAGCACCGGCAACCTCGTGACCAACAACGAGGCTCGGGCCACGGGAGACGACAGCTTCGCGCTGTTCTCGGCGATCGACGCCGGCGGCGCGGACATGAAGGACAACGTCTACGAGAACCTGACGTCGATCCTGACCTGGCGCGCGGCGGGTGTGGCCGTCTACGGCGGCTTCAACAACACCTTCCGCAACATCCACATCGCGGACACGCTCGTGTACTCGGGCATCACGGTCAGCTCGCTGGACTTCGGCTACCCGATGAACGGCTTCGGGACCGAGCCCACGACGATCGAGAACGTGTCGATCGTGAGAGCCGGCGGCCACTTCTGGGGCGGGCAGACGTTCCCCGGTATCTGGCTGTTCTCCGCGTCCAAGGTGTTCCAGGGCATCCGGATCAACAACGTGGACATCGTCGACCCGACGTACAGCGGGGTCATGTTCCAGACCAACTACGTAGGAGGACAGCCGCAGTTCCCGATCAAGGACACGATCCTCAGCGACATCTCGATCACCGGTGCGAAGAAGAGCGGTGACGCCTACGATGCCAAGTCGGGCTTCGGGCTCTGGGCGAACGAGCTGCCGGAGGCGGGGCAGGGTCCCGCGGTCGGTGAGGTGACGTTCAACGGTCTGACGCTGAGCGGCAACGCTCTGGACGTGAAGAACACCACGCCCAACTTCAAGATCCATATCAACCCGTAGCGCAGGGCACCCTGCCGTGGTGCCGTCCGGGGTCTCCTCGGGCGGCACCACGGCGGGACCGCGGCGGCGCTGCGGTGGCACCCTGGCTGTGCAGGGACTTTACGCTGAGAAGTAAGTAGCTTGCATTGTTTGCGCTAGTCTTGCGTGTATGACGCGACGACTTGCTCAGGTGGCTAAGAAGGTTGGGGTCAGCGAGGCCACGGTCAGCCGGGTGCTCAACGGCAAGCCGGGAGTTTCCCAGGCCACCCGGCAGTCCGTGCTGACGGCGCTGGACGTGCTGGGGTACGAGCGGCCGACCCAGCTGCGCGGCGAGCGCGCCAGGCTGGTGGGCCTGGTCCTGCCCGAGCTGCAGAACCCGATCTTTCCGGCCTTCGCCGAGGTGATCGGCGGCGCGCTGGCGCAGCAGGGGCTCACCCCCGTCCTGTGCACGCAGACCAAGGGCGGCGTCTCCGAGGCGGACTACGTCGAGCTGCTGCTCCAGCAGCAGGTGTCCGGAGTCGTCTTCGCCGGTGGCCTCTTCGCCCAGGCCGACGCGCCCCACGAGCACTACCGGCAGCTCCACGAGCGCAAGATCCCGGTCGTGCTCATCAACGCGCCCATAGAGAACCTGGACTTCCCCACCATCTCCTGCGACGACGCCGTCGCCGTCGAGCAGGCGTGGCGGCACCTGGCTTCGCTGGGCCACGAGCGCATCGGCCTCGTCCTCGGCCCGGCCGACCACGTACCGTCGCGGCGCAAGCTCGCCGCCGCCCTCGCGACCGTGAAGGCGGCGGGGGAGTCCCTGCCCGACGAGTACATCGAGCGGTCGATGTTCTCCTTGGAAGGCGGCCAGGCCGCCGCCGCGCGGCTGCTGGACCGCGGTGTCACCGGCATCATCTGCGCGAGTGACCCGCTGGCGCTCGGCGCCGTACGGGCCGCCCGCCGGCGCGGACTCGACGTCCCCGGCGAGGTCTCCGTCGTCGGGTACGACGACTCCGCCTTCATGAACTGCACCGAGCCCCCGCTGACGACGGTCCGTCAGCCCATCGAGGCGATGGGGCGCGCCGCGGTGGAGCTGCTGTGCGCCCAGATCCAGGGCGGCGCCGTGCCGCCCGGCGAGCTGCTGTTCGAGCCGGAGCTGGTCGTACGCGGCTCCACGGCGCAGTCGCCGCGCTAGGTCCGCCGGACAGCCACCGGCCCTTCCCGTCGCCCACCGGCCTCGGCGGCCCTTGCAAGCCCCTTCCAGGGCCCCCTCGGGGGCCCTGTGGCCGTCCTGCGGGTCCTGTCTGACAAATCCCGCCCTGTCCAACTCCGGGCCCCCGCACGGGTCGTGGCCGATGCGGAAGACTGTCAAACTTTTACGAAAACGGCGCGAGATCTTGCGGTCTCCTGTCGACGGTGGTTGAGTGTGCCGCGCCCCGGCAGAGTTTCAGCCGTGGGCCTTCCACGCTCATGCCCGAAGGGGACCATCGATGAGAAGTGCTGGGTTCCGCCGAATTCGCCGTACCGACCGCACCGCCGCGGCCGCCATTGTCACCGTGCTCGCCCTGACTCTCGCCGCCTGCGGCACGAGCAGCAGCAGCAGCGACGACGACGGCGACTCCGGCGGCGGGTCGTCCGACCCGTCAGCGCCGTTGGACCCGAAGGCCAAGGTGACACTCTCGATCGACTGTATGCCGCCGGCCGCGAAGGCCGCGGAGTTGAAGGAGTGGAACGAGGACGTCAAGGAGTTCAACAAGACGTACCCGAACGTCAAGATCAACGGGAAGTCCACGCCGGGCCAGTGCCTGGAGCCGCCGCGCTTCACCGCGATGCTCAAGGCGAAGTCCCAGCCCGACGTGTACTACACCTACTTCACCGACCTTCAGCAGGTGCTGGACAACGACGGCGCCGAGGACATCTCGGCGTACGTCAACGACAAGTCCGTGCCCGCGCTGAAGGACATCGACCCCAACGTCCTGGACGTGCTGAAGCAGGACGGCAAGCTCTACGGCCTGCCGACCAGCAACTACACCATGGGTCTGCTGATCAACCGGAAGCTCTTCGAGCAGGCCGGTCTTGACCCCAACTCGCCTCCCACCACCTGGGAAGACGTCCGCGCGGCCTCCGACAAGATCGCCGAGATCGGCGGCGGGGTCTCCGGCTTCGGTGAGTACAGCGCCGGCAACAACGGCGGCTGGCACTTCGCCGCCTCGATCTACGGTCTCGGCGGCGACGTCGTCGACTCCACGGGCAAGAAGGCCGCGTTCAACACCGACCTGGGCAAGCAGGTCCTGGAGAACCTGCGCACCATGCGGTGGGACGACGACAGCATGGGCAAGACCCAGCTGCTCAAGTGGGGCGACCTGCAGAAGCAGATAGCCACCGACAAGCTGGGCATGTTCCTCGCCGCGCCCGACGACATCACGTACATGGTCCAGCAACTCGGCGCCAAGTACGAGAACTTCGGCATGGGACCGATCCCCGGTGCCAAGGCGACCCTGTTCGGCGGCAACAACTACATGGTCAAGAAGGGCAGTTCGCCCGACAAGATCAAGGCCGCCATCGCCTGGCAGAACTTCAAGTTCCTCACCCCGGGCAAGGGCCAGTTCGAGTGGGACCGCAGCAAGGCCGACAAGCTCCCCGTCGGACTGCCGCAGCCGAACTTCTGGCTCGGTGACTCCAAGGCGAAGGACGACGCGCTGCGCAGCGAGCACGCCACGATGCCGGTCGAGAACTTCAAGCCCTTCATGGACAACCCGGTCAAGGGCAAGGCCGAGCCGCCGAAGGCGCAGGAGATCTACAAGATCCTCGACGTCGCGATGTCGGGCGTGCTGACCAACAAGGACGCGGACGTCGACAAGCTGCTGTCGACCGCCGAGAAGCAGGTCAACCAAGTCCTGGCGACTCAGTAACGGACGGGCGGGACCGGGTCAC
>NZ_JBHUUW010000101.1:0-5782 GCF_042670825.1 Streptomyces sp. NPDC057137 | reverse complement strand
TGGGGGCTACTATTTTGGGGCGGGGGGGGCGGGGGCCGCGGGCCCCGGCCCCCCCCGACGGGCCCGGCCCCCGACCGGGGGCCGGATCAGCCCCGTACCGCCGTTCCGTCCGTCTGCGAGTCACCGAGTCTGCGCACCGGCACCGAGGAGAGACCATGTCGGCCCCCACCCTGTCCAAGAGCAAGGCGACCCCGCCGCGCCACGGACGCCCCGGCTCCACCCGGACGGACTCCGCCCGCGAGGAGTTCGTACGGTCCGTGCGCCGCAATCTCTCGGCGCACGGGTTCCTGATCGGAGCCGTACTCTGCTTCTCGTTCTTCTCCTGGTATCCGATGGTCAGGGAATTCATCCTGGCCTTCCAGAAGAACGAGAACGGAAAGACCACCTGGGCCGGCTGGTCCAACCTCACGTACATCTTCAACGACCCGGCCTTCTGGCAGGCGTGGCGCAACACACTCCTCTTCACCGGCCTCGCGCTGCTGCTGGGATTCATCGTCCCGTTCCTCATCGCCGTCGTGCTCAACGAATTCCGGCACGGGCAGGGATATCTGCGCCTTCTCGTCTATCTCCCGGTGATGCTTCCGCCGGTCGCCTCCGTCCTGCTGTTCAAGTACTTCTACGACCCCGGATACGGCCTGTTCAACCGCATCCTGGAAGTCTTCGGACTACCCGCCCAGCAGTGGCTCCAGGACACCGACACGGCCATGCTCTCCGTGGTCATCGCCGCGACCTGGATGAACATGGGTGGCGCCACCCTGATCTATCTCGCCGCGCTCCAGGGAATTCCCGGTGAGCTGTACGAGGCGGCCGAACTCGACGGCGCGGGAGTCTTCCGCAAGATCTGGCACGTCACCATCCCGCAGACCAAGCTCATTCTCTCGCTGATGCTGCTCATGCAGATCATCGCGACGATGCAGGTATTCACCGAACCGTTCCTGCTCACCAACGGGGCCGGTCCTGAAGGGTCGACGACGACGGTCGTCTATCTCATCTACCAGTACGCGTTCAACTTCAACAACTACGGCAGTGCGGCGGCACTCGGACTCGTCCTGCTCGTACTCCTCGCGGGCTTCTCCGCGGTGTACGTGCGACTCAGCCGCAGCAGCGAAGACTAGGAGGGGAGAGAAGGCATGACAGCGAACAGGCTCATACCCCGGCGCAAGCGAGCCGCCACCGTCGAAGTCGCCCGCCCGCGGACCCTGATCTCACCGGCCCAACTGGGCAGATCCCGTGGCAGGGCGGTCTACTGGATCGTCTTCGCCCTGGTGGTCCTCGTCTTCACCCTGGTCTTCCTCGGGCCGCTCTACTGGATGTTCACCGGCGGTCTCAAGACCACCCAGGAAGTGGTGCAGAGCCCGCCGACGATCTTCCCCACCTCCGTACACCCGGAGAACTACGAGCAGGCGTGGAAGGTCATGGACCTGGCCAAGCTGCTCTTCAACACGCTGTACTACGCGTTCGGCGCGCTCGCCTTCCAGCTGATCTTCGACGTGGCCGCCGCCTACTCGCTCTCCAAGCTGCGGCCCATCTTCGGCAAGGCCATCCTCGGCCTGATGCTGATGACGCTGATGATCCCGGCGACCGTCCTCGTCGTACCCCAGTACCTGACCGTGCTGGACGTGCCGATCTTCGAACGGAACCTGCTCAACTCGCCCTGGGCGATCTGGCTGCCGTCCGTCACCAACGCGTTCAACATCTTCCTGCTCAAGAGATTCTTCGACTCGATCCCACGGGAGCTGCTGGACGCGGCGGCCATCGACGGGGCATCGGCGATGCGCACCCTGAGATCCGTGGTGCTGCCGATCTCCCGGCCGATCCTCGGAGTCGTGTCGATCTTCGCGGTCGTGGGCGTCTGGAAGGACTTCCTCTGGCCGATGCTGACCCTGCCCGATCCGAGCAAACAGACCCTGAACGTGGGCATCTACTCGCTCGCGAGCGGTGTACCGGAGAACGTCCTGATCGCCGCGCTCACCATCGCGTCCGTCCCGACGCTGCTCATCTTCCTGCTCTTCCAGCGCAACATCATGAGCGGTCTGACCGCGGGCGGCCTCAAGGGCTGATCGTCCTCTCCGCTCCGTCCGACCTACTCCCCACCAGCGCTCCGCCGCCGGCCCACCCATCCAGCGCCCCGTCGACCGGGGGGCGGCGGCGGAGTCCCCACCTGCCCGAAAGGACCGTCACGTGGCAGCCATCCAGCCGGCCGAGGCCACCGTCGAATGGTGGCGCGACGCCGCCATCTACCAGGTCTATGTACGCAGCTTCGCCGACGGCGACGGTGACGGCACCGGAGATCTCGCCGGCGTGCGGTCCAGGCTGCCGTATCTCGTGGAACTGGGCGTGGACGCACTGTGGTTCACCCCCTGGTATCTCTCGCCGCTCGCCGACGGCGGTTACGACGTGGCCGACTACCGGACCATCGACCCGGCCTTCGGCACCCTCGCCGAGGCCGAGAAACTGATCGCCGAGGCCCGTGAGCTGGGCATCCGCACGATCATCGACGTCGTGCCCAACCACGTCTCCGACCAGCACGTCTGGTTCAAGGCGGCACTGGCGGCCGGACCGGGCAGCCCCGAGCGCGAGCTGTTCCACTTCCGCCAGGGGCGCGGAGCCAACGGCGAACTGCCCCCGAACAACTGGGTGTCCGAGTTCGGCGGTGTCCCCTGGACCCGGCTGGACGACGGCGACTGGTATCTCCATCTGTTCGCCACCGGACAGCCCGACCTCAACTGGGCCCACCCGGCGGTCCGCCGCGAGCACGAGGACGTGCTGCGCTTCTGGTTCGACCGGGGCGTGGCCGGCGTACGGATCGACTCGGCCGTCCTGCCCGCCAAGGACCCCGGCCTGCCCGACTTCACGCCCGGCGTCGACCCCCACCCCTTCGTGGACCGCGACGAACTCCACGACATCTACCGCTCCTGGCGCGCCATCGCCGACGAGTACGGCGGCATCTTCGTCGGCGAGGTCTGGCTCCCCGACGCCGAGCGCTTCGCCCGCTATCTGCGCCCCGACGAGCTGCACACCGCCTTCAACCTCAGCTTCATGTCGTGCCCGTGGGACGCGGACCTGATGCGGACCGCCGTCGACGACACGCTCGCCGAGCACGCGCCGGTCGGCGCCCCGGCCACCTGGGTGCTCTGCAACCACGACGTCACCCGCACCGTGACCCGCTACGGGCGCGAGGACACCCGCTTCGACTTCTCGGCCAAGGCGTTCGGCACCCCGACGGACCTGGAGCTGGGCACCAGACGGGCCCGCGCCGCCGCGCTGCTCTCGCTGGCGCTCCCCGGAGCCGTGTACGTCTACCAGGGCGAGGAGTTGGGCCTGCCCGAGGCCGACATCCCGCGTGACCGCATCGAGGACCCGATGCACTTCCGGTCCGGCGGTACGGATCCGGGCCGGGACGGGTGCCGCGTACCGCTGCCCTGGACGGCCGACGCGCCGTACGCCGGCTTCGGGGGAGACACCGAGCCATGGCTGCCGCAGCCGGAGTCCTGGGCGAAGTACGCCGCGGATCTTCAGGTGGGCGACCCGCACTCGATGCTCAGCCTCTACCGGGACGCCCTGCGGCTGCGCCGTACGGAGCCGGGATTCGCCGTCCGGGCGTCCGGGGACAGCGCCGAGGCCGCGCTGACCTGGCTGTCCTCCGGACCCGGTGTCCTCGCCTTCAGCCGTACCGACGGCCTGATCTGTGTCGTCAACCTCGCCGGGCCCCCCACGGAACTGCCCGGCCACACCAGCGTTCTGCTCACCAGCGGCCCCCTGGACGACGAGGGGAGGCTGCCGCAGGACACCGCGGCCTGGCTGCGGAGCTGACTCCGCGGCCGAACCGCCCGCCCCGTCACGGGGCGGGCGGGAGGCGTAGGCCCCCTGACATCCCTCCGCCCCACAGGAAGGTGCAGGACCCGCACATGAATCTGCATGTCAGGAACATGACCATAGGGCGCGCGATGCTCTCGATCGCCACCGCCGTGGCCGTCGCCGCCACCGGGCTCGCCCTCGTCGCCCCCACAGCGACGGCCGAGCCGGTAGACGTCCCCGCTCCCAAGGCGGCCGGCGCGGCCCTCCCGTTCACCTCCGTCGAGGCGGAGAGCGCCACCACGAACGGATCGACCGTCGGCCCCGACCACACCCAGGGCACGCTCGCCTCGGAGTCCTCCGGCCGGCGCGCGGTCCAGCTGGCGGCGGGCCAGAGCGTGGAGTTCACGCTCCCCGTCGCGGCGAACGCGGTCAACCTCGCGTACAGCGTCCCCGACGGCCAGTCCGGCAGCCTGGCCGTGTACATCGACGGCGAGAAGACCGACACGACGCTCGCCGTCACGTCCAAGTACTCCTACGTCGACACCCCCTGGATCGCCGGCGCCAAGACGCACCACCTGCTCGACAACACCCGCGCGCTGCTCGGCCGGGACGTGCCCGCGGGCGGCAAGGTGAAGTTCGAGGCGAGCGTCCCGACCACGATCGACGTCGCCGACTTCGAACAGGTCGCCGGGCCCGCCGGAGCCCCGTCCGGCGCGGTCTCGGTCGTCGACAAGGGCGCCGACCCGAGCGGGCAGGGGGACTCCACCCAGGCGTTCCGCGAGGCCATCGCCGCCGCGAAGGGCGGCGTCGTCTGGATCCCGCCGGGCGAGTTCAAGCTGACGCAGTCGCTCAGCGGCGTCGACGACGTCGAGCTACGGGGCGCGGGCAACTGGCACTCCGTGGTGCGCAGTTCGCGGTTCATCGACCAGTCGAGCGCTCCGACCGGCAACGTGGGGCTGCACGACTTCGCCGTCATCGGCGAGGTCACCGAGCGCGTCGACAGCAACCCGGACAACTTCGTCAACGGCTCGCTCGGCCCGAACTCCGGCGTCTCCGGGATGTGGCTCCAGCACCTCAAGGTCGGCCTCTGGCTGACCGGGAACAACGACAACCTCGTCGTGGAGAAGAACCGCATCCTCGACATGACGGCCGACGGGCTCAATCTGAACGGCACCGCCAAGGGTGTGCAGGTGCGGGAGAACTTCCTGCGCAACACCGGCGACGACTCGCTCGCCATGTGGTCGCTCAACACCACCAACAGCTCCAGCACCTTCGCCAACAACACCATCTCGCAGCCCAACCTGGCGAACGGCATCGCGATCTACGGCGGCCGCGACATCACCGTCAAGGACAATCTGGTTCTCGACACCAACGCCCTGGGCAGCGGTATCGCGATCTCCAACCAGAAGTTCATGGACCCGTTCTTCCCGCTGGCCGGCACCATCACGGTCTCGGGGAACACCCTCGTACGCACCGGCGCGATGAACCCCAACTGGCAGCACCCCATGGGCGCGCTCCGGGTCGACTCGTACGACAGCGCCATCGAGGCGAACGTCAACATCACCGGCACCACCGTCACCGACAGCCCCTACAGCGCCTTCGAGTTCGTCTCCGGCGGCGGGACGGGCAAGGCCGTCCGCAACGTGACCGTCGACGGCGCGACGGTCGACGGCGTCGGGACGGTCGTGGTCCAGGCCGAGACACCCGGCGCGGTCACCTTCAGCGACGTCAAGGCGACGGACGTGGGGGTCGCCGGTACGTACAACTGCCCGTACCCGGCGGGCAGCGGCACCTTCGAGATCACCGACGGCGGCGGCAACTCCGGCTGGGACACGGCCTGGGACGACTGCGCGACCTGGCCCGAGCCGGCCGAGTAGGGCCCGCCCGAGCCGGCGGAGTGGTGCGGGGGACGCGGGACGCTCCCCAGCCCCTCCGCCGAGGTGCGCCTGCCCGCTCCTATCCTGGAGCGGGCCGGCGCCCCCGG
>NZ_JBHUUW010000100.1:0-21186 GCF_042670825.1 Streptomyces sp. NPDC057137 | reverse complement strand
CCCCGGGCCCGGGGGACCCCCAACACCCTTACCGCAGCGGTGCGTTGAGGCTGCGGCCTGCGCGGCCTACTCGGTCGTGTCCGGTACGACGTTGTCGTACGGCTGCGTGATCACTTCCAGATAGTGACCCGCCGGATCGAGGAAATACACGCCCCGCCCGCCGTAGTTGTGGTTGATCCGGCCGGGAAGCTTGCCGTGCGGATCGCCGAAGAAATCGACTCCGGCGTCCTTGATCCGCCCGAAGATTCCGTCGAAATCCTCCTCGGGCACCAGGAAGGCGTAATGCTGTGGAGTGATGGACTCCTGACCGATGGTCGCGAAGTCGAGAGTGACGCCGTTTCCGGTGTCGACCGGAATGAAGGGGCCCCATTCGGTGCCGATCTCCAGATCCAGGATGTGCGCCAGAAATTCGGCGGAAGCCCGGTTGTCCCGGGAGTGAACGATCGTGTGATTCAGCTCTACTGACACAGTGGAATGCCTCCAGAGGCATCTCACGGGAACCTCCACGCCTCACCCAGCCGGTGACCGACGCGCGATGCCCACCCGGGATCGTAAACGCTCGGGAAGCGAGGCTCCAACCTTTATCCGCCCGGCTTGCCCGCTCGCCCGCCCGGTCGCGTGGCGAGCTCCCGGCCGCCCGGCCCCCCCCGGGGGCCCGGCCTCGCCTCCCCGGCTCTCACTTGGCATCCGAATACCGCTCCACCGTCGCCGTCGTGAAGGGAAACCGCACCGGCGTCTCCCCGAAGGCGATCCGGCCCGCCAGCTCTCCCGCCTCGCGGATCGCCACCGCCACGTCCGCCGCCTCCGCCAGCGGGCAGTGCACGATCACCTCGTCGTGCTGGAAGAAGACCAGCTCGGCCCGCATGTTCGCGGTCGCGCTCCGCAGCGCCGCCAGCATCAGCAGAGCCCAGTCGGCCGCGCTGCCCTGCACCACGAAATTCCGCGTGAAGCGCCCGCGCGCACGGGCGTTCGAGGACGCGTACCCCGGCGTGAACTCGCCCCCGCCGGAGGGCACTTCGCCGGGCGACGGGACGTCGGCCTCCTGGGGGATGCCCGCCTCGCCGCCGTCCTCCGAACCGGCCGCCGGCGGACTTGTCCGGCCCAGCCACGTCCGTACGAGCCTGCCCTCCTCGCCCGCCCGCGCCGCGTCGTCGACATAGTCGACCGCCTTGGGGAACCGTCTTCGCAGGGCGGCCAGATTCTTCAGGCCGTCGCCGGACGTCTGGCCGTAGATCGCGCCCAGCAGCGCGAGCTTGGCCTGCCCGCGGTCACCGGCGAACGCCCGGTCCGACAGCACCTTGTACAGATCGTCGTCATGCCCGGCGACCTCCATGAGCCCCCGGTCGCGGGAGATCGCGGCCAGCACCCGTGGCTCCATCTGGTCTGCGTCCGCCACCACCAGCCGCCATCCCCCGTCGGCGACGACCGCTCCCCGTATGACACGCGGGATCTGCAGCGCGCCGCCGCCGTTGGTCGTCCAGCGGCCGGAGACCGTACCGCCCGGCAGATACTCCGGCCGGAACCGGCCGTCCCGCACCCAGTCCTGAAGCCAGCTCCAGCCGTGCGCCGTCCAGATGCGGTACAGCTTCTTGTACTCGATCAGCGGAGCCACCGCCGGATGATCGATCTCCTCCAGCTCCCACCGCCGCGTCGACTTCACCTTGAACCCGGCCCGTGTGAAGGCCTTGACCACGTCCGCCGGCAGATCCGGCCGTACCCGCCGCCCGAACGCCTCCGAGACCTGATCGGCCAGCTCCGCCAGCCGCCGCGGCTCGCCCCCGCCCGCGTAACGCTCGCCCAGCAACTCGTCCAGCAGCTCACGGTGCACATCCGCCCGCCACGGCAGACCCGCCGCGTGCATCTCGGCGGCCACCAGCATCCCCGCCGACTCCGAGGCCGTCAGCAGCCGCATCCGGCCCGGATGCGCCGCCTCGCCGTGCCTTCGCTGCTGCTCCGCGTACACCTCCAGCAGCCCGTCGAACGGCACGTCCGCGCCCGCCCGCGGCTCGAAGAGCGAGGACTGCGAACCCGGCTCGGCGGCACGTTGCGGCGGATCCGCCGGTACGGGCCCACGCCGCAGCCGCGCCCAGGCGGCGGCCGCCGACCTGGGCTCCCCGAGCCGGCCCTCGTGGCCGAGGAGCAGCAGCTCCGCCGCCTCGATGTCGTAACACCGCTCCACCCGGACCCCGGCGGCCAGCAGCCGGGGCGCCAGCTCGGCCGTGGACCGCCACACCCACCGCGTCACCTCGGGGAGCCGTGCACTGACCGCCTCGACGAGATCGGGCTCGCGCACCACGGGACCGGCGGGGCGCGCGTCAGCGCCCAGCGGCGCGAGCCACGCGCCGCCGCCCTCCGCCGGGGCCAGAGCCCACCGTCCGCTCATGAATCCGAGTCTCCCAGCAGGGTCTGACAACGGGCCGCCGCGGCACCGACCGGGGCGAACCGGCCCGGACGGAACAAACCCGGGCGGAACATTCGAGAGGCGGACGGGGCTGTGCACAGAGAACATCGAAATGACTCGCACGACATGACCCACACGACGTGACTCACTCCGACCACATCGACATCGCTCCACGGAGTTCTACGTTCTAGTTCTACGGAGGCTGACATGCAGGCGATCGTTTTCGAGGAGTACGGCGGTCCTGAGGTGCTTCAGCTCACGGACATCGAGCAGCCGGAACCGGGGCCGGGACAGATCCGCGCGTCCGTCCGGGCGGCGGGGGTCAACCCGGCCGACTGGAAGATCCGTAAGGGCTGGATGGCGGAGGTCTTCCCGACGGAGTTCCCCGCCGTTCCCGGCAGCGAGTTCTCGGGAGTCGTGGACGCCGTCGGCGACGGCGTCATCGGACTCTCCGTAGGAGACGAGGTCCTCGGCTGGTCCGTCGGCGGCGCCTACGCGCAGTACACGCTGGCCGCCGTCGTCGTACCCAAGCCGGCCGGACTGAGCTGGGACGTGGCGGCGGCGCTGCCGGTCGCGGGCGAGACGGCCCGGCGGGTGCTGGACGACCTGGCCGTCAAGGAGGGGGAGACCGTCCTCGTGCACGGCGCGGCCGGATCGGTCGGCTCGATGGCGGTCCAGCTCGCCGCGGCGCGCGGCGCGACGGTCGTCGGCACCGCATCCCCGGCCAACCACGACTACGTACGGCTGCTGGGCGCCACCCCGGTGACGTACGGCGACGGCCTGGTCGAGCGCGTCCGCGCCGCCGCGCCCCAGGGCGTGGACGCGGTCTTCGACACGGCGGGCAAGGGCGCGCTGCCGGACTCGATCACCCTGCGCGGCGGTACGGCCGACCGGATCATCACGATCGCCGACCCGACGGCCGCCGAGCACGGGGTGCCGTTCTCCTCGGGCGGCTCGACCCCGGAGGAGAGCCGCGCGGGCCTCGCCGAGCAGGCCCGACTGGCGGCGGACGGCACGCTGCGCGTCCTGGTGGCGCAGACGTACCCCCTGGCGGAGGGCGCCAAGGCCCAGTCGGCGAGCGAGTCGGGCCACACGCGCGGCAAGCTGATCATCAAGCCATGACCTGACCGCGGCCCCACTGGGGCCGGAGGGTCCGGCCGGAGCCGGGGACGCGTGGTGTCGATGTCGGGGATCTGTCAGCTCCCTGTCGGTCGCCGCTGCCAGCCTTGGAGCCGTCGGACGGATGAGGGCGGCGCGCGTGAGCGCTCCGCCCCGTCCGCCTCCGGCGAATCCAGCCGGCCGGTCGGCCGGCCGCCCCCAGCACGAGGAGCCCGCACTCATGTCCTCCCGATCCGGCACCCAGCGATGGGACGTCCACCGGCTGCCTCCCGCCCCCGGCAGGACCTTCCTGGTCACCGGCGGCAACGCGGGCATCGGCTACTTCGTCGCGGAGCAGCTCGCGGGCACCGGAGCCACCGTCGTGCTCGGCAGCCGTAGTCCCGAGAGGGCGGCAGCCGCGAAGGACTCGATCCGCTCCCGCGTCCCGGGCGCCGACATCCGCCACCTTCGGCTGGACCTCGCCGACCTGTCGTCCCTGAAGACCTCGGTGGACACCCTGGAACTCGACCGCCTCGACGCGGTCGTCCACAACGCCGGAGTGGCGCTCGACGACCCCCCGCGCCGCGAGACCGAGAGCGGCGACGAGCTGATGTTCGGGACCAATCACCTCGGCCATTTCGTACTGACCCAGCGGCTGGCGCCCCTGTTGTCCGCCGCGCCGGCGGGGCGCGTCGTGACGGTCGGCAGCTTCGCGGCGAAGTCCGAGCGGCTGGACCTGGCCGATCTCCAGTCCACCGAGGACTACCGGCCCAAACGCACCTACGGCCGGTCGAAGCTCGCCCAGATGTACTTCGGCCTCGAACTCGACCGCCGCCTGCGCGCCGCGAACAGCACGGTGCTCAGCGTGCTGGCCCACCCCGGAGGCGCGCTGGACTCCCTCACCCCGTCCCGGCCGCCGGTCCACGTCCGTACCGCCGCTGAACGGCTGCGCGCCCTGCCCGCCGGTCTCCTCATCCAGGGCAAGGAGGCCGGGGCGTGGCCCGCCGTGCGGGCCGTCCTCGACCCGGAGGTGAGCGGAGGGCAGCTCTGGGGGCCGCGAGTCCTCGGCCTGCGCGGCAGGCCACGGACCGAGGCCGTCCGGGGCCACCTGGCCGACACCGCCGTGGCGGCGCGCCTGTGGGACGCCAGTTGCGAGCTGACCGGCGCCGACCGCGCCCTCGGATTCGGCCCCGGCCGCCGGTAGCCGCCTACTCCAGCTTGCGGATCACCCGCGCCGGGTTGCCGACCGCCAGGACCCCGGCCGGCAGGTCCTTCGTGACCACGGCTCCCGCGCCGACCACCGTGTTCTCGCCGATCGTCACGCCTGGGCAGACGATCACCCCGGCGCCGAGCCAGACGTTGTCGCCGATGGTCACGGGCGACGCCCGCTCGAAGCCCGCCCGGCGGCGCTCGGTGTCGAGCTCATGGGTGGGCGTGAGCAGTTGGACGTTCGGGCCGATCTGGACGTCGGAGCCGACGGTGATCGGCGCGCAGTCGAGGAAGACCGCGCCGAAGTTGATGAACGTACGCGCGCCGATGCTGATGTACGTGCCGAAGTCGCAGTTGAACGGGGGCCGGATGCGTACGTCCTCGGCCACCGACCCCAGCAGCTCGCCCAGGATCCGCGTCCGCCCGTCCGCGTCGGGCAGCCCGCCCCCGGCCGTCCCGTTGTACGCGGAGCACAGGTCGGCCCGCCGCCGGGACTCGGCCTCAAGCTCCTCGTCGTCCGGCAGATACCACTCGCCGGCCAGCATCAGCTTCTTGTTCTCGCCCATGTGCGTGCGTGTCCTCTCGTCGGGAGTGCCACCACGGTAGGGCGGGGCGCCGGATCGTGGGGCGGAACCCCCTCACCCTGTGGACAGACGGGCTACCGTGCAGGTCGCGCAGTAGTTCGATATGCACAGCCTGTGGATAACTCATCTTCTGGGACCATGGACGGCGGCCCGTCGTCGCGACGGCCGGGGGCGGGACGATCAAGGGACAAGGGGAGACGGGCCATGCCAGGTGCGCCAGGCGAGTCGGACGCGGTGGGCGGCACGGTCGACGGGGCCTTCGCCGCCGCGCTCTACGCCGACGCGGCAGCGGACGGCGGCAGGGGCCTGGACACCGGCGCCTCGCTGCTCGCCGCCGACCCGGCCGCCGACACCGAACTGCGCCGCCGGGGCGAGCGGTTCCTGCGCCGCGCCTGGGAGCGCGGCTGGCAGCCCGCCGACGTCGTACGGCTCGTGAGCCGCGACCTCGACGAGCCGCACGTGCGGTTCGTCGGTGAGCTGATCACTGCGGAGGCCGTCCGGTACGAACGGGTGGCCCCGCGCTGGGGTGCCCAGCTCGCGGAGATCGCGGCGGACCTCGAAGCCGACCGCAAGGCCGGGACCGCGCCCCGGTCCGCCGACCGCTTCTCGTACGCGACCACCGCGCTGGAGCTGTACCGGCTGCTGGTCAGGCTCCCGGCGATCGAGGCCGTGGGGCCGGTGCCCGGCACGCCCGTCCATGTCCCGGCGGCCGACGGCGAACCGCGCATGCTCACCCGGATCCGTGCCCTGCTGGCCAAGGCGGAGGGCACCGACTTCCCGGAGGAGGCCGAGGCGCTGAGCGCCAAGGCGCAGGAGCTGATGGCCCGGCACAGCATCGACGAGGCCCTGCTCGCCGACCGCGCGCAGCGCGGCGACGTACCGGCCGCCTGCCGGATCGGGGTGGACGCGCCGTACGAGACGGCGAAGGCGATCCTGCTCGACGCCGTCGCGTCCGCCAACCGCTGTCAGTCGGTGTGGAACAGCGGGTTCGGTTTCTCCACCGTGGTCGGTTTTGAGCCGGATTTGGAGGTGGTGGAGCTGCTGCACACGTCGCTGCTCGTGCAGGGGACCGCCGCGATGACCCGCGCGGAGGCCGCCCAGCGGGCGTCGGGCCGCAGGCGGACGAAGACTTTCCGGCAGTCGTTCCTCATGGCGTACGCCCACCGGATCGGCGAACGGCTCGCGGCCACCGCCGAACAGGTCACCGCCGAACAGGCCACGGCCGACGCCGCCGGAGCCGAGGCCGCCGGAGCGGGCGCCGATGCCCACGCCCTGACTGCTGGCGGGGGAGGGCGGTTGCTGCCCGTCCTGGCCGCGCGGGACATGGCGGTCAACGACCGCGCGGAGCGGATGTTCCCCGAAACGGTACGGACGCGGGTGCGCGGCGTGACCGACGGCGAAGGGTGGGCGCACGGCACGGCGGCGGCGGACCGGGCCCGCGTCACCTCCTCATAAAGAGGGCGCCGGGTTCACGTAACCCGGCGCCCTTATAAAGAGAAAGCGGTCTCCGTCACGGCACCGGAATGTCCGTCGGCAGCCCCTCGGGCAGTTTGCCGGGGTCCGTCTTGGTGAGGCTGTCCTTCGTGCCGCCCTGCCACGAAAGCGCCAGTGTCTTCCCGTCGTTGGAGTCGATCGACCCCATCGTGCGGTCGGTGTTCCCGTCGGCGCACTTGAGCGACAGCATCGGCTCGCCGCCCATGTCCTGGACGTCGCCCTGGCAGATGTGCTCATCGGCGATGAGAGCGGCCTTGCCCTCCTTGACGGACAGCGCGACCGCCTTGCCCTCCGTCATCCCCGCCCAACTGCCTTCGAGGCTGTCGGCGGTGGAGCCGGCGTCCGGGGTGGCTTCGTCGGTACCGCCGGCCGGCTCGCTCGGGGCGGGTGTGCTGGTGCCCTTGTCCTTGCCGGAGTCGTCACCGCTGTCACTGCCGCCACAGCCGGTGAGCGTGAGCGCGACGACGAGTCCGGCCGCGGCGACACCGCTTCGTACGAGCTGGTGCATGTATCCGTCCCCCTTCAGTTCCACGACCGCGCCAAGCTACCAGGACGGTCGCCGAGAACTGCGGCGGCGAGTTCCGGACGAGTACGGGAAACACCGGCACCGAAAGGGCTTTCCGTTCGTCTCAATGAATGGGTCATACGTTCGCAAGCCTGTAGTCAAGAGAACACCCCCCGTGCACGTGCATCTGCTCATGCATTGGCATGTGAACACAGCTATGATCCGAGCTAGTTGACACCTGCACCATGCAACTCGGGGAGCGTCCTGTGCACCACGCGTACAACGGCATGGCGGCCACCGAGCTACACGGAGTCGTCTGGCAGAAGAGCAGGCACAGCAATTCGCAGGGCTCATGCGTCGAGTTCGCCAAACTGCCCGGCGGGGGTGTGGCGGTACGGAATTCACGCCACCCCGAAGGACCCGCCCTCGTGTACACCCGGGCCGAGATCGTGGCCATGCTGGCGGGTGTGAAGGACGGGGAATTCGATCATCTGACGGCCTGAGACCAAGTCCTCAAGCCGCCCGTCGTCATTCGGTCCGCAGCCGGAACAGCGCCCAGACCACCTTGCCGTGCAGCGAGCCGGCGAGCGGATGCCAGCCCCATGTGTCGCTGAACGAGTCCACCAGGAACAGCCCCCTGCCGGACTCCGCGGCGAAATCCTCGTCCGACTCGCGCGCCGTGGGACCCGCGTAGCTGGGATCGCGCACCGCGCACACCAGCCGGGTCGTCCAGCGCATCAGATGCAGCCGTACGGGCGGTTCCTGCGGCTCGCGCGGTGTGTCCGAAGGGAGGGCGTGCCGCAGCGCGTTGGTGACGAGTTCGGAGACGACCAGCGCGACATCGTCGAACCGGTCGTCGAGTTCCCACTGACAGAGCGTCGTCCGGGTGAACTGCCGCGCGCCGCGCACCGCTTCGTAGCGGGCGGGCAGCGCGCACGACGCGGAGCTGGAGACGGCTGCGGGATCGATCGGCGGAAGCCCCTGCCTTAACGGCTCGAGCACGGTCGATCCATTCGTCCCCATGCGAGGCACTCCCCGGGATTCGCGGCCGTAGCGATACTGCGGTGGTACAGCGTCACAACACGTCAAACACGAACGAGCACGCAGGTGCGGCGAGGACCATGGTTCCCAATGCGCAGGGCAGATGCAAGGGCAGATGCACGTGCACGTGCCCGACTTATCCGAGTGTGTACCGTTCCGGATTATTTCTTCTCTCGACCACTTTCTCGCTCTTCCCAAAGGCTTCTCATTTCTGTAATCGAATGAGTACGGGCTGATGCGTTTGATGGCACAATCCGGCTCTCAGGGTTCGGGGGTACTCCGAGGGTGTCGTGGGATAAATAGTGGGAGATGGACCGTATGGGGAGGGTTGGAGACGTGACCGCAGTGGAACCGGGCGGATCCGTGGTGCGGCGCATACTGCTGGGCTCGCAGCTGAGGCGGCTGCGTGAGTCGCGCGGCATCACGCGCGAGGCGGCCGGTTACTCGATCCGCGCGTCCGAGTCCAAGATCAGCCGTATGGAGTTGGGGCGGGTGAGTTTCAAGTCCAGGGACATCGAGGACCTGTTGACGCTCTACGGAGTCGCCGACGAGATGGAGCGAGGGTCCCTGATCGGTCTCGCCCGTGAGGCCAACGTCGCCGGCTGGTGGCAGAGCTTCGGTGACGTACTGCCCGGCTGGTTCCAGACGTACATCGGACTCGAAGGCGCCGCCTCGCTGATCCGTATCTACGAAGTCCAGTTCGTGCACGGCCTGTTGCAGACCGAGGCGTACGCGCACGCGGTCGTCAAGCGCGGCATCCCCAACGCCCCCCAGGCGGAGATAGACCGCCGCGTCGCGCTGCGCCAGGAGCGCCAGAAGGTGCTCGTCTCCGAGCGCGCCCCGCGCTTCCACGCGGTGCTGGACGAGGCCGCGCTGCGCCGCCCGTACGGCGACCGGTCGGTGATGCGCGGCCAGTTGGCCCATCTCATCGAGGTCTCCGAGCATCCGACGGTCACGCTCCAGGTGATGCCCTTCAGCTTCGGCGGGCACGCGGGCGAGAGCGGCGCGTTCACGATGCTGCGCTTCCCGGAGTCGGACCTCTCCGACCTCGTCTACCTGGAACAGCTCACGAGCGCGCTGTATCTGGACAAGCGGGAGGAAGTCACCCAGTACGAGCGGGTGATGACCCGGCTGCACGAGGACAGCCTCGGGCCGGCCGAGAGCCGTGATCTGCTGAGAGGCCTGCTGCAACTCTCCTGAACGAGCGCGATCGACCGCGAATCACTGTGCGCAACCGCGATCGACAGAAGCCCTGCGGCGGTGCGGGCGACGGGATTTGGGCGTTCTCTAAGCCCTTGACTCTGATGTGGCGTAAGTATTATGACGTGACATCAGTTTGCCGGCTTCTGAGGTTAGGGATCTCATGTCCTTCTTCACCGAACTCGCCCAGCAGTACATCGACGGTGAGTGGCGAGCGGGCAGCGGCTCGTGGGACATCATCGACTTCAACCCCTACAACGGGGAGAAGCTGGCGTCGATCGCCGTGGCGACGGCCGACGAGGTGGACCAGGCGTACCGGGCGGCCGAGCGCGCACAGGTGAGCTGGGCGGAGACCAACCCGTACACCAGGAGGCAGGTCTTCGAACGCGCCCTGCGCATCGTCGAGGAGCGCGAGGAGGAGATCTCCGAGGCGATCATCGCCGAACTCGGTGGCACGCGCCTGAAGGCGGCGTTCGAGCTGCACCTCGCCAAGGAGTTCCTGCGCGAGGCCGTACAGCTCGCGCTGCGCCCCGAAGGCCGCATCATCCCCTCGCCGGTGGATGGCAAGGAGAACCGGCTCTACACCCTCCCCGTCGGTGTGATCGGTGTCATCAGTCCCTTCAACTTCCCCTTCCTGCTGTCGCTCAAATCGGTCGCCCCGGCGCTGGCGCTCGGCAACGCGGTCGTGCTCAAGCCGCACCAGAACACGCCGATCTGCGGCGGGTCCCTGCTGGCCAAGGTGTTCGAGGACGCGGGCCTGCCCGCCGGACTGCTGAATGTCGTCATCACCGACATCGCCGAGATCGGCGACGCGCTGATCGAGCACCCCGTTCCGAAGGTCATCTCCTTCACCGGATCCGACAAGGTGGGCCAGCACGTCGCGGTCGTCTGCGCGAAGAACTTCAAGCGTGCCGTGCTCGAACTCGGCGGGAACAGCGCGCTGATCGTCCTCGCGGACGCCGATGTCGACGCCGCGGTCGACGCCGCGGTCTTCAGCCGATATGTGCACCAGGGCCAGGTCTGCATGGCGGCGAACCGCATCCTGGTGGACCGCGTGGTCGAGGAGGAGTTCACCGAGAAGTTCGTCGCCAAGGTCAAGACGCTGACCGTCGGCGATCCGGCCGACCCGAAGACGATCATCGGGCCGCTCATCAGCTCCCAGCAGGCGGAAGCCATCGGTGCGTTGGTCGACCAGACCGTGGAGGCGGGCGCGACCGCGCTCGTGCGCGGCACCGTCGACGGCAACCTCGTCTCGCCCTCCGTGCTGACCGGCCTGGCCGCCGACTCACCCGTCCTGTCACAGGAGATATTCGGCCCGGTCGCGCTCCTGCTGCCGTTCGACGGCGTGGACGAGGCCGTCAGGATCGCCAACGACACGCCGTACGGCCTCAGCGGCGCCGTGCACACCAGCGACATCGAGCGGGGCGTGCAGGTCGCGAAGCGGATCCACACCGGCATGATTCACATCAACGACGGCACCGTTCACGACGAGCCGATCGTCCCGTTCGGCGGCGAGAAGCGCTCCGGCAGCGGGCGGCTGAACGGTGAGTCGATGATCGACGCCTTCACCACCCAGAAGTGGATCTCGGTGCAGCACGGGCGTGCGCGCTTCCCGTTCTGACTCCGCGGCCGGCGGCCGCGGCCGGAACTACCGGTTCCCCTCCGGGAGGTCCGGGAGGTCCGTGAGTGACTCCAGCAGTTCCGCGGCCCGCCCCGCGTCGTCACTCACCTCCGTGCGCTCCGCCGCCGTCAAACCGACGGCGGCGGCCCTGTCGAGGAAGCCACGTGCCTCCTCGATGTCGTTCAGACGCTGCGCGACGTCGCCGCGCAGCACGAGCAGCCGGTAGAGCTGCACGGCGGTCGGCGACGCTCCCTCCGTACGGAGGGAGCCGTCGCTCGCCTCGGCGTCCCTGAGGGCGCGGTCGAGGATCTTCACGGCGGCCCCCAGATCCTGCTTCGAGTCCGCGAAGGCCACCGCCAGGTGCAGGGCGCGCGCGTACGGCTCCTTCGGAGGGGGCTGATGGTGCCCGTCGCTCTCGGCGTCGTTGGGCTGTCCGATCCGGATGGTGTTGCCGCCCGGATCCGTCATGAGGAACTGCCGCACGCCGTACGACATTTCCTTGACCGGCCCGATCCGGGGCAGCCCGCGGGTCGGGACCTTCCCGTACGCCGCTTTGAGCCCGGCGCGGAAGGCGGTGTGCGTCCCGTCGACGTCGTCGGTCAGCACGTAGCAGCCGCTGAACGACTCGGTGGGCTCGTACTTCTTCATGCCGAAGAACTGCAGTTCCACGTCTCCGCGCTCGACGACCGCGTACGCGTAGGGACTCTTCTGTATGAAGGTGATCTCGAAGCCGAGTGCCGAGTAGAAGTCGACTACGGGTTGGATGGTCTGACACGGGAGGAGCGGGATGGTCTTCTCTGCCATGCCGAGTAGTCTAGTCAAAGTTGAGTAGAAGGGTACGGCGATGTCAGCGATCCGGCTGCTGGTGCTCGGCGCGGTGCGCCAGCACGGCCGCGCGCACGGCTATCAGATCCGCAACGACCTGGAATTCTGGGGCGCGCACGAGTGGTCGAACGCCAAGCCCGGCTCGATCTACCACGCGCTGAAGCAGATGGCGAAGCAGGGCGAGCTGCTGGCGCACGAGGTCGCGCCGAGCACGGCGGGCGGCCCGCCTCGTACGGAGTACGAGCTGACGGAGGCCGGGACCGCGGAGTACTTCCGGCTGCTGCGCGAATCCCTGGTCGCCTACGACCAGAAGACGGACGTGCTGTCGGCCGGTGTCGGCTTCATCGTCGACCTGCCGCGCGCCGAGGCCGTCGAGCTGCTGAAGGAGCGCGTAAGGGCGATCGAGGGCTGGCGGGCGTCGGTGACCGAGCACTACGTGCCCGAGGACGGCCCGGAACAGCTCGGGCACATCGGCGAGATCATGAATCTGTGGATCAGCCAGGCGGACTCCGGGGCGGAGTGGACGCGCGGGCTCATCGAGCGCATCGAGGCCGGCGCGCATGTCTTCTCCGGTGAAGGGGACCCCTTCGTCGGGGTGCTCGCCAAGGGTGAGGAGAACCCGTACGCGACGGGCGTCCCCGCCGAGGGTGACGACGACTGACGGCGGCCGGCGACGGCTGACTCGACGCGGGAATCTTCACTAATCAAGTTTGATTAATTTCATCTCCCGGGTTACCTTTCGGCGTGTAGTCAAGTTTGACTACGTGGCGGAGGGGCTGGAGGCGAAGGCATTGACCGACGTGACGGACGTGATCGTCATGGAAGGCGTACGCAAGCGGTACGGCGAGAAGGCCGCGCTCGACGGGCTCGATCTGGTGGTGGCGCGCGGCACCGTGCACGGGGTCCTCGGGCCGAACGGAGCGGGCAAGACGACGGCCGTACGGGTGCTGGCCACGCTGCTGCGGCACGACGAGGGCGTGGTGCGGGTGGCAGGGCACGACATCCGTACGGAGGCGCGGGAGGTGCGCCGGCGGATCGGGCTGCTCGGGCAGCACGCGGCGGTGGACGAGGAACTGAGCGGGCGGCAGAACCTGGACATGTTCGGGCGCCTCCATCACCTGGGTGCCCGGCGGGCCGCGTCGCGCGCCGAGGAACTGCTGGAGCGTTTCGGGCTCGCCGACACCGGACGCAAGGCGATCAAGCAGTACAGCGGGGGCATGCGGCGCCGCCTCGACCTGGCGGCCTCACTGATCACCGATCCGGCGGTGCTCTTCCTGGACGAACCGACGACCGGACTCGACCCGCGCGGGCGGTCCGAGGTGTGGGCCGCCGTCCGCTCGCTGGTCGGCGGCGGCACGACCGTACTGCTGACCACGCAGTATCTGGAGGAGGCGGACCAGTTGGCGGACCGGATCTCGGTCGTCGACAACGGACGCGTGATCGCCGAGGGCACGGCGGACCAACTGAAGGCGAAGGTCGGCGGCGACCGGATCGACATCGTCGTGCGCGACGCGGGGCAACTGGCCGCGGCGGCACGGCTGTTCGGGGACGAGGCGACGGTGGACGAGGACCGCCGGCTGATCGGCGTGCCCGCCGCGGACCGGATGGCGGCGCTGACCAGGGCCGTACAGGCGCTGGAGGAGGCCGGGATCGAGGCGGAGGACATCGTGGTGCGCAGGCCGACGCTGGACGAGGCGTTTCTGCAGCTGACGCACCGTACGAAGGAGGTCGTATGACGACGACGAACGCCTGGGTGCTCACCGACAGCTGGACGATGACGCGGCGCGAACTGGCCCGCTGGCAGCGGCAGCCGGTCCAGGTGGTCGTCGGGTTGGTCTTCCCGGTAATGCTGTTGCTGATGTTCGGCTACCTGATGGGGGCGGGGCGGGGCGTCGAGGGCGAGTACATCGGCTTCCTCGTCCCCGGCATGCTCGCGCTGACCATGGTCTTCGGGCTCGAGAGCACGATGCTGGCCGTCACCCAGGATCTGGGCAAGGGAGTCATCGACCGGTTCCGCTCCATGCCGATGGCGTCCTCGGCGGTGCTGGTGGGCCGGAGCGTCGCTGACATGTTCCAGTCGGCGCTGAGCCTGGTGGTGATGATCGGGGTCGGGTTCGCGCTCGGCTGGCGCTGGGACGGCGGATTCGCGGCGCTGCTGGGGGCGGTGGGGCTGCTGCTTCTGCTGCGTTTCGCGATGCTGTGGCTCGGTATCCAGCTGGCGATGGTGGCCGGCAAGCCGGAGATGGTGCAGGCGGTGCAGATCCTCGTCTGGCCGATCGGGTTCTTCTCCAACGCCTTCGCGACACCGGAATCCATGCCGGGCTGGCTGGGGGCCGCGGTCGAGTGGAACCCGCTGTCGGCGACGGCGGCCGCGGTACGTGATCTGTCGGGCGTACCGGGGCAGTTGAGCGGCTCGTGGGCGGCCGAGCACGCGTATCTGCTGGCGGTGGCGTGGCCGGTGGTGCTGATCGCGCTGTTCTTCCCACTCGCGGTCGGGCGCTTCCGCAGGCTCAGCCACTGACCGTTCGGCGATCGGCCGGCGTCCGGACGTCGGCCGATCGCCAGGCGGAACCTTCTCGGGGTTCGCGGTGTATCAGAGGCAGAACCGCACGCGGCGCACGGTGCGCCGCGGCTCTCGGGGGGAATTCATGCGCACGGTTTCCACGCACACGCACACGCCGATGTGCACGCCCATGCCCACGCGCCGGTCAATGGTGGAAGGCCGTGGCCGCCGACTTGTCGCGGCCCAAGGGGTGCGGCTGGCGCCGCAGTTCGGGCAGCAGCAGCCGCAGATCGGCGAGCAGCAGCGCGGCGAGGTCGGCCGAGAATCCGTTGCGGCACACCACGCGCAGGACGGACAGATCCTCGCGGTTGGCCGGGAAGGTGTAGGCGGGCATGAGCCAGCCGTGCTCCCGCAGCCGCCGCGAGACGTCGAAGACGTCGAAGTTCGTCACATGGGGCGCGGTGGTGAAGGCGAAGACCGGCAGTTCGTCGCCGTGGGTGAGCAGCCGGAAGTCGTCGATCGCCCCGATCTGGTCGGCCAGCCCGCGGGCGACGTCCCGCGCCGCCTGCTGGACGGCCCGGAATCCGTCCCGGCCGAGCCTGAGGAACGTGTAGTACTGGGCGACCACTTGCGCGCCGGGCCGCGAGAAGTTCAACGCGAAGGTGGGCATCTCCCCGCCCAGGTAGTTGACGCGGAAGACCAGTTCCTCGGGCAGTTCGGCCGCCGTGCGCCACAGCGCCCAGCCCACGCCCGGGTAGACCAGGCCGTATTTGTGCCCCGAGGTGTTGATCGAGGAGACGCGCGGGAGCCGGAAGTCCCAGACGAGGTCCTCGTCGAGGAAGGGCGCGACCATCGCGCCGGACGCGCCGTCGATGTGGACGGGGACGTCCAGACCCGTGCGCTCCTGGAGGGCGTCGAGGGCCGCGCAGAGTTCGGCGACGGGTTCGTACGAGCCGTCGAAGGTGGAGCCGAGGATGGCCACGACCCCGATCGTGTTCTCGTCGCAGAGATCGGCTGCCGCCTGGGGGTCGAGGTGGAAGCGGTCGCCCTCCATGGGAAGGAGGCGGGCCTCGACCTCCCAGAAGTTGCAGAACTTCTCCCAGCAGACCTGGACGTTGACGCCCATGACGAGATTGGGCTTGGCGCTCCCCGGATAGCGGTCCCGGTTCTTCGTCATCCAGCGGCGCTTGAGCGCGAGTCCGGCGAGCATGCAGGCCTCGCTGGAGCCGGTCGTCGAGCAGCCGACGGTGGCGGACGGGTCGGGCGCGTTCCAGAGGTCGGCGAGCATCGTGACGCACCGCCGCTCCAGCTCGGCGGTTCGCGGGTACTCGTCCTTGTCGATCATGTTCTTGTCCCGGCACTCCGCCATCAGCACACCGGCCTGGGTTTCCATCCAGGTGGTGACGAAAGTCGCCAGATTGAGCCGGGAGTTGCCGTCCAGCATCAGCTCGTCATGGACCAGCTGGTAGGCCGTGGACGGGGGCATGGGGCCGTCGGGCAGCCGGTGCGTGGGCGGGGCGGACGACATCCCGTTGGTCGGGTCGGCCTCGCCGAAGAAGGGGTTGAGCGACAGCCGGCGCCGCTCGGCGTGGTCGTCCGCCGGATCCTCCGCCGGGCCTCTCATATTGCCCTCGGCGCCCTGCGCGCCGCGTTGCAGTGCCATCGCTTTCCCTGCCTCCCGTGGTCTCTCGCCTCAGCCGCCGAGGCCGGCCTTGATGGCGCGGGTGAATTTCACGACCCGCTCGGCCTGGACGCGGGCGGCGGTCAGGGTCTGCTCGTTCACCGGGAGGTCGCCCTGTCCGGAGACGTGCGACGTGCCGTACGGATTGCCGTCGACGAACTTCGACGCGTGCGTGTAGCCGGGCGCGACGAGGATGCCGCCGAAGTGGTGGACGGTGTTGTAGAGCGCGACCAGCGTCGTCTCCTGGCCGCCGTGCGGCGTCGCCGACGCCGTGAAGCCGCTGTAGACCTTGTCGGCCAGCTCCCCCTGCTGCCAGAGACCGCCGAGGGTGTCCAGGAACTGCTTGAGCTGCGCCGAGATATTGCCGTAGCGGGTGGGGGAGCCGAAGATCACGGCGTCCGCCCAGCGCATGTCGTCGGGCGTGGCCTCGGCGATGTCGGCGGTCGCCTCGATGTTGGCGACCCAGGCCGGGTTGGTGTCGATCGCCGCCTGCGGGGCGAGTTCGGCGACCTTGCGGAGCCGTACGACCGCCCCCGCCGCCTCGGAGTCCTTGGCGATGGCCTTGGCCATCGTGGTGAGGGTGCCGGTGGCGGAGTAGTAGATGACGGCGACGTTCACGGACGTGGGCATGGCGGCTACCTCGGTGGTCGGGCTTCGGCGGCGGGGACGTCAGGCGCGACGATACGGACAAAACGGGCCGTCGGCTCGCCGGGCGTCCGTTCGGCGTCTTCTGTCGGCGCACATCACCGCAGGGCCGTTCCGTCGGCGTCGAGCTGCATCTTGGGGCGCCCGGTCACCAGCAGCCAGGCGGGCAGTACGGCCACGCACAGCAGGGGAAGCAGATTCGGGTCCGCGGCGAGCACGGCCGCGGTGAACAGGCTCAGCCAGCCCTGCCGGGTGACGGCGAGCAGCACCCCGAGCACACCGCAGACGACTGCCACGGTCGGGTGCACGGCGGGCACGAGCGCGTGGGCGAACAGCCCGAGGGAGACGCCGATGAAGACCGCCGGGAAGATCCGCCCGCCCCGGAAGCCGCAGGCCGCCGCGATCACCAGCGCGACCGTCTTCACCCCGCACATCAGCGCGAACTGTCCCGCCGACCAGCCGTCCGGGTCGGCGGCCAGCGTCTTCACCTCGTCCAGCCCCTTGAAGAGGGTGAGGTATCCGCCGAGCGCCCCGAGGAGGCCGAGGAGCAACCCCCCGACGGTCAGGGCGAGTACAGGACGTCCGAGGCGCCGGAAGGCGCTGTGGGCGTACGGGAAGGCGTACACGGCGGCCATACCCAGGGCCGCGGCGACCGGCGCGATCACGAGTGCGGCCAGGGCGTCGCTCCAGCGGGCGCCCGGATGGTCGGGCAGGTTCAGGTCGAAGGTCGGATGGTCGATCAGCACCGTCGTCAGGCCGCCGGCCCCGGCGGCGATCAGCGGCCCGAAGAGCTTGTCCCACAGGGAGCCCGGTCCCGGTCGGGCCGCGAAGGTCTCGGTGAGGACCAGCACGGCGGCCACGGGCGTGCCGAAGAGCGCCCCGATCGTGCCGGCGGCGGCCAGCGGAAGCCAGAGCGCCGCCGGGGCGGCGGGAGCGGCCTTGCGGCCGAGCCAGTAGGCGAGCGCGATGTTGGCCGCGGTGATCGGATTCTCCGGCCCGAGGCTCACGCCGCCCGCCAGCGCCAGCGAGGTGACCAGCAGCAGGCCGGGCACGACACCGACCGGCATCGGGGGGTCGACGAGCCCGGTCGTGGCGGGGTCGGGTCCCGCGTGCCCGTACACCTGCCGTACGACGAGACCCACCGCGAGGCCGGTCGCCGTGAGCATCACGATCATCCAGAGAGAGGAGTGCCGGCCGACGCCGAGTGCGTCGGGCAGCGTCTGCCAGAGCACGTCCTTGAGCAGTCCCGCCAGCTCGCTCACCCCGAGCAGGACGAGACTCGCGACCACACCGATCACCAGGGAGGGGACGATCAGCGGAAGGAGCGTGCGCCCGGACGGGGACGGGGGAGCGGACGGAGCGTCTGTGGCCACGCGCATACCGTAGTGGCACAAATGCGACAAAACGTCTCCGTGTGATGTCCTGAGGCAAGTGGGCGAGCCCTCGGCCGCGTCGCAGAGTCGCGAACGGGGGACCGCCGGCGCGGACCGTGAGCGAAATGCGCGCTTCGGCTCGGTCCGCGCCTCTCCTCAAGCCGTACGGACCGGGTGGAACCTCAGTCAGGGCCTGAGCGTTGATAGCTTTGGGCAGCCGACAACCGCTGATGGCGGCTGGACGACGCTGATGCAGCGACGGCCGATTTCGACGATCGACCGACTATCGACTCAGGAGCCCGGACCTCGTGACAACCCTTGCGCTCGGACCGAGCTGGCTCGACCCGGACTATCTGATCGGAACCTACGGTCTGATCGGCGTCCTGGTCATCGTTTTCGCCGAATCAGGCCTGCTCATCGGCTTCTTCCTGCCGGGCGACTCGCTGCTGTTCACGACCGGACTGCTGGTGACGGCCGGCACGCTCGACAGGCCGCTGTGGCTCGTCTGTCTGCTGGTCGTGCTCGCGGCGATCATCGGTGATCAGGTCGGTTATCTCTTCGGCCGCAAGGTCGGCCCCGCACTCTTCACGCGCCCCGACTCCAAGCTGTTCAAGCAGGAGAACGTGGAGAAGGCACACGAGTTCTTCGAGAAGTACGGCCCCAAGTCGCTGGTGCTGGCCCGCTTCGTGCCCATCGTGCGGACGTTCACGCCGATCATCGCGGGCGTCAGCCGCATGAACTACCGGTCGTTCGTCACGTTCAACATCATCGGCGGCGTGCTCTGGGGCGCGGGCGTCACGCTCCTCGGTGCCGCACTGGGCAAGATCGATTTCGTCCACAAGAACATCGAGATGATCCTGATCCTGATCGTGGCGCTCTCGGTGCTGCCGATCGTGATCGAGTTCCTGCGGGCGCGCTCCAAGTCCAAGAAGGCCGCCGCGTCGGGCGAGCCCACAGCGCCCGCGGCGCCCGCCGCGCCCACGGGGTACGTGCCGCCGGCCGAGCACACGCAGGTGCCGCAGGACTTCCAGACCCAGCAGCTCCGGGTCACACGCGACGAGTTCGGCGCTCCCCGGCCGTATGTCCAGCCGGACGACCCGGAGGCCCCGCCGCGCGGGCGGCACGCCAGGCGCTGACGCGCACAGGGCCCACCAGCCACCGCGCCAGCGGCACCGGTGCAACCGACAGCACCGGCCGTATCAGCCGTATCAGAAGCCGCGCGTCCGCTTGGCCGCGCGGCGGCTCGACCCGCGTCCCGGGCCCGGCACCTTCAGGAACAGCCGGGAGATCTCGCCGCCGAAGTTCACCCCGATGGCGATCGCCATGGCCAGCGCGGCGGCCTTCGACAGCGAGGCCAGCCCGTCGTCCACATGGTTCTGCGCGAGACCGAGCAGACCGAAGTAGGTCGCCGAGCCGGGCAGCAGCGGCCCGATCGCAGCGGTGACGTACGGCAGCGCCGACGCGAACCGGTAACGGGAGAACAGCTGCCCGAACAGCCCCACCACACCGGCCGCGACCGCCGTCGCCGCGACCGGGGAGATCCCGCCGGTGACATGCATCGCCCCGTACACCGTCCAGGCCACGCCCCCGTTCAGGGCCACCATCAGCACGGTGGATCGTTCCTGCTGGAGCAGGATCGCGAAGGCGAAACTGAGCGCCACGGCGGCGCAGATCTGGAGTACCGGCCGCCCCGCCCCCGCCTGGAGCGCCGCGTCCGGGTCGAGCTGGGCGTCCAGCTGGACGCCCAGATACAGCGCGATCAGCACCCCCATCACGATCGCGATGAAGAAGTACATGACTTCGAGCAGCCGCGCGGCGGCGGTGATGTAGTAACCCGTCAGACCGTCCTGCACACCCGCCACCAGGGCCCGCCCCGGCAGCAGCGCGAACAGCCCACCGGTGATCACGGCGGACGGCCGCCCGTCCCAGTTCATGGCGGACCCGGCCAGCGTCAGCGCCACCCCCATCGCGGCCGGCGGCATCGCCGCGGCCACGAACTGGTAGAACTCCGGAATCCCGCGCCCCGCGCACAGCCAGGCCAGCCGGTCGCCGAGCATCGCGCCGACCAGCGCGGCGACGAAGACCACCAGATCACCACCGACCAGCACCGACGCGGAGCCGGCCAGCAGTCCGCTCGCGGCGGTCAGCGCCCACCCCGGATACGGATGCCGGTTACGCCGGATCTCGGCCAGCCGCCGGTACGCCTCCTCCAGGGTGACGTCGGTGTCCTCGGTGGTGATGTCGGCGACGAGCGTGTAGACGGCGGCGAGCCGGGTGTAGTCGGTGCCCCGCCTGCGTACGGTACGGCTGGCCGTCACCGGGTCGTCCACCAGCGACGGCTGGTAGGAGATCGACAGCAGGGTGAAGGTGACGTTCGGTTCGCAGCGGTCGAGACCGTACGCGCGGCTGACCGCGAACATCGCGGCCTCGACGTCCTCGGCCCCCTCACCACCCGCCAGCAGCAACTCGCCGATACGCAGCGTCAGGTCGAGGACGCGCGGCACGGCGGGCCCGGCATCGTCGTGCCGCTGCACGATCTCCGCCACCGGCCGGTCCCCGACCGGCATCCGCAGCAGCGTGCGCATCTGGTCCTGCCAGGGCGCCTCCTTACGGAGACGCACGACCGGCACGCCCTCCGCGGGCGTGAACGCCTGGGGCGACTCCCGCGCGCGATAGGTCCGCGGCGGGTCGAAGGCCGACCGTTCGGTCTCCTGCGTGCTCTCCGGGCTCAGTCCCTGCGGAATGGCGAACTCCGAGGTGGGGCTGTCCTCCTCGGGGGCCGGCACCTGGTCCATCCCGGACGGCGGCGTGAAGGCGCTGTGCGCCTCGTCGGACGGAGGCTTACGGTCCTCCGCCTCGTCCCGCTCGGCCACCACAGTTCTCGCCCTCACTCACTCTCGTCGGTGCCGCTCCGGCACGGTTCGCACAGCCGTCCGTTCAGTATGGACACGGGCGTTGAAACGGGCGCACACGAGCGGCGGGCGGCGCACCCGCACGGTGCGCCGC
>NZ_JBHUUW010000099.1:0-21592 GCF_042670825.1 Streptomyces sp. NPDC057137 | reverse complement strand
GTCTCCGTGGAGGGTGCGGGCGGCCGTCGTTGTTGTGCGTTGTTCGGGGGGGAGCCCGCCCCCCCCGGCCGGGGGCCTGGGGCCGACCCCGGCCGGGACACCGACCCCGGCCGGGAACAGCCACGGCCGTCCACTCCCCCCCCTGGCCGGGAGGGTGTGGACGGCCGTCGGGCGACACACGAAGTCCCCCTCCCCGCCAGCGCCGGCGGGGAGGGGGACTCGTGAGATTGATCAGGAGAAGCGGAGCGGGGTGAACGGCGCCGTCGCGGCGGGCGGGGCGGTGTCGGTCAGAAGGGCCGCCATGGCCACGGCCGTGACCGGAGCCAGCTGGACTCCCATCCGGAAGTGGCCGCTGGCCAGATAGACATCGGGAACCGTCGTCGGGCCGATGACGGGAAGGTCGTCGGGCGAGGCGGGACGGAGGCCCGCGGTGATCTCGGCGAAGCGCAGGGCGCCGACCTCGGGAATGACCTCGGCGGCCCGGCGCAGCAGGCCGCTGGTGCCCTCGGCGGTGACGGTCTCGTCGTAGCCGCGCTCCTCGTAGGTGGCGCCGACGACGAGTTCACCGTCCAGACGGGGCGCCAGGTAGAGGGACTTGCCCTTGGTGATGGCGCGGGCCGTGATGTTGAGCAGCGGTACGTCGGAGCGCAGGCGGAGGATCTGGCCCTTGACGGGACGGATCTCCGGGATGGCGCCGTCGGGCAGTCCCTCGATCTGGTGCGTCCAGCAGCCGGCGGCCAGGACCAGCCGGTCGAAGGGGACCTTGTCACCGTTGTCGAGGACGACGGTGTGGTCCTCGACCCGGGCGGCGCCCCTGCGTACGACGGTGCCGCCCAGGGCCTCGACGGCCGTGATCAGCGCCGCGTCGAGAACGCGTGGGTCGATGGCGCCGTCGTCCGGCGACAGCAGGCCGCCGGCCACGGGGGCGAAGGCGGGCTGGAGCTTGGCGCACTCCTCGGCGGTCAGCCGCTCGGTGCGCACCCCGATCGACTGCTGGAAGGCCAGCTGGCGGTCGAGGACGGGCAGGGACTCCTCGTCGAAGGCCGCGTCCAGTACGCCGTCGCGCCGGAAGCCGGCGGGAGCGAACTCCTCCAGCTCCGCGACGAAGGACGGGTACAGCTCACGGGAGGTCAGGCAGAGGCGGAGGAGGTTCTCCTGGTCGTACAGCTGCTCGTTGATGGCCGGGAGCAGTCCCGCCGAGGCGTGGGACGCCTTGCTGCCCGGGGCGGGGTCGATCACCGTGACGGAGACGCCTTCGCGCGCGGCCCGCCATGCGGTGGCCAGGCCGATGACACCACCGCCGACGACAACAGTTTTCATGAATTGCTCTCCTGGAGGAGTCGACGCAGATGGGAGGCCAGACCTGCGGGGGTCGGATGGTCGAAGACGAGGGTCGCCGGGAGCCGCAGGTTGGTGGCGGCCGCCAGGTGGCGGCTGAGTTCGAGGTTGCCGATGGAGTCGAGGCCGGCGGCGCTGAACTCGCGCTCGGGGTCGATCTCGTCGCCGCTCTCGTAGCCGAGGACCGAGGCGGACACGGCGCGGACGAACTCCAGTGCGGCGGCGTCGCGTTCGGCCTCCGGCAGTTCGGCCAGCCGGCTGACGAGGGTGTCGGTCACGGCGGCCTTGCCGGAGCGGGTGGGCGCCAGCTCCTCCAGGACGGGCGGGATGTCGCCGGTGAGGCCCGCCTCGTTGAGCCGGACGGGCGAGAGGACCGCCTCGTCGCCGGCGAGTGCCGCGTCGAAGAGAGCCAGGCCCTGGTCGTGCCCGAGGGGCGCGAAGCCGGAGCGCTTGATGCGGTTGTGGTCGGCGGCGGACAGCTCGGAGCCCATGCCGTTCTCGCTCTCCCACAGGCCCCAGGCGAGCGAGAGGCCCTGCAGTCCGCGGGTACGGCGGTGGTGGGCGAGCGCGTCGAGGACGGCGTTGGCGGCGGCGTAGTTGCCCTGCCCCGCGTTGCCGACGAGGCCCGCGACGGACGAGAACACCACGAACGCGCAGTCCGGGTCCTGGATCAGCTCGTGCAGATGGAGCGCGGCGTCGACCTTGGGGCGCAGCACCTTGTCGAGTCCGCGCGGGGTGAGGGTGCCGATGGCGCCGTCCGCGAGCACGCCCGCGGTGTGGATGACGGCGGACGGGGCGGGGATGTCGGCCAGCGCGCTTTCCAGCGACGCGCGGTCGGCGACGTCGCAGGCGACCACGTCGACGCGGGCGCCGAGCGCGGTGAGTTCGGTGTCCAGCTCGGCGGCGCCGGGCGAGTCGGGGCCGCGGCGGCTGAGCAGCACGAGGTGCCGGACGTCGTGGCCGGTGACCAGGTGCCGGGCGAGCAGGCGGCCCAGCTCTCCGGTGCCGCCGGTGATCACGACGGTGCCCGTGAGGCTCCTGCGGCGCGGCGGCGGTGGGCTGCGTACGAGGCGCGGGCGGAGCAACGCGCCGTTGCGCACGGCGAGTTGTGGTTCGCCGGAGGCCACGGCGGCGGCGAGGGCGCGGCCGGAGTTCCCGGGGTCGTCGACGTCGACCAGGACGAAGCGGTCGGGGTGTTCGGACTGGGCGCTGCGGAGCAGTCCCCAGACGGCGGCGCCCGACACGTCGGACAGGTCCTCCTCGGCGCGGGCGGCGACGGCGCCGCTGCTGACCAGCACGAGGCGGGTCTTGGCGAGGCGGTGGTCCTCCAGGCACTCCTGGACGAGCATGAGGGCGCGTTGCGCGGCCGAACGCACCGGTGAGTCCTCGTCCGTGCAGGAGACGACGATCACGTCCGGTACTGCGGTGCCGTCGCGGAGCACGGCGTCGAGTTCGCGCAGCGAGGGGTAGGAGTCGAACGAGCGGCGGGTGGCCTTCAGCGCGCCGGTGAGGCCGATGCGGTCGGTGCCGAGGAAGCCCCAGCGCTGCTGGTCGGCGTTGTCCGGCTGCTGGACGACGGACTTCCAGACGACGCGCAGCAGTTGGGTGCGCTGCGCCGCGGCGTCGAGCTGGTCGGCCGTGACGGGCCGGCTCACGACGGAGCCGATCGTGGCGATCGGTTCGCCGTCGTCGCCGGTCAGCGCCAGGGAGAAGCCCTCGTCGCCCGGGACGGTGTGGATGCGGACGGCGCGGGCGCCGCCCTTGTGCACCCGTATCCCGCGCAGCGCGAACGGCAGGAACGTCCGGTCGTCGCGGTCGATGCCGGGGACCAGTCCCGCCTGCAGCGCGGTGTCGAGCAGGGCCGGATGCAGGAGGTAGTCGCCGCTGCCGGCCGTGCTGTCGAGCGCGGAGTCGGCGTAGACCTCCTCGCCGTGCGACCACACCGCGCGCAGGCCGCGGAAGGCCGGCCCGTACTGGAGCCCGCGGTCGGCGAAGCGGCTGTAGAGGTGCTCGATGTCGACCTCGCGGACTCCGTCAGGAAGCCCGGGCCGTTCTGCTTTGCTCATTGTCGCTTCCTTCGCGAAGTCCGGGCGGGGGTCAGATCACGGGTGGGTTGGTGACGGCGGCGGTGATCTCGCCGTGGCTCTCGCCACCCTGCTCGTCGGCGTAGTGGCACTTGGTCCGCAGGATCACCAGGGCGTCGCGCAGGTCGTTGCCGTCCCATTCGGCGATGTCGATGATCTCGATCTCGCCGGTGAAGCGGCGGCCCTGCATGGCGCTGCGGAAGCTGCTCTTGAAGTCGGTGATGAACACGTCGGCGAGCTGCCGGGTCCAGAACTGCTCGATCGTCCATCCGGAGAACGGCTCGACGAGTGATTCCCGTACCGACATGGCCAGCAGGTAGTAGGCCATCTGGTTGAAGCAGATGTTGAACTCGACCGAGTTGAAGTGCCCGGTGTCGTCGATGTAGCAGGACTCGGGGATCTCGAAGGTGCACGTGGCGATGAGCTTGCCGCCTTCGCGGGGGTCGCCCTCCGAGGTGACCGTGGCCGAGGTGAGGTATTCGCACCGCTTGGCGCGGTACGGGGTGAGCACCCGGCGCAGCAGTTCCTCGTCGGTGGGGATGACGCGCCGGTCGGTGGCGTCGAGAAGCTGGGTCATGTGGGGTCTCCTGATCGTCGCGCGGTGCGGAGAAGGTCGGCCAGGCTCATGTTCTGGATCGCGGCGGTGCGGTCCTCGGCGCCCTCGGCCGGCTCCGGCTCCGGTTCGTTTTCCGGTTCGTCGATCGCCATCTCCGCCAGCAGGTGCCGGGTGAGGACGAGCGAGGTCGGGTGGTCGAAGACGAGCGTCGCGGGCAGGCGATCCCCGATGACCTCGCCGAGGGCGTTGCGGAACCGCACGGCGGCGAGGGAGTCGAATCCCATGTCCCGGAACGACCGTTCGGCGTCTACCTCTTCGGCGTCGCCGAAGCCGAGGGTGGTGGCGGCCTGCGCCCGGACGATGTCGAGCAGTGTCTGTTCGCGGCGGGCGGGCGTCAGGCGGGCCAGCCGGTCGCGCAGGCTCTCGGCCGGTTCGGCGGCCCGTGCGGCGGGATCGACTACGCGGCGGGACGGGCCGCGTACCAGATCGCGCATCAGATACGGCACGTCGGTCCGGCTCTGCCCGCTCAGGTCGAGCCGGACGGGGGCCAGGAACGCCCGGTCGAGAGCGCCGGCGGCGTCCAGCATCGCCAGGCCCTCGTCGGAGGCGATGGGTACGACTCCGTCGCGCACCATGCCGGCCACGTCGGCGTCGTCCAGTTCGCCGGTCATTCCGCTGGCCTCCGCCCACAGTCCCCAGGCCAGGGACTGTGCCGGGAGCCCGTTGGCGCGCCGGTGGGCGGCGAGGCCGTCGAGGAAGGTGTTGGCGGCGGCGTAGTTGCCCTGGCCTGCGCCGCCGGTCACGCCCGCGGCGGACGAGAACATCACGAACGCCGACAGGTCCTGCCCGGCGGTGAGTTCGTGCAGGTTGATCGCCGCGTCGACCTTGGGGCGCATCACCGCGGCCATTCGCTCCGGTGTCAGCGAGGAGAGGATGCCGTCGTCGAGGATGCCCGCGGTGTGGACGATTCCGGCGAGGGTGCGGTCCGCCAGCACGGCCGCCAGGGCGTCGCGGTCGGCGGTGTCGCAGGCGACCACCTCGACCCGGGCGCCGAGCGCGGTGAGTTCGGCGTCCAGTTCGGCGGCGCCGGGTGCGCCGGGGCCCCGTCGGCTGGTGAGCAGCAGGTCGGTGACGCCGTGGGTGGTGACCAGGTGCCGGGCGACGAGGCTGCCGAGGGTGCCGGTGCCGCCGGTGACCAGTACGGTGCCGGGCCGGTCGCCGAAGACGGTGGCGGCGGCGCCGCTCAGGTCGCCGGTGACGCGGGCCAGGCGCGGGCGGTGGAGGGTGCCGGAGCGTACGGCGAGCTGTGCCTCGCCCGTGGCCGCCGCCGCGTCGATGTCGGCGTCGATGTCCACGTCGGCGCGGTCGTCGGCGCCGTCCAGGTCGATCAGGACGACGCGTCCGGGGTTCTCCGTCTGGGCGCTGCGGACGAGGCCCCAGACGGCCGCCCCGGCGAGATCGGTGACGTCCTCGTCGTTCACGGACACGGCGCCGCGGGTGACGACGGTGAGCACGGCGTCGGCGGCGCCGTCCTCCAGCCAGGCCTGCAGGACGGCGAGCGTCGCCGCGGTCTCGGCGTGGGCCGATTCGGCGGTGGTGCCGCCGGTGCAGCGGTGCACGACGGTCCGGGGGGCGGTCCCACCGGCGGTGGCGGGTGCGGCGGGTGCCCAGACCAGCTCGAACAGCGAGTCGTCGTACGCGCCTGTCCGGGTCGGCCCGCCCGTGGCCACCGGCCGCAGGACGAGCGACTCGACGGAGGCGACGGGGCGGCCCGCTGTGTCGGTGAGGCGCAGCGCGACCTCGTCCTCGCCCAGGGCGGTCATCCGCAGTCGGAGCGCGGCGGCTCCCGAGGCGTGCAGGTCGACCCCGGTCCAGGCGAACGGCAGGGTGACCCGCGCGGCGTCGGTGGCGAGCAGTCCGGTCGCGTGGAGGGCGGCGTCGAGTGCGGCCGGGTGCAGTCCGAACCGCTGGGCGTCGGCGGCGGCCTGTTCGGGCAGGGTGATCTCCGCGTACACCTCGTCGCCGGAGCGCCAGGCGGCGCGCAGTCCCTGGAAGACCGGCCCGTAGGCGAGTCCGCCGTCGGCGGCCGGCTCGTAGAAGCCGGTGAGGTCGACGGGCTCGGCGCCCGGCGGCGGCCAGGCCGCCGGTTCGTGGGCCGGTTCGGGTCCGGCGTCGGTGAGGGTGCCCTGGGCGTGGCGGGTCCAGAGGGTGTCGGCGGTGGCGTTGTCGGGTCGCGAGTGGATCGAGACGGTACGCAGATCGGCGTCGACCACGACCTGGATGGCCGCGCCGCCGCGTTCCGGCAGCACCAGTGGTGCCTCCAGCGTCAGTTCCTCCACGCGGCCCCGGCCGACCTCGTCACCGGCCCGGACGGCCAGTTCCACGAAGCCCGATCCGGGGAACAGGACGCTGCCGCCGACGACATGGTCGGCGAGCCACGGCTGGCCGGCGAGCGACAGGCGTCCGGTGAGCAGCACTCCCCCGGCCCCGGCGACCGGCACGGCCGCGCCGAGCAGCGGGTGATCGGTGGCGAGCTGACCGATGCCCACGGCGTCGCCGGTGTGCTCGGTCATGTGGAGCCAGTACCGCTTGCGCTGGAAGGGGTACGTGGGCAGTTCGACGTGCTGGGCGCCGGTTCCGACGAACTGGGTGTCCCAGTCGACGGTCGCGCCCCGTACGTACGCCTCGGCGAGCGAGGTGACGAACTGGCGCGGGCTGCCGGAGTCGCGGCGCAGTGTGCCGACGAGTGTGGCGGCCACCCCGGCGGACTCGGCGGTCTCGTCGAGACCGGTGAGCAGGCCCGGGTGCGGGCTGGCCTCGATGAAGATCTCGAAGCCGTCGGCGAGCAGCGCCCGCGTCGTGTCCTCGAACCGGACGGTCCGGCGCAGGTTGGTGTACCAGTACTCGGCGTCGAGACCGGCGGTGTCCAGCGTTCCGGCGGTGACGGTGGAGTAGAACGGGACGGACGAGGTACGCGGTGTCAGGCCGCTCAGCTCGGTGAGCAGGCGCTCGCGGATCTCCTCCACGAACACCGAGTGGGAGGCGTAGTCCACCGGGATACGGCGGGACTGCACCTCGTCGGTGTCCAGCCGGGCGCGCAGTTCGTCGAGGGCGTCCGGGCCGCCGCACACGACGACGGAGCCGGGGCCGTTGACGACGGCCAGTTGGAGGCGGCCGTCCCAGTCGGCCAGGTATTCGCTCGCGCGGTCGGCGGACAGGGCGACCGACATCATGCCGCCCCGGCCCGCCAGGTCCTGCCGGATGACGCGGCTGCGCAGGGCGACCACGCGGGCGCCGTCCTCCAGCGACAGCGCGCCGGCGACACAGGCGGCGGCGATCTCGCCCTGCGAGTGGCCGACGACGGCGGCCGGTTCGACACCGGCCGCGCGCCAGGCCTCGGCCAGCGACACCATCAGCGCCCACAGCGTGGGCTGGACGACGTCGACGGCGTCCAGGGCCGGTGCGCCGGGCGCGCCGTGGACCACGTCGAGCAGATTCCAGTCGACGTACGGTTCGAGTGCCTTGGCGCATTCGCCCAGGCGCGTCGCGAACGCCGGTGAGTGCTCCAGCAGTTCGACGCCCATGCCCTGCCACTGCGAGCCCTGACCGGGGAAGACCAGCACGGCGCGTGAGTCGCCGCGTTGCAGTCCCTGGACGACGGCCGGGGACGAGTTCCCGGCCGCCAGGGCGTCGAGCCCGGCGAGCAGGCCGTCGCGGTCGGCGTCCACGATCACGGCCCGGTGTTCCAGGGCGGCGCGGCCCCGGGCGAGCGAGGCGGCGGCGTCCAGTTCGTCCACGTCGCCGTTCTCGCGCAGGTGGACGGCGATCCGGGCCGCCTGGGCACGCAGCGCCTCGGGGGTCGAGCCGGACACGGTCAGCGGGACGACCGGGGGCCGCTCGCCGCGCGGTTCGCCCGGTCCGGCCGGCGGTGCCTGCTCGATGATCACGTGGGCGTTGGTGCCGCTGACGCCGAACGAGGAGACGGCGGCGCGGCGCGGGCGGCCGCTCGTGGACCAGTCCCGGGGTTCGGTGAGTACTTCGACGGCGCCCTCGGTCCAGTCGATGTGCGGCGAGGGGGTGTCGGCGTGCAGGGTGCGGGGCAGTACGCCGTGCCGCATCGCCATCACCATCTTGATGACGCCGGCGACACCGGCGGCGGCCTGGGTGTGTCCGAGGTTGGACTTGACCGAGCCGAGCCACAGCGGGTCGTCCCGTCGCTCCTGGCCGTACGTGGCCATCAGCGCCTGTGCCTCGATGGGGTCGCCGAGGGTGGTGCCGGTGCCGTGGCCCTCGACCACGTCGATGTCGGCGAGTGTCAGACCCGCGGAGGCCACGGCCTGCCGGATCACCCTCTGCTGGGCGGGGCCGTTGGGCGCGGCGATGCCGTTGGACGCGCCGTCCTGGTTGATCGCCGATCCCCGGATGACCGCGACCACGGGGTGGCCGTTGCGCCGGGCGTCCGACAGGCGTTCGAGCACCAGCAGTCCGGCGCCCTCGCCCCAGCCGGTGCCGTCGGCTCCGGCGCCGTACGCCTTGCAGCGTCCGTCGGGAGCGAGGCCGCTCTGCAGGCTCATCCCGACGAACGTCTCGGGCGTGGCCATCACGGTGACGCCGCCGGCGAGGGCGAGTGTGCACTCGCCCTGTCGCAGCGACTGCATCGCCCAGTGCATGGCGACCAGGGAGGAGGAGCAGGCGGTGTCGATGGTGACGGCGGGGCCCTGGAGACCGAGGGTGTAGGCGATACGTCCGGAGGCGATGCTGCCGAGGCCGCCGCCGGCGGTGAAGCCCGCGAGGTCCTCGGGGACGGCGCCGGAGCGGGTCGTCCAATCGTGGTTCATGACACCGGCGAACACACCGGCGGCGGTGCCGTGCAGGGAGTGCGGATCGATACCGCCCTGTTCGAGTGCCTCCCAGGCGACCTCCAGGAGCATGCGGTGCTGGGGGTCCATCGCCTGGGCCTCCTTCGGGCTGATGCCGAAGAAGGCGGGGTCGAACTCGGCGGCCTCGTGCAGGAAGCCGCCCTCGCGGGTGTACGTGGTGCCGTGCTTGCCGGGCTCGGGGTCGTAGATGTCGTCGGTGTGCCAGTCCCGGTCGTCGGGGAACTCGGTGATGGCGTCGGTGCCGCCGGCGACCAGCCGCCACAGTTCCTCTGCGGAGGTCACGCCGCCCGGGTAGCGGCAGCCCATCGCCACGATCGCGATGGGCTCGTCCGTCGCGGCCCGCGCGGTGGCGCGCGGCGCGGCGACGACGGGGGCGGCCCCGCGTACGGTTTCGAGGACGTGGTCGACCAGGGCGCGCGGGGTCGGGTGGTCGAAGATCAGCGTGGAGGTGAGCCGCAGCCCGGTGGCCGAACCGAGCGCGTTGCGCAGTTCGATGGCGGCCAGCGAGTCGAAGCCCAGCTCGGTGAAGGCGCGGCGGGGGTCGATCGCGGTGCCGCTGTCGTGTCCGAGTACGGCGGCGATCTGTGTCCGGACCAGGTCGAGGACGATCCGTTCGCGTTCGGCGTCCGGCTTTCCGGCGAGCCGGTCGGCCAGTGCGCCGCCGGGGCCGCTCGCGGCCGCCGCGGCGGTGTTCCGCCGGGCGGGCGGGCGGACCAGTCCCCGCAGCATCGGCGGGATGCCCTCGGAACGGGCCCGCAGCGCGGGGGCGTCGATGCGCAGCGGGACCAGGGCCGGCGCACCGGTGACGAGGGCCTGGTCCAGCAGGGCGAGGTTCTCCTCGGCGTCCAGGGCGGGGAGCCCGGAGCGCTCCGCGCGGCGCAGCGTCACCTCGTCCAGCCGGGCGCCCATTCCCGCGTCGCCCGCCCACAGGTTCCACGCGAGGGAGGTCGCGGGCAGGCCCAGGGTGGCCCGGTGCGCGGCGAGCGCGTCCAGGAAGGCGTTGGCGGCGGCGTAGTTGCCCTGTCCTGCCGCTTCCATGGTCCCGGCCGCGGAGGAGAAGAGGACGAAGGCGGCGAGCGGCAGGTCACGGGTCAGCTCGTGCAGATGCCAGGCGCCGTCCGCCTTGCCGTGGAAGACGGTGTCGACCTGCTCGGTCGTGAGCGATCCGGCCAGCCCGTCGTCGACGACTCCGGCGCTGTGGACGACACCCGTCAGCGGGTGCTCGCCGGGGATCGTCGCCAGCAGCGCGGCCAGGGCGGCGCGGTCGGCGACGTCGCAGGCGGCCACCGTGGCGTGGGCGCCCAACTCGGCGAGTTCGGCGACGAGTTCGCTCGCGCCGGGGCTGTCGGGGCCGCGTCGTCCGGTGAGCAGGAGGCGCTTCACACCGTGCTGTCGTACGAGGTGGCGGGCGACCACGCCGCCGAGGCCTCCGGTGCCGCCGGTGATCAGCACGGTGCCGGCCGGGTCCCACGCGACGGGGCGCGGGTCCTCGGGTACGGGCGTCCTGGCCAGGCGTGGCACGAGCACCTTGCCGTCACGCAGGGCGAGTTGTGCCTCGCCGGTGGCCAGAGCGGCGCGCAGTTCGTGTTCGGGCACGTCGCGGTCGGTGCCGACGAGGACGAAACGGCCGGGGTTCTCGGCCTGGGCGGAGCGCACGAGCGCCCACAGGGGCGCGAGGGTGAGGTCGTACGGCTCGCCGCGGGTGACGATCGCGAGGCGGGTGTCGTCGCGCAGCGCGTCCTGGATGAGCGTGAGGGCGTGCAGCGTCGCGGCTCGCGCGGCGTCGGCGGGTTCGCCGGGGAAGGTCTCGGGGACGTACGCCAGTTGGAACTCGTGCGACGCGGCGTCCGGCTCGGACGGGGCCTGGACGGCGGTCCATTCGACGCGCAGCAGCGAGCCGCCGCCCGACGCGGACGGTCGTACGCCGTTCACCGGCACGGGCCGCTGGACGAGCGAGCGGACGGTGGCGACCGGTGCCCCGTTCGCGTCGGCCAGTTCGACCGTGACCTCGTCCGGGGCGGTCTGGACGACGTGGACGCGTACGGCGGTGGCGCCGGTGGCGTGCAGTTCGACACCGCGCCAGGCGAACGGCAGCCGCACCTGGCCGTCGTCCTCCGGGCCCTCGGCGGCGTGCAGCGAGGAGTCCAGCAGCGCGGGGTGGAGTCCGAACCGGTCTCCCCCGGCCTCGTCGAGGGCGACCTCGGCGAACACGTCGTCGCCGCGGCGCCAGGCGGCGCGCACGCGTCGGAACGCGGGCCCGTAGCCGTACCCCTGCGCGGCCTGACGCTCGTAGAGGCCGTCGACGTCGATCGGCTCGGCGTCGGCCGGCGGCCACTGGGCGAACACGGCCGGGTCGGCCGTCGCGCCCTCGCCGTGCTCGGCGAGTATTCCGCTGGCGTGGCGGGTCCAGTTCTCCTCGCTCCGCGCGGGGCGGGAGTAGATCTCGACCGAGCGGCGGCCCGACGTGTCGAGCGCGCCGACGACGACCTGGACCTCGACCCCGGCGTCGGTGGTCACCGCCAGCGGCGTCTCCAGGGTGAGTTCCTCCACCGCGGCGCAGCCCGCCTCGTCGCCGGCGCGCACGGCCAGTTCGACCAGGGCGGTGCCGGGTACGAGGACGACACCCGCGATGACGTGGTCGGCCAGCCAGGGCAGTGACCGGGTGGACAGCCGGCCCGTCAGGATCACTCCGTCGGCGCCCGCGAGGCTGACGGCGCTGTCGAGCATCGGGTGCCCGATGGTGCCCGGGTGGCTGCTTCCGGCGTCCAGCCAGTAGCGCTTGCGCTGGAACGAGTAGGTGGGCAGCGCGGTGCGGCGGGCGCCGCGGCCGGCGAAGAAGCGGTCCCAGTCGACCGCGACACCGTGGGCGTGTGCCAGGCCGAGCGCGCCGAGGATCTGGCGCTCCTCGTCGTGCCCGTCGCGCAGCAGTGCGGCGAACGCGACGTCGGCGCCGCCGTCGGTCAGGCAGTCGCGGCCCATCGCCGACAGGACGGCGTCGGGGCCCAGTTCCAGGTACGTGGTGACGCCCTGCGTTTCGAGCCAGTTCATGGCGTCGGCGAACCGGACCGGCTCGCGCACGTGCCGTACCCAGTAGTCGGCGTCGAACGCGGTGACGGGCTCACCGGTCAGGTTGGACACCACGGGGATACGCGGCGGCTGGTACGTCAGGGTCTCGGCGACGCGGCGGAAGTCGTCGAGCATCGGTTCCATCAGCGGCGAGTGGAACGCGTGCGAGACGCGCAACTGCTTTGTCTTGCGGCCCTCTTCGGCGAAGCGGGCGGCGACGGCGAGTACGGCGTCGGTCTCACCGGACAGCACGACCGCGGCCGGGCCGTTGACGGCGGCGATGCCGACCTTCTCGGTGAGATACGGGGTGACTTCGGCCTCCGCCGCCTGGACGGCGACCATGGCGCCGCCGGCGGGCAGCTCCTGCATCAGCGAGCCGCGCGCGCCGACCAGCAGCGCCGCGTCGGCCAGGTTCATGACGCCGGAGACGTGTGCGGCGGCGATCTCGCCGATGGAGTGTCCGGTGAGGAGTCCGGGCGTGACGCCCCACGACTCCAGCAGCCGGAACAGGGCGGTCTCGACGGCGAAGAGGGCGGCCTGCGCGTAGCGGGTCTGCTGGAGCAGTTCGGCCTGTGGTGAACCGGGTTCGGCGAACAGCACCTCGCCGAGGGGCTCGTCGAGGTGGAGGTCGAGGTGGTCGGCGGCGTCCTGGAGCGCCTGCGCGAACACCGGGAAGGCGCGGACCAGTTCGCGGCCCATGCCGAGACGCTGGCTGCCCTGGCCGGTGAAGAGGAACGCGGTGCGGCCCGTCGCCAGCGTCGTACCGGTGAGCAGTCCGGGCGCGCTCTCGCCGGCGGCGAGGGCGGTGAGGGCGCGGCGCAGTTCGTCGCGGTCGGCGGCGACGACGGTGGCGCGGTCGCGCAGCGCGGCGCGCGTGGTGGCGGCCGAGTAGGCGAGGTCCAGCGGCGAGGCCGAGTCCACCGCGGTCAGGAGTCGTTCGGCCTGACCGCGCAGCGCGTCGTCGCCCTGGGCGGAGAGGACGACCGGTACGGGGCGCTCGGCGACCGGGAGTTCGTCGCTCTCGTCGCTCTCGTCGGCGGCGACGGGGGCGGGCGGTTCCTCGATGATGACGTGGGCGTTGGTGCCGCTCGCGCCGAACGAGGAGATTCCGGCCCGGCGCGGGGTGTCGGTGATCTCCCACGGGACGGGCTCGGTGAGGAGCTGGACGGTGCCGTCCGACCAGTCGACGTGCGTGGTCGGCTCGTCCACGTGCAGGGTGCGCGGCAGGGTGCCGTGACGCAGCGCCTGCACCATCTTGATGATTCCGGCGGCGCCCGCCGCCGCTCCGGTGTGGCCGATGTTGGACTTCACCGACCCCAGCCACAGGGGCTTCTCGGGGGAGCGTCCGCGTCCGTAGGCGGCGACCAGGGCCTGGCCCTCGATGGGGTCGCCGAGCGTGGTGCCGGTGCCGTGCGCCTCGACCGCGTCGACCTCGTCGGCGGTCAGCCGGGCGTCGGCGAGCGCCTTGCGGATGACGCGCTGCTGCGCGAGGCCGTTGGGCGCGGACAGGCCGTTGGTCGCGCCGTCCTGGTTGATGGCGCTGCCGCGGATCACGGCCAGCACGGGGTGCCCGTCGCGCAGCGCGTCGGACAGCCGGGCGAGGACGAACACGCCGACGCCCTCGGCGAAGGAGGTGCCGTCCGCGGCGGCGGCGAACGCCTTGATACGTCCGTCCGGGGCCAGGCCGCGCTGGCGGCTGAACGTGGTGAACGTGCCGGGGCTCGATATCACGGTGACGCCGCCGGCCAGCGCCAGCCCGCACTCCCCGCCCTGGAGCGAGCGCACGGCCAGGTGCAGGGCCGTGAGCGAGCCGGAGCAGGCGGTGTCGACGGTGAGCGTGGGGCCTTCGAGGCCGAGGGTGTAGGCGACGCGGCCGGACACGACGCTGGGCAGATTGCCGCCCAGGACATAGCCGTCGAGGCCGTCGGGGGCCTCATGCGTCCGGGGCCCGTACTCGTGCGGCTCCACACCGATGAACACGCCCGAGGAGGTGCCGCGCAGCCGGCCCGGGTCGATGCCCGCGTGTTCGAGTGCTTCCCAGGAGGTCTCCAGCAGCAGCCGCTGCTGGGGGTCCATGGCCAGCGCTTCCTTGGGGTTGATCTGGAAGAAGTCGGCGTCGAAGTCGGCGGCGTCCGGCAGGAATCCGCCGCGCCGCACATAGCTGGCGCCGGTGACGGACGGGTCCGGGTTGTAGATGCGGTCGAGGTCCCAGCCGCGGTCGGCGGGGAAGTCGCTGAGCACATGGGTGTCGTCGGCGACGAGCCGCCACAGGTCCTCGGGCGTACTCACGCCGCCGGGGTAGCGGCAGCCGATGCCGACGATCGCGATCGGCTCGCCGAACGCCGACGGCACGGCGGGCGCCGCCGACTCGTCGGCCGCCTCCGGTCCGCCGGTGCCGTGCACCAGGTCCGAGAGGTGGCCGGCCAGGGCCACCGGTGTCGGGTGGTCGAAGGCGAGGGTGACGGGCAGTTCCACCCCCACCTCGGCGGCGAGCCGCCGTTGCAACTGGACCAGGCCCAGCGAGTCCAGGCCCCCCGCCAGGAACGGGCGGTCGGCGGCCAGATGGATGGCCCCGTCCCCGTAGGCGTCCGGGTCGGCGGTCCGCAACACCGCTGCGGCTTGCGCCAGCACCAGTTCCAGCATCGCGGCCCTTGACTGCTCGGTCATGTGCATACTCCGCAACGAAGAAGAGGCGTGGAAACGAAGAAGACGCTTGGAGTCGGTCGAGTGGGTCAGGACGCCACGTGGGCGGCCAGGGCGGCGCGGTCGACCTTGCCGTTGACGGTCACCGGGAACTCGTTCACCACGCTCAGACCGTGCGGGACCATGTAGGCGGGGAGTGCGGCGCGACAGAACGCGAGGACCTCTTTGGTGTCCGGCGCGGGCCCTGCGGGGGCGCAGGTGACGAACGCGTGCAGCAGCGGGTCGCCGTCCTCGCGCGGCAGGACCATCGCGACGGCGCCGGTGATGCCGGCGAACTGGCCGACACGGCGCTCGACTTCGCCGAGTTCGACGCGGTTGCCGCGGATCTGGACCTGGGAGTCGACGCGGCCGCGGAAGTACAGCTCACCCTCGGGGCCCATGGAGGCCAGGTCGCCGGTCTTGAACACGACCTGCCCCGACTCGGGGTGCAGCGGGTCCGGGAGGACGACGGCGCGGGTGGCCTCCGGGTCGCGCCAGTAGCCGGAGAACAGCGACGGGCTGCGCAGATAGATCTCGCCGATCGTGCCGGGCTCGTCGACGGGGACGCCGTCGGACCCGAGGAGCATCATCTCGGCGCCGGCGACCGCGTACCCGATCGACAGGCGTTCGGTGCCGGGCGGCAGCGGGTTGGGCACCTCGGTGATGGACGCGGCCATCGTCTCGGTGGCGCCGTAACCGTTGGTGAAGCGCGCCTTCGGCAGCAGTTCCTGGAGGCGGCGCAGCTCGTCCAGGGGGAAGTCCTCCCCGGAGAAGGTGATGCGGCTGAGGATGCCCTCCTGGCCCATCTCGGCCAGCAGGTCGGATTCGTGGCGCAGTACCGGGCGCCACACCGACGGGACGCCGTCGACCTGGGTGACCCCGGCGTCGCGCAGGTACGACAGGAAGCGGCGGGGCCAGTTGAGCCGGGCGCGCGGCACGGGCACCAGCGTGGCGCCGTGGCCGAGGGCGAGTCCGATGTCGAACAGCGCGAAGTCGAACTGCAGCGGCGAGGTGTTCGCCACCCGGTCCTCGGCCGTGATGAGCCGCGCGGCCTCGGCGCCACGCAGGAAGGCGATGACCCCGCGGTGGCTCATGACCACGCCCTTGGGCCGGCCGGTCGTGCCCGACGTGAAGGTGATGTACGCGGTGTCGATGGGCGTCACCACCCGGCGGCGGCGGACGCGCGGCGCGGGCGCCCGCTCGACGGTGAGACCGCCGGGGCCGAACCGGGCCGTGCCGACCGTCTCGGGTATGCCGGTCCGCTGTCCGTCGTCGGACTGGATGTGCAGCGCGGGTTCGGCGCTGGCGATGATCGTCAGCAGCCGCTCGTCCGGGACCTCCGGGCTGGTCGGGGTGAACGGCAGCCCCAGCGTGGCGCAGGCCAGCAGAGTCGCCACGGCGTCGGCGTTGGTGTCGGACTCCAGGATGACGCGGTCGCCCACGTCGAGGCCGAGTGCGTCGAGTGCCTCGACGAGGCTGTCGACGCGCCGTTCCAGTTCGCCGTAGGTGACGGTCTCCAGACCGCCGTCCGCCGCCGCCTGGATCACGGCGGGCCGGTCGGGGTCCCGCCGGGCGGCGGCCAGCAGATAGGTCCGCAGGTTGTCCACCGATGCGTGCGCCCGGACCGGACGAGCTCCATTCGGGCTCATGCGCCACCCTTCCCGATTCAGCGTTTCCGAGTAATGCCCGCCCATTTCTAACAGGTGGGCTTTTCAACTCGCAAGAACCCCTGGCCTCCGGCCCCCGAACTAGGGGGCATTAGGGGTTATGCGACCAGTAGGGGTGGACAACACTGACCGTACAACAGGTGGGATCGAAGTGGCGGGCTTATCAGAACGCATCCGATGAGCCCGACAAATAGGGAGAGCGAGAATATGTCGGCGATTATCTTTCCCGGAATCGGCCCGGTCCGGCTCGCCGACTCGGCGCGGTTCCTGGCGACCCATCCGATAGCCCGCCGGCTCGTCGCCGAGACGGACCGGGTACTGGGTTATTCCCTTCTCGACAGTTACCGGGAGGCCGAGGACCGCGGCGACCAGGGGGCGTTCCCCGAGCCGGCCCGGATCGCGTTCCTGGTCCAGTGCCTGGCGCTGGCCGAGTGGACGGTCAAGGAGAACGACCTGGAGCCGGTCGTCTGCGCCGGTGCCAGCTTCGGCGGCACGGCGGCCGCGGTGTACTCCGGCGCGCTGGCGTTCCCCGAGGCCGTGGAGATGACCGCCGCGTGGGGCCGCCGCGTCGACGACCACTTCGCCCGCGAGCACCGCGACATCGTCACCCAGTCGTTCGCCCGCGTCGCGCCCGACCGGCTCGCCGAGATCCAGGCGGAGCTGACCGAACGCGGCGACTGGAACGAGGTGGCCTGCCAGGTCGACCACGACTTCCACATGCTTTCGGTGCGCGAGGACGTGGTGGAGTGGCTGCAGGGACGGCTCCGCGCGGCGGGCGGCCTCCCGCTGTACGTCATGCGGCCGCCGATGCACTCGGCACTGTTCGACGCGCTGCGGGAGGAGATCGCGACCGGGATCACCGCGGACATCACCTTCTCCGATCCCCGGATCCCCGTCGTGTCCGACCACGACGGGTCGCTGGTACGGACCGGGGAGGGCGTGCGGGAGCTACTGCTGAACGCCGTGACCCGCACCGTGCGGTGGCCGGCCGTCGTCGACACGATCAAGGGGCTCGGCGTCGACCGGGTGCATGTCACCGGACAGGACGCCCTGTGGGGCCGGGTGGATGTCATGACCAACGCCTTCCAGGTGGTGGCGGTGCGTCCCGACACAGCTATGCGACCGCGCCGTCGCAGCGCGATCGCATAGCGCGAAAAGAATCCGGTCAGCGCATGGCGTCCAGGGTTTTCCAGAGAGTCGCGGGAGTCGCGAAGTTATCCATGTTGAGCGCATCGTCGACGAAACGGACGCCATATGCGTCCTCCACCGAGGACAGCAGCGAGACCATTCCCATGGAGTCGAGACCGAAATCACGCAGGCTAAGATCGGCGGTCAACTCCTCATCCGGTTCCAGCAAAGGAATCTGTTTGCGGAGAAGTTGCTCGAAAGATTCGTCCCACATACGGGCTCCCGTGTTTTCCCGACGTTTACCGAATAGTCGGCGTCGCCGCCAACCTAAGCCCTGGGTCCTACCGGTCGGCACCCCTACCCACCCCTTTCCCTCTTCGGAGCGAGGACAATGAATCAGACACCCGTCCCCGGCCACGGTCTGCACGAGCGGTTCCTGCGCGGCCTGGCACTGTCGCCCGGCCGGACCGCGATCCGCGTGGACGCCGCCGAGAGCCTGACGTACGAGCAGCTGCACGAACTGGCGATGCGCCGGGCCGCGGCGCTGCGGGCCATGGCCCCGCAAGGGCCGCACAACGTCGCCGTGTTGGCGGACAAGAGCCTGACCGCCTACGTCGGGATCATCGCGGCGCTGTACGCGGGCGCCACCGTCGTACCGCTCAACCCGCGGTTCCCGGCCGAGCGCACCCGCTCCATGCTCACCGCCGCCAACGTCTCCACCGTCATCGCCGATCCGGTCGGCCGCGCCTCGCTCACGGAGACCGAGCTGGACCTGCCCGTTCTGGACGAGGCCACGACTGGGCCCTCGCTGGAGACGCCGGTGGCCGTCAAGCCCTCCGACGTGGCGTACATCCTGTTCACCTCGGGCTCGACGGGCCGCCCCAAGGGGGTGCCGATCACCCACGAGGCCAACCACCACTACTTCGAACTGCTGGACCGGCGCTACGACTTCGGCCCCGACGACGTGTTCTGCCAGAACGTCGGGCTCAACTTCGACTGCGCCATGTTCGAGATGTTCTGCGCGTGGGGCAACGGGGCGCAGGTGCACGCCATCCCGCCCGCGGCCCACCGGGATCTGCCGGCGTTCTTCGCCGAGCGGAAGATGACCGTGTGGTTCTCCACCCCGAGCGGCATCACGTTCATCCGGCGGATGGGCGGCCTGACCCCCGGATCGATGCCCACCCTGCGCTGGACCTTCTTCGCGGGTGAGGCGCTGCTGCACGAGGACGCCGCCGCCTGGCACGTGGCCGCGCCCCAGTCGAAGATCGAGAATCTGTACGGGCCGACCGAGCTGACCGTCACCATCACCGGGCACCGCTGGTCGCCGGACGCCACCGAGAAGGAGACCGTGAACGGCGGTGTCCCGATCGGAAAGGTGCACCCCGGCCACGACCACCTGCTGCTGGACGACGACGGCGAGTCGGCGGTGGAGGGCGAACTGTGCGTCACCGGGCCGCAGATGACACCCGGTTACCTGAACGAGGACGACAACCGGGGCCGGTTCCTGGAGCACTCCGGCCGCCGCTGGTACCGGACCGGCGACCGGGTACGGCGGCTGGACGACGACGAGCTGATCTATCTCGGCCGGATGGACGCCCAGGTGCAGATCCAGGGCTTCCGGGTCGAGCTGGCCGAGGTCGACCATGTCGTACGGCAGTGCACCGGCGTGCAGAACGCGGCGACCGTGACCCGGCCGGCCCCGAACGGCGGGCTGGAACTCGTCCTCTACTACACCGGTGACCGGATCCCGGCGGCGACGCTGCGCCGCGAACTGGCCGCGCATCTGCCCGATCCGATGGTGCCCAAGACGTTCCGGCACGTGCCGGAGTTCCCGCTCAACTCCAACCGCAAGGTCGACCGGGCGCAGCTGGCCCGGGAGGCGGCCGCGATGTCAGACGGTCGCCCCTGACCCGAAGTGACGGGCGTTCTCCGCGACCGTCCGCAGCGCCTCGGCGAGCGATTCGCCCGTCGAGGCGTGCTCCGGGTCGACGACCCACTGCATCATCACGCCGCTGAGCAGCGCGTGGTAGAAGCGCCCGAGCGCGGTCGCGGTGGGGTCCGACAGTTCGTCGCCGCCCCACAGGAGCCGGACCAGGCCGTTCTGCGCCTGCTGCTGTGCCTCTATGAAGAAGCTGGCGACCTCGGGCACATGGTCGCGCTGGGAGACCGCGTCGAACTGGGCCCCCCACACCGGGCGATGACGCTCGAACAGCTCGATCACGCGCGTCCACGCCATCTCGAACCGCTTGATCGGATCGTCGGGCAGGTCTCCCACGTCGGCCAGGGCACCCTTCAGCTCCTGGGCCCACTCCTCCAGCGCCTCCATGATGGCGGCGTTGAGAAGGGCTTCCTTGGTGCCGTAGTGGTAGCCGATCGAGGCGAGATTCGTGCCGGACGCCTCCACGATGTCGCGTGCGGTGGTCCGCGCGTACCCCTTCTCGTAGAGGCATTGCTTCGCTCCGGCCAGCAGATCCTCTCGGTGTCCCATGTCGAACAGTCTAGCCATTCTTTCAGTGATCTGTCTTAAACGGATGTCTTGAACAGAATCTGAATTAGACGGATCTCTTATACAGATCTAGAGTCGAGGCCATGAGTCCGCAACGTGCAACCTTGAGGGACTGGGTCGGCCTCGCCGTACTCGTCGTCCCTGTCCTCATGATGTCGATGGACATGACGGTGCTGTACTTCGCGCTGCCGTTCCTCAGCGCGACCCTGGAACCGAGCGCCACCGAGCAGCTGTGGATCGTTGACATCTACGCGTTCATGCTCGCCGGGCTGCTCATCGCGATGGGCACACTCGGCGACCACATCGGCCGCCGGCGGCTGCTGATGATCGGCGCGGTCGTGTTCGGCGCGTCGTCGCTGGCCTCCGCCTACGCGACCAGCCCCGAGCTGCTGATCCTCGCCCGTGCTCTCCTCGGCATGTCCGGCGCCGTACTCGCGCCGTCCACGCTCTCGTTGATCCGCAACATGTTCCAGGACCCCGGCCAGCGCCGTACCGCCATCGCGGTGTGGACCGCCGGCCTCTCCGGCGGCGCCGCCCTGGGACCGATCGTGTCGGGGCTGCTGCTGGAGCACTACTGGTGGGGCTCGGTCTTCCTGATCAACATCCCGGTGACGATCCTCATCGTGGTGCTGGGCCCCATCCTCCTGCCGGAGCACCGCGACCCGAAGCCCGGCCGCTTCGACTTCCTCGGTGCCGTGCTGTCCCTGGCCGCCATGCTTCCCGTCATCTACGGCATCAAGGAACTCGCCGACGACGGCTTCGACTGGAAGTACGTGGCCGTCACCGCCGCCGGCCTCGTCATCGGCGTGCTCTTCGTCCTGCGCCAGCGCGTGGCCCCCAATCCGCTGATCGACCTGAGCCTCTTCCGGGACCGGGGGTTCACGGCGTCCATCGCCGTCAACCTGGTGGCCCTGTTCGCGATGATCGGGTTCCTGCTGTTCGCGACCCAGTGGATCCAACTGGTCTACGGGCTCAACCCACTTGAAGCGGGGCTGTGGACACTGCCCGCGCCGCTGGCGGTGGCGGTCACGACCTCGGTCGCCGTCGGGCTGGCCAAGAAGATCCGCCCCGGCTACATCATGGCCATCGGCATGGTCGTCGCGTCGGCGGGATTCGCCATCATGACGCAGTTGCACGCCGATTCGAACCTGGCCATGGCCGTGATCGGCGCGAGCGTGCTGTCGGCCGGCGTGGGCATGGCGATCCCCCTGACCGCCGACCTGATCGTCTCCGCGGCTCCGGAGGAGCGCGTGGGCGCCGCCGCCGCGCTGCCCGAGACCGCCAACCAGCTCGGCGGAGCGCTGGGCGTGGCGATCCTCGGCAGCATCGGTGCCGCCGTCTACACCCGTGATGTCGCCGACGTGACCAAGGGGCTGCCGCCCGAGGCCGCCGAGGCCGCGGAGGGTTCGCTCGGCGGCGCGACCGAGGTGGCGAAGCACCTGCCCGGTGAGGTGGGCGACGCCCTCGTCAAGTCCGCCGGGGAGGCCTTCACCCGCGGCATGAACCTCAGCGCCGTGGTCGGTGGTGTCGTCATGCTGCTCGGTGCCGTGGGCGCGGCAGTGCTCCTGCGCCACGTCAAGACTCCCACCGCCACGTCAGCGCCGGCGGACGAGGCGAAGCCCGAGCCCGAGCCCGCGGCCGTCTCCGAGTAGCGACCGCCGCACCGTACAGGCTCCGACCAGAAG
>NZ_JBHUUW010000098.1:0-22347 GCF_042670825.1 Streptomyces sp. NPDC057137 | reverse complement strand
CCGTTGTCGCGGTGGTGCGGCCCTCCTTCGTACGTAAGCCCCTTCGTAAGCCCCGGCCCGTACGTCAGACGTACCGCTCCAGGATGGACGACTCCGCCAGCCGCGACAGGCCCTCGCGCACGCTGCGCGCCCGTGCCTCGCCCACCCCGTCCACCGTCTGGAGATCGTCGACGCTCGCCGCCAGCAGCTTCTGCAGCCCGCCGAAGTGCTCGACCAGCCGCTCGATGATGGCGCCAGGCAGTCGCGGCACCTTGGCCAGCAGCCGGTAGCCGCGCGGCGAGACCGCCGAGTCCAGCGTCTCGGGTGAGCCGCTGTAGCCCAACGCGCGGGCCACGACGGGCAGTTCCAGCAGCTCGGTGTGGGAGAGCGCGTCCAGCTCGGTCATCGCCTCGGCGACCGTACGGGACCGCTTCGCCGTCGGCTCGGGCACGTAGTCCCGTACGACCAGCTCGCGCTCGGGCTCGACGCCCGCGATCAACTCGTCGAGCTGGAGGGAGAGAAGCCGCCCGTCGGTGCCCAACTCGACCACGTACTCGGCGATTTCCGTGGCGATCCGGCGCACCATCTCCAGGCGCTGCGAGACCGCCGTCACGTCCCGGACCGTCACCAGGTCCTCGATCTCCAGCGCGGAGAGCGTGCCGGCGACCTCGTCCAGCCGGAGCTTGTACCGCTCCAGGGTCGCCAGCGCCTGGTTGGCCCGCGACAGGATCGCCGCCGACTCCTCCAGGACCCGGCGCTCCCCGTCCACGTACAGCGCGATCAGACGCATCGACTGCGACACGGAGATGACGGGGAACCCGCACTGCTTGGACACGCGGTCCGCCGTGCGATGGCGGGTGCCGGTCTCCTCGGTGGGGATGGAGGCGTCGGGGACGAGCTGGACACCGGCCCGCAGAATTTTGGTGATGTCTTTGTCGAGAATGAGCGCGCCGTCGAGCTTGCACAGCTCGCGGAGCCTCGTGGCGGTGAATTCCACGTCCAGCACGAAGCCGCCCGTGCACATCGTCTCGACGGTTTTGTCCATGCCGAGGACGATGAGACCGCCGGTGTTCCCCCGGAGGATCCGCTCCAGGCCGTCACGGAGCGCCATGCCGGGCGCCACGGCGCTCAGTGAGGCGCGCATCAGCGCTTCGGTGCGGGATCCGCTGGAGCCACCACCGGACTTTCCGGGTGCTGCTGCCCGGTCGTTGGCTGCCACTGCACTCCTCCGGCTCGTACGGATGGGCGAGACCAGGGCAAAGTCTACCGGCGGTCCTTGCCGTCCCGTGGGGCCTCCGCGCGACCTCGGCGCGGAAGTACGCTCAGAGCCGCCCCCATGTCGGCGACTTCTGTGACCTTCATACCGGCCGGGATCTTCCCCGGATCGGTCGGGACGAGGGCGTGTGTGAAGCCCAGCCGGTGCGCCTCGGCCAGTCTGCGCTGGACGCCCGTGACCCGTCTGACCTCGCCCGCGAGGCCCACCTCGCCGATCGCGACCAGGTTCGTCGGCAGCGGGGTGTCGCTCGCCGCCGAGGCCAGGGCGAGGGCGATCGCGAGGTCGGCGGCCGGCTCCGAGAGCTTCACGCCGCCGACCGTCGCGCTGTAGATGTCGCGCTTGCCGAGCGCGCTGATCCGGCCGCGCTGTTCGAGAACGGCCAGCATCATCGAGACGCGGGAGGTCTCCAGGCCCGACGTGGTGCGCCGGGGGGAGGGGATCTGCGAGTCGACCGTCAGCGCCTGCACCTCGGCGACGAGCGGGCGGCGGCCTTCGAGCGTGACGGTGAGGCAGGTGCCGGGGACCGGCTCGTCCCGGCGGGTGAGGAAGAGGCCGGAGGGGTCGGCGAGGCCGGTGATGCCCTCGTCGTGCAGCTCGAAGCAGCCGACCTCGTCCGTCGTGCCGTACCTGTTCTTGACGCCCCGCACGAGCCGCAGCCGCGCGTGCCGGTCGCCCTCGAAGGACAGCACGACGTCCACCAGATGCTCCAGCAGCCGGGGGCCCGCGATCGCGCCGTCCTTGGTGACATGGCCGACGAGCAGCGTGGACATACCCCGCTCCTTGGAGACCCGGATGAGCGCGCCCGCGACCTCCCGGACCTGGGCCATACCGCCGGGCGCGCCGTCGATCTCCGGCGACGCCACCGTCTGTACGGAGTCCATGATCAGCAGCGACGGCTTGACCGCGTCGAGATGCCCGAGGACGGCGGAGAGGTCCGTCTCGGCCGCGAGATAGAGATTGTCGTCGATGGCCTTGATGCGGTCCGCGCGCAGCCGCACCTGGCTCGCCGACTCCTCGCCCGTCACATACAGCGTGCGGTGCTCGGCGCTGGCCGCCTTCGCCGCGACGTCCAGGAGCAGTGTGGACTTGCCGACGCCCGGCTCACCGGCCACCAGCACGACGGCTCCCGGCACCAGACCGCCGCCGAGGACGCGGTCCAGCTCGTCCACGCCCGTCGAGCGCGCCGTCGCCGTCCGGCCGTCGATCTGGCCGATCGGGAGGGCCGGGGTGCTGACCCGTCCCACCGCCGTCGTCCGTACGGCGGGCGCGCCGTACTCCTCGACGGTGCCCCAGGCCTGGCACTCGGGGCAGCGGCCGAGCCACTTGACGGTCGTCCAACCGCACTCGGTGCAGCGGTAGGACGGCCGGTCCTTGGCGGATTTCGTACGGGCGACAGCCATGGCGCCACCGTATAGGCGACCACTGACAGTCCTTACCGCGGTGGCGACTTCGCGGATGGCCACCGTGCGGATGGCGGGCGAGGCACGGCCGTAGCGGTCGTTTCACCCGTAATGATGAAGAGTAGGCAAGCGCGGGGAGAGTCGTGCGCTCCCCTGTCTACCGTCGCCGGGTGACGAGCAGCAGACTGGAGCCCCCCGCCTACACCACCGGCGCACACCGTGCGCCCCGTCGCACGCCCCGATCGGAGCCGGACCGGCCGTCCGCGCGGTACGAACCGTATCTGGACGGGCTGTTCACCTACTGCCTCTCCGTGCTGTGCGACCACGACGCGGCGACCGAGGTGCTCGGCGAGGTCCTGGCCATCTCCGAGCGCCAGTACGGGCGTTGCCCGGCGGGCACGGGGGAGCGCAGGGCCTGGCTGTACGCGCTCGCCCGCTGGGCCTGTCTGCGCCGGCTCGGCGAGCGGCGCGGCAGCCGCCCGGGGGCGCACACCGGCCGTCGCGAGCCGGGGCATCCTGGCACCGACGCGCGGGTCGACGTCCCGCCGGAGGTCGCCGCGCGCCGGCGGCGTGAACTCGCCGTGCTGGCCTGGCCCGAGGCCGCCGGTACGACCCCCGAGCAGCGCGAAGCGCTCGAACTGGCCGTACGCCACCGGCTCGGCGCGCGTGAGGTCGCCGCCGTCCTGTCCATGGAGGCGCTGCCGGCCCGCGAACTTCTCAACTCCGCCGCCTGCGAGGTCGAACGCACCAGGGCCGCGCTCGCCGTCGTGGAGACGGGCAACTGCCCCGCCGTCGCGCAGCTCACCGGCGACGACCAGGTGCTGCTCTCGTCCGCGCTCCGGCGTGAACTGGTCCGGCACGTGGACGACTGCCCGCGCTGCCGCCGCGCCGCCGAGCGAGCCGAGGCCGCAGGCCCCTGGCCCGGCTCGGCCGCCTCCGCGCGCGCCGCCCGGCCCACCTCGTCCGGCGCGCCCTCCTGGGCCGCGTCGCCCGCCGTCCTGCCGCTCGTCGAGGCGCCCCGGGCGGCTGCGTACGGCGCCATGGCGAACACCCCGCGTTCCCGTGCCACCACCCCGCGCTTCGGTCGCGACGGCTTCCCCATGGACCCCAAGGACCGTGCCGCGCGCCGTGAGCGGCTGCGCGCGCGGGCCGTCACGACCACCGTCGTGGCGACCGTCGTCGCCGCGCCCGTGCTCGCCCTCTGGGCGGCGTACCGGGGCGCGCCGCCGACCGGCGAGGGCCACGGCGGGACATCGGTCAGCGCCGGCGACGCCGAACGGCGCGGCGCGCAGGGCGCCGACCCGTACGACAACTACGAGAACGCGGGCAACGCCGAGAACCGGCCCGGCGACCCCTTCGCCAACGGCAGCCGTGACCCGGACGTCTCGGTCGAGGTCATCAGCGACGGCACGGACGCCCCGCCCGGCACGCCCGGCGCGGGCTCGGGACGGCTCGCCGTCACGGCGGAGTCGACCGGCGACCGTACGAGGATCACGCTCACCGCGACCGGCGACGAGCCCGTCGCGTGGTCGGCCTGGACCAGCGCGTCCTGGCTGCGGCTGAGCCGTACGTCCGGCACGCTCGCCCCCGGCAGGTCCGTCACCGTCCACGTCCACGTGGACCACTCGCGGGAGCCATCGGGCCCGTGGCGCGCCCGTATCGGGCTGACCCCGACGGGCTCGGTGGTCGCGATCAGCGGTTACGGTTCCAGGCCGCCGTCCTCGTCGGATCCGGGGCCCGGCCGGCCGACGCACCCGACCCGCCCGCCGTCCTCACCGCCGCCCGGTACGGGCGGGCCAGGACCGAGCGACCCGGGTGATCCGGGCGAACCGACCGATCCGGGGCCGACCGACCCCACCGATCCGCCGCCCGGCACGGGCGAGCCGACGGACCCGACGGATCCGACCGACCCGCCGCCCCCGTCGGGAGACCCGACCGATCCGCCGACCGACCCCGGGGGCTCGGACACACCGCCCGCGTCGCCGTGAGCGGTCGGGAAGTGGGCGCGGGCGGGGCTCAGGAAGCAGGCGCTCAGGAAGCAGGCGAGGCCGCGGGCGCCGGGGGCGGATCCGCCGGGTGCGGAGCGAGGAGCGGCAGCGCGCTCGCCAGCCGTACCTCGCACAGCTCGACCAGCGTGTCGTACCCCGCCTTACCCATCAGCTCGGTCAGCTCGGGCCCGTACGTCTTGTACACCGGCTCGCCCGCGCCGTGCGCCGACGTCGCCGACGTGCACCACCAGTGCAGGTCGTGCCCGCCGGGACCCCAGCCCCGCCGGTCGTACTCGCCGATCGTCACCTGGAGCACCCGCGACTCGTCGGGCCGCTCGATCCAGTCGTACGTACGCCGGACCGGCAGCTGCCAGCAGACGTCGGGCTTCGTCTCCAGCGGCTCGCGGTCCTCCCGCAGCGCCAGGATGTGGAGCGCGCAGCCCGCGCCGCCGGAGAAGCCGGGCCGGTTCTGGAAGATGCAGGAGCCGTCCCAGCGGCGCGTCTTGCGGGCGCCCTCGTCGTCCGTCTCCACCCAGCCGCTGTCCGCCCCCACACCGTGGAACTGCCACACCTCCGGCGTGAGGCGTTTCACGTTCCCGGCGACCCGCTTCTCGTCGTCCTTGTCGGAGAAGTGCGCCCCCAGCGTGCAGCAGCCGTCGTCCGCGCGGCCCGCCTCGATGCCCTGGCAGCCGCTGCCGAAGATGCAGGTCCAGCGCGAGGTGAGCCAGGTCAGGTCGCAGCGGAAGATCTGTTCGTCGTCCGCCGGATCAGGGAATTCCACCCAGGACCGCGCGAAGTCCAGCCCCTTCTCGTCGGGCGGGACCTGCTCGTGCTGCTTCTTGGCGGCGCGGCTGGCTTTGCCCGGCTTCGCCTTGTTCGTCTTTGGCACGGCTCCAGCGTATGCGTGTCGCCGCAGTAGCGTTCGCCCATGAGACTCGGAGTCCTCGACGTCGGTTCGAACACCGTCCATCTGCTGGCGGTCGACGCCCATCGCGGCGCGCGCCCGCTGCCCGCCCATTCCCACAAGACCGAGCTGAGGCTCGCCGAACTGCTCGACGAGGACGGCGCGATCGGGCCCGAGGGCGTCGAGCGACTGGTGGCGACGATCGCCGAGGCCCTCGTGGCCGCCGAGGACAAGGGCTGCGAGGCGGTGCTGTCGTTCGCCACGTCCGCCGTCCGCGAGGCGAGCAACGCCGATCACGTACTCGCCAGGGTCAAGGAAGAGACGGACGTTGACCTCCAGGTCCTCACCGGCGACGAGGAGGCCCGGCTGACCTTCCTCGCAGCCCGGCGCTGGTTCGGCTGGTCGGCGGGAAAACTGCTGGTCCTGGACATCGGTGGCGGCTCGCTGGAGATCGCCTACGGCATCGACGAGGAACCGGACGCCGTGGTGTCGCTGCCCCTGGGCGCCGGCCGCCTCACGGCGGGCTGGCTGCCCGGCGACCCGCCCGACCCGGGGGCCGTACGGGCGCTGCGCCGCCATGTGCGGGCCCAGATCGCCCGTAACGTCGGCGAGTTCACCCGCTTCGGCGAGCCGGACCATGTCGTGGCCACCTCGAAGACCTTCCGGCAACTGGCGCGGATCGCCGGGGCCGCCCGCTCCGCCGAGGGGCTTTATGTACAGCGGGACCTGACCCGTAAATCCCTGGAGGAGTGGGTCCCCAAGCTGACCAGGATGACCGCCGCACGGCGTGCCGAACTGCCCGGAGTGTCGGAGGGGCGGGCGCCCCAGCTCCTCGCCGGCGCGCTCGTCGCGGAGGCGGTGATGGATCTGTTCGGCGTCGAGGAGCTGGAGATCTGCCCCTGGGCGCTGCGGGAGGGCGTGATCCTGCGGCGGCTGGACCAGCTGCCGACGACGGAGGTCTGACCGCCGGCCTCCGACCGCCAACCGCCGTGCGAACGCTCGCCTTCTCAAGAAGAGGCGGCGAGCGGTCCGGCCCGCCGCCTTCCTGAAGAGGTCTGCAAGAGGTCTGCGGACACGCACAGCCGTTGCACTCGTCACTTTCCGCTCCGGTGCCAGCGATGCCGCCCGCCGGTGCCCGTACCCTGTGTCCGTGGCAGAACCAGTGGTGCGCATCCCGGATGCGAAGGTCGCCCTGTCGACGGCCTCCGTCTATCCGGAGTCCACGGCGACGGCCTTCGAGATCGCCGGGCGCCTGGGGTACGACGGCGTGGAAGTCATGGTCTGGACGGATCCCGTCAGCCAGGACATCGAGGCGCTGCGCCGCCTCTCGGACTATCACCGGGTGCCGATCCTCGCCATCCACGCGCCATGTCTGCTGATCACGCAGCGCGTCTGGTCGACGGACCCGTGGACCAAGCTCCAGCGGGCGCGGTCGGCCGCCGAGCGGCTGGGGGCCTCCACCGTCGTCGTACACCCGCCGTTCCGCTGGCAGCGCCAGTACGCGCGTGACTTCGTCACCGGCATCTGGCGGATGGCCGACGAGACGGACGTGCGCTTCGCCGTTGAGAACATGTACCCGTGGCGGTACCGGGACCGCGAGGTGCTCGCGTACGCCCCCGACTGGGACGTGACGAAGGACGACTACCGTCACTTCACCGTCGACCTGTCGCACACAGCTACCGCCCGCTCCGACGCGATGTCCATGGTCGAGCGCATGGGCGACCGGCTCGGACACATCCATCTCGCCGACGGCAACGGCTCGGCCAAGGACGAGCACCTGGTGCCGGGGCGCGGCAACCAGCCCTGCGCCGAACTGCTCGAACGGCTGGCGGGCAGCTCCTTCGACGGGCATGTCGTCATCGAGGTCAACACCCGGCGCGCGATGTCCTCGGCCGAACGCGAGGCCGACCTGGCGGAGGCGCTGGCCTTCACCCGGCTGCATCTGGCGTCGGCGCCCGCGTCGGGCGCAGGCTCGCCGTCGGCCTCGGCCTCGTCGGCGGGATCCGCTTCCGGAACGGCGTCCGGATCGGCGTCCGCCGAGACCCGGCCCCCGCAGCCCCGCGTGTCCCACGGCCGCCCCCGGATCCGCCGCCCATGACCGACGCGGCCCCGCGCCGCCGTGGCCGTCCCGCCCGTTCGGACGCGGACACAGGCCCCGGCGCCCGCGAGCGGATCCTGGAAGCGGCCCGTACGGAGTTCGCCGAGCGCGGCTACGACAAGACCTCCGTACGAGGCATCGCCAAGGTGGCCGGGGTCGACCCGGCCCTCGTACATCACTACTTCGGTACGAAGGAAGAGGTCTTCGGCGCGGCCATCGAGGTCTCCTTCGAGCCGGCCCTGGTCGTCCCCGCTGTGCTGACCGGCGATACGGACGGCATCGGCGAGCGACTCGCGCGCTACTTCATCAGCGTCTGGGAGGACCCGGTGTCCCGGGCCCCGCTGCTCGCGATCGTCCGTTCCGCGCTGACGAACGACGCCGCGGCGGCCCTTCTGCGCAAGTTCGTGCTACGGCGGCTGCTGGAGCGGATCGCGATGGACCTGGACGTACCGGACCCCACCCTCCGCGCCGAGCTGGCCGCCTCGCACATGGTCGGGATCGCGCTCCTGCGGTATGTGATCAAGGCGGAGCCGCTGGCCTCCGTGGACACCGAGGAGATCGTGCGGCTGGTCTCCCCGACGCTCCAGCGCTATCTGACCGAGAGCTGAACAGGCGTCCCGCATTTCGGACGGACCGTCCAGATCTTGGAGCGGTGGGCGTAGGCTCGGAAAAGTCATTCCCACCGAAGGATCTGCCGAAGGAGCGAGCGACGATGCCCGAGCTGAGGTCCCGCACTGTCACCCACGGCCGCAACATGGCGGGCGCACGCGCCCTTATGCGGGCGTCGGGCGTAGCGAGCGAGGACATCGGCAAGCCGATCGTCGCCGTGGCCAACTCCTTCACGGAGTTCGTCCCCGGACACACCCACCTCGCGCCCGTCGGCCGGATCGTCTCCGAGGCGATCAAGGCCGCCGGAGCCGTCCCGCGTGAGTTCAACACCATCGCCGTCGACGACGGCATCGCGATGGGCCACGGAGGCATGCTCTACAGCCTGCCGTCCCGCGATCTGATCGCCGACTCCGTCGAGTACATGGTCGAGGCGCACTGCGCGGACGCGCTGATCTGCATCTCCAACTGCGACAAGATCACGCCGGGCATGCTGATGGCCGCGATGCGCCTCAACATCCCCACGGTCTTCGTCTCCGGCGGTCCCATGGAGGCCGGCAAGGCCACCCTGGTCGACGGCACGGTCCGCAAGCTGGACCTGATCAACGCGATGTCGGACGCCGTGAACGAGTCCGTCTCGGACGAGGACATGCTCCGTATCGAGGAGAACGCCTGCCCGACCTGCGGCTCCTGTTCCGGCATGTTCACCGCCAACTCGATGAACTGCCTCGCGGAGGCCATCGGTCTCGCCCTGCCCGGCAACGGCTCGGTCCTCGCCACGCACACCGCGCGCAAGGCGCTGTACGAGAACGCGGGCGCCACGGTCGTCGACATCACCAAGCGCTACTACGAAGGCGGCGACGAGACCGTCCTGCCGCGCAACATCGCCACCCGCGCGGCCTTCGACAACGCCATGGCGCTCGACATCGCCATGGGCGGCTCCACGAACACGATCCTGCACCTCCTCGCCGCCGCCCAGGAGGCCGGTCTCCCCTACGGCCTGGACGAGATCGACGCCGTCTCGCGGCGCGTCCCGTGCCTGTCGAAGGTCGCGCCGAACGTGGCGCCCGGCGGCACGTACTACATGGAGGACATCCACCGGGCCGGCGGCATCCCCGCCATCCTGGGCGAGCTGTACCGCGGCGGCCTCCTTGACGAGGACGTGCACTCGGTGCACTCCGACTCGCTCGACGAGTGGCTCAAGACCTGGGACGTGCGCGGCGGTTCACCCTCCGCGGAGGCCGTGGAGCTGTGGCACGCGGCGCCCGGCTGCAAGCGCTCGGCGACCGCGTTCTCCCAGTCCGAGCGGTGGGACACGCTGGACCTGGACGCCGAGGGCGGCTGCATCCGCTCGCTGGAGCACGCGTACTCGAAGGACGGCGGGCTCGCCGTGCTGAAGGGCAACCTGGCCGTCGACGGCTGCGTGGTGAAGACCGCGGGCGTGGACGAGTCGATCTGGACCTTCGAAGGCCCGGCCGTCGTCTGCGAGTCGCAGGAGGACGCCGTCGAGAAGATCCTCAGTAAGCAGATCAAGGAAGGCGACGTGGTCGTCATCCGTTACGAGGGTCCGCGCGGCGGCCCCGGCATGCAGGAGATGCTCTACCCCACGTCGTATCTGAAGGGCCTCGGCCTGGGCAAGGCGTGCGCCCTGGTCACCGACGGCCGCTTCTCCGGCGGTACGTCGGGCCTGTCGATCGGCCACGCCTCGCCCGAGGCGGCGTCCGGCGGGACGATCGCGCTGGTGCGCGACGGCGACCGCGTCCGGATCGACATCCCGGGGCGCTCGATCGAACTGCTCGTCGGAGACGACGAGTTGGCGGTCCGGCGGGACGCGCTGAACGGTGTGTACGAGCCGGTCTCGCGCGAGCGCAAGGTCTCCGTGGCGCTGCGCGCGTACGCGGCGATGGCGACGAGCGCCGACAAGGGCGCGGTCAGGGACGTCTCCCTGCTGGGCTGATCCACCGCGCGGGCGCTCCGCCAGGCCCGCGTACGCGTGAGGCCCGCGCACGGCGACCACGGCACAGCGACCCCGGCACCCGGTGCGAGTCACCAGGTGTCGGGGTTCTCGCTGTCCACGGCGAAGACGGACCCGTCGGGCGCGCCCGCGTAGATCCGGCCGGGCGCGGTCGCGGGGACGGGCAGTGCCGACATGGTGGCGAGCTTGCCCGACAGCAGACGCGGTCGCGTACGGCCGATCAGCGTGCCGTCCGTCGTGTCGATCGTGATCAACTGCCCGTCGGCGGCGGAGAAGTAGAGCCGGTCGCCCGCCGTCACGACGGGGCCGGACGCGCGGGCGACATCGGTCTCCAGCCGCCAGCGGGGCTTCGCGTTCTTATCCGTACGGGTGGTGTCGACGGCCAGCAGGGTCCCGCCCCGCACCAGCAGGTACGCGGTGTCGTCGCGCACGGCCACCTGCGCCCCGGACACGAGGTACGGCAACGGGGCACGCCGTACGTCCCCGCTCGCGGGGTCGTAGCGCACGATCGCGTCCGTCATCGAGTCCAGATCGAGCGACGCGAGGAACAGCGCGCCGCGTTCGGTGGCCACCGGCTCCAGGTTTCCGTCGAGCCGCCGCTGCCAGGCGAGTTCGCCGGTCTCCGGGTCCACCGCGCTGACCAGTGTGGTGCTGCCGTCGTCCGAGGACTCGGCGGCGTAGATGTGACCGGTCCGCGGACTGTGGAGACCGAGGACGGGGCTAGTGTGTCCGGGCAGCGGATGCTCCCAACGCCTCTTGCCCGTCGCGCCGTTCAGCGCCTCCACCCGTCCGTCGGGCTTCACGATCAGGACGGTGTCACCGGCGTGGTGGACGCCGCCCTGATTGCCGGAGACGTCCGCGCTCCAGGCCGGGGTGCCGTCGTCCCTCCGGTACGTCTGGAGCCGTGCGGTCTTCGCGGTGGTGAGTACGGCGTGGACGAGGCCGCCGGAGACGACGGGGGCGGACGTGGTCTCGGCGCCCGAGCCGTGCGACCAGATCACGTGCCCGTCGGCCGGGTCGAGCCGGGCGGCGGCGACGCCGCGTGTGGAGCAGAGCAGTGTCGCCGGGACGCCGGAGGCGCTCGGTGTGTACGAACACGCGGGCGCGGTGCCCCGCTCGGCGGTGTCGCCGATGTCCTCGGCCAGCCACGGCTTGAAGGCCGCGTCGGTGGTCCCTGCCGCACCGGAGCCCCGGGTGCCGGGCGAGGGCGCTCGCGTATCGCCGAATCCCTGCGCGGCCCAGAGCCCGCCGTACACGAGCACCACGACGCCGACGGCCAGCGCGGGCCACTTGGCCCGCCGACGTCGGTCGCCCGCGGTCCTCGTCCCCGCCGCCCCGGACTCCGCCCCCGCCCCCGCCTTCGTGTCTCCCTTGCTCTCCCGCTTGGTCTCACGCTTCGTGTCCTGGCGAGACGCGGGACGCGAAGCCGACGTGTGCTCCGGCGCGCGCCCGGACGGCGAGTGCGCCCCTATGTGGGTGCGCTGCCCCTCACCCGGCATCACCAACGGCCGCTCCACGGAGCGCCGTTGAGCCGGTATGAACGCGTCCGCCTCGTACGACGGCGGCCGCAGCTCCGACATGATCTCGTCCGGCGTGGGACGTTTCCCGGGTTCCTTGGCGAGGCACCGCCCGACCAGCGGCGCCAGATCGGCGGGCAGCCCGACGAGATCCGCCTCGTCGTGAACCACCTGGTAGGCGACGATGTACGGGCTGTCCGAGTCGAACGGCCCACGCCCCGTCGCCGCGTGCACCAGCAGCGAACCCAGCGCGAACACGTCGGCCGCGGGCCCCACTTCACGCGGACGCTGGAACTGCTCGGGCGCCATGTACGGCGGCGAGCCGATCAACTTCCCCGTCTCGGTGCGCAGATCGCTGTCGACCGGCCGCGAGATGCCGAAGTCGATGACCCTGGGACCGTTGTCCGTCAGGAGTACGTTGCCGGGCTTGAGGTCGCGGTGGACGACACCGGCCCGGTGGATGTCCCGCAACGCCTCGGCGAGCCCCGCCGTCAGCCGGCGCAACTCGGCAGGGGACATGGGCCCGTTGCTCTTGACCTGCTCGGCCAGGGTCGGACCCGGGATGTACGAGGTGGCCATCCACGGCCGCTCGGCATCCGGGTCCGCGTCGACGACGGGCGCCGTGAACGCACCGCTGACGCGGCGCGCGGCGGCGACCTCCTGACGGAAGCGGGCCCGGAACTCCGGGTCGGCCGCGTACTGCTGGTGCACCACCTTCACGGCGAGGCGCAGCCCCGACGCCGAGCGCGCGAGATGCACCACGCCCATGCCACCGGAGCCGAGGCAGGCCTCAAGGCGGTAACTCCCGGCGTATTCCATGTGTGAGTCCCCCGTGTCGCTTCAGCGAGCGCGACTCACGGAGCCTAGTCGATGGTGCGGCTGTGGCTGAAGAGTGTTGCTAGCCTGCGCGTCGCGGAGAGTGAACATTCAACAAGATCAGCAAGGGGGAGTACAGCGATGGCTGTTGAAGAGGTTGGAGAGGTCACGGAAGTGGCCACGGGAGTAGTCACGGAAGCGGGTACGGCGACGGGTCTGGAGGCCGAAGCCGAAACACTCGCCGCGGCGGATGTCCTGTATCCGATCGCGCCGGGCTACCGCGTCAACGTGCGCTCGGGGCCGGGCACGAACTACACGGTGGTCCGCACCCTGCCGTACAACGCCAGGGTGCCGATCAACTGCCAGAAGCCGGGCCAGTCGGTGTCCGGGCCGTACGGCACGTCGAAACTCTGGGACAACATCGCCAACGGGGAATTCGTCTCGGACGCGTACGTCAAGACGGGCAGCGACGGCTACGTCGCCCCGCGCTGCGCCTGAGCCCCGGCCCGGTTCTCGACGGCGGACTCCCGACCCCCGCCTCCCACTCCCGCCGACAGGGATAATCGGCCCTGTGAGCGAGAGTAAGAGCGTGAGCCCGCACGAGAGCGGCGAAGCCGCCGAGACCACCGCCGTCGCAGCAGCGGCGCCGTCCACGGACGGTGGCAGCGGCGACGGTGGCCCCGGCGGCCCCCGGCCCGAGCCCATCCGCTTCTTCGGCACGACCTGGGTCGCCCACGACGGCGGTTACGCGCCGCGCCGCGTCGCCGTCGCCGTCGGCTCGCTGGCAGCGGCCGTCGGCGCGTGCTTCCTGCTGCGCTTCGCCTACCAGGGCCTGGAGATCGCGAATGCCAGCCCGTTCGTCGGCGTCCTCGTCATCGTGATGTTCTCGGTGTGCAGCGCCATCGCCTTCCGCAAGACCTGGGAGGGCTTCTCGAAGCGCCCCGTGGACCGCGCCCGTGAGGAGCAGCTGCGCAGTCTCAAGGGCATCGGCTTCATCGGCTCGCTGTTCGCGTACTTCCTGCGCTCGCTCGCCGAGGCGCCGGGGGAGGGGCTGCGGCGAACGGAGTACGAGACGGCCGTCGTACGGTACGAGCGCCGCCGCACGACCCGCACCGGCAACCCGGCCGCCCGCAAGGCCAACCGGCCCAAGCGCCCCAAGCGGCCCCCGCGCAAGTGAGCCGCGACCCGTCCGGCCGCCGCGGACCGCCGCGCGTCAAGATGGACCCATGACCGATCGCGCGCTCTCCTTCGACGTCGTCGCCGGGCAGTACGACTCCGCCAGGCCCGGCTATCCACCGGCGCTGTTCGACGCCGTCGAGGAACTGTCCGGCCACCCCCTCCAGGGCTCCCGCGTCCTCGACGTCGGCGCCGGGACCGGGATCGCCACCCGTCTGCTGCGTGCGCGCGGCGCCGACGTCACCGCCGTGGAGCCGGGTCCCGGCATGGCCGCGCAGCTTCGCCGTACGCTGCCCGACACCCCGCTGGTCAGGGCCTTCGGGGACGCCCTGCCGATCGCGGACGCGTCCGTCGACCTGGTGACGTACGCCCAGTCCTGGCACTGGACCGACCCGGCACGCTCCGTCCCGGAGGCCCTGCGGGTGCTACGGCCCGGCGGCGCGCTCGCCCTGTGGTGGAACGTCGCGGATCCCGACGTGCCCTGGGTCGCCGCGCAGGAGGAACGGCTGCACCTGGCCGCCGGCGCCGGAGCCCACAGCTCCGGCGGCCGTCGCGCCGAGAGACTGCCGGAGGATCTGCCGCGCGAGCAGCGGGTGCTGCACTGGACGCGCACCGTGCCGCTCGACACCCACCTCGCCAACCTCGGCAGCCACTCCCTCTTCCGGCTGCTCGGCGACGACGCCACGGCCGCCCACCTCGCCGAGGAGCGCGCCGAACTGCTCAAGGTCTTTCCGACCGGCTCCGTCGAGGAGGCGTACGCGGTCGAGCTGACTGTCACACTTCGCCCGGCCACGTCGTCTGTTGACGGAGGCCCGTTGCCCGAAGGCTGACGGCGGGCGTGACACCCGCAGGGGGAGAGGAGCGCCGAAGCATGGCTGACCTGGCGGAATTCGAGCGGGAACGAAAGAGGCTCTGGGGCATCGCGTACCGCATCACCGGATCCGTCGCCGACGCCGAGGACGCGGTCCAGGAGACCTGGCTGCGCTGGCAACGGCTGCCCGACGGCGAGGCGAACGACCCCAAGTCGTATCTGACGACGGTCATCAGCCGAATCTGTTACGACCAGCTCGGCTCCGCACGCGCCCGCCGGGAGTCGTACGTCGGGCCCTGGCTGCCCGAGCCGGTGGTCACCGAGAGCGGGCCCGAGGACCGGGTCACGCTGGACGAGTCCGTCGGGGTCGCCATGCTCACCGTGCTGGAGCGGCTGACCCCGGGGGAGCGCACCGCGTTCATCCTGCACGACGTCTTCGCCGTGCCGTTCAAGGAGATCGCGGACGTGGTGGGCCGTACGCCCGATTCCGTACGACAGCTGGCCTCCCGCGCCCGCCGCCGGGTACGGGCCGAGGCGCCGCGCCGCTCCGTCGACCGGGGCGAGCACCGGCGGGCCGTCGACGCCTTTCTGTCCGCCGTGATGGGCGGGGACTTCGACGGGCTGCTGGAGATCCTCGACCCCGAGGTGGTGTGGCACTCGGACGGTGGCGGCAAGGTCACCGCGGCCAGGCTGCCCGTCATCGGCGACGAGAAGGTCGCCCTCTTCGCGCAGCGACTCATGCGCGACTTCGACCCCGAGACGATGTACGTCCTCGTACGCGAGGTGAACGGCTCCCCCGGGCTGGTCCTGGTCGATCCCGTCGGCGAGCGGTGCTTCGTCTTCGCCTTCAGCGTGCGGGGTGGGCTGATCACCGAGGTCGACGTCGTGATCAACCCGGAGAAGCTGAGCCATCTCGACCTCGGGAGTCTGTGACCGCGCTCACCGTCACACCTGGGCGGGCTACGTCGTCCCCCTTGTATGACACCCACCAACGTTCATTCCTCGCCCTCCGAGAAGCAGCGGATCGTCGTGGTCGGCGCGGGCTACGCGGGGCTGATGTGCGCGCTGCGCGTCGCCCCGTACGCCCGCGTCACCCTCGTCGACCCCGCCGACCGCTTCACCGAACGCATCCGGCTGCACCAACGCGCGGCCGGACGCCCCGACGTCACCCACGCTCTCGGCTCGTTCCTCCGGTCGACCGGCATCACCCATGTCGCCGCCCGCGCCACGGCGATCGACGCCGCGGCCCGTGAGGTCCGTACGGACGACGGCCGCGTCCTTCCGTACGACCGGCTCGTCCACGCCCTCGGCAGCCGCACCCGGTCCACCGGCCCCGGCGACCGGGACCGGGCCTACACGGTCGAGTCCGCCGCCGAACTGCACAAGCGCCTCCAGGACGGCCCCGGCACCCTGACCGTCGTGGGCGGCGGCCTCACCGGGATCGAGCTGGCCACCGAACTCGCCGAGACCCACCCCCGCTGGCGCGTCGTCCTCCTTACGGAGGGCGCTGTCGGCCCGGGACTCTCGGAGAAGGGCCGCGCCCATGTCCGCATGGTGCTCGCCGCCCGCGGCGTACGTGTCGAGGAAGGCCGCCGGGTCGCAGGCCCCGACGACATCGACACCGACGTCGTCGTCTGGGCCGCCTCGATGGCCCCCAACACCGAACTGGCGCGCGCCGCCGGGCTCGCCATCGACGGCGGGGGTCGCGTCGAGGTCGACGCGGTGCTGCGATCGGTGTCCCACCCGGAGGTGTACGCGGTGGGCGACTCGGCCGCCGGGCACACCGCCACCGCCGGTTCGCTGCGCATGGGGTGCGCCGCCGCACTGCCCGGCGGCTCGCACGTCGCGACCTCGCTCATCGCCGAACTGCGGGGCGAGGAGCCGAAACCGCTGAGCTTCTCCTACAACCTCCAGTGCCTGAGCCTGGGCCGCCGTGACGGACTGATCCAGTTCGTACGGGCCGACGACTCGCCCCGCGACCGCGTCCTCACCGGCCGCCCGGCGGCGTTGGTGAAGGAGGGCATCGTCCGCTCGACGGTCGGCACCCTGAAGCTCGCGTCCCGCCGGCCGGACCTGCTCCCGCGCGTCCCGGGCTTCGGCTGATTCCCCCGGCCTTGACGGTGCGGCGCGGACGGGAGCATTATTCATCGCATGATGAATAAACCAGGGGCTGCCATCCGCGCCCGCGGTCTGCGCGTCGTACGAGGCGAACGCACCGTGCTGCGCGACCTCGACTTCGCCGTACCGCCCGGCCGGATCACCGGCCTCCTCGGCCCCTCCGGCTGCGGGAAATCGACCCTCATGCGCGCCGTCGTCGGCACCCAGGCCAAGGTCACCGGCACCCTGGACGTCCTCGGCCGCCCGGCCGGCGACGCCACGCTCCGCGCCCGCATCGGCTATGTCACCCAAGCGCCTTCCGTCTACGACGACCTGACGGTCCGTCAGAACCTGGAGTACTTCGCGGCGATCCTCAACCCCGGTCGCTCCCACCGCGACGCCCGCGACGAAACGGTCCACCGCGCCATCACCGACGTCGACCTCGCGTCCCACGCCGACGCCCTCGCGGGCCGGCTCTCCGGCGGCCAGCGCAACCGCGTCTCACTCGCCGTCGCCCTGCTCGGCACGCCCGAACTCCTCGTGCTCGACGAACCGACCGTCGGCCTCGACCCCGTACTCCGCCGCGACCTGTGGGAACTCTTCCACCGCATCGCCGCCGACCGCGCGGCCACGCTCCTCGTCTCCTCGCACGTGATGGACGAGGCCGAACGCTGCCACCGCCTCCTCCTCATGCGCGACGGCGACATCCTGGCCGAAGACACCCCCGACGCACTGCGCACCCGCACCGGCCGCGAAACGGTCGAAGAAGCCTTCCTCAACCTGGTCGACGAGGCCAACGCCAACGCCCTCCAGGAGACCCCCCGATGACCACCGCGACCCCGACCCCCACCCCGCACGCCTTCTCCGGCGCCCGGACCCTGGCCACCGCGGCCCGCGTCCTGCGCCAACTCCGCCACGACCCGCGGTCCATCGCGCTGATGATCCTCGTGCCGTGCGTGATGCTCTTCCTCCTCCGCTACGTCTTCGACGCCGACGCCCGCACCTTCGACTCCATCGGCGCCTCACTGCTCGGCATCTTCCCGCTGATCACGATGTTCCTGGTCACCTCCATCGCCACTCTCCGCGAACGCACCTCCGGCACCCTCGAACGCCTCCTCGCCATGCCCCTCGGCAAGGCCGACCTCATCGCCGGCTACGCCCTCGCCTTCGGCACACTCGCGGTCGTCCAGTCCCTGCTCGCCACCGGACTCGCCGTCTGGGGCCTCGGCCTGGACATCGTCGGCTCGCCCTGGCTGCTCCTGCTGGTCGCTGTCCTCGACGCCCTCCTCGGCACGGCGCTCGGACTCTTCGTCTCGGCCTTCGCCTCCTCCGAATTCCAGGCGGTCCAGTTCATGCCGGCGGTGATCTTCCCCCAACTGCTGCTCTGCGGACTGTTCACCGCACGCGACAACATGCAACCGGTGCTCGAAGCGATCTCGAACGCCCTGCCCATGTCCTACGCCGTCGACGGCATGAACGAGGTCCTGCGCCACTCCGACGTCACCGGCAACTTCGTACGCGACGTCCTGGTCGTCGCCGGCTGCGCCGTCCTGGTCCTCGCCCTGGGCGCGGCGACCCTCCGCCGCCGAACGGCGTAGGCCCAAGGTCCGTCCCCGGTCCGCCACTCGGACATACCGGGTCCGTCCCCGCCGCCGGTGCGAGGATGGCCCCGGATGTTCCGTACGACCGCTCGACCCACCCCACCGGCGAGGTGACCCGCATGACCAAGACCATCGCAGTGCTCGGTACCGGCAAGATCGGCGAAGCGCTCCTCAGCGGCATGATCCGTGCCGGCTGGCGCCCGGCCGACCTCCTGGTCACCACCCGCCGCGCCGAACGAGCGGCACAGCTCCGGGACCGCTACGGCGTCGAGCCCGTCACCAACGCCGAAGCCGCCAAGCGCGCCGACACGCTCATCCTCGCCGTGAAGCCGCAGGACATGGGCAAGCTCCTCGACGAACTCGCCCCCCACGTCCCCGCCGACCGCCTGGTCATCAGCGCCGCCGCGGGTATCCCCACGGCCTTCATCGAGGAACGCCTCACCACCGGTATCTCCGTCGTACGTGTCATGCCCAACACCCCCGTCCTTGTCGATGAAGGCATGTCCGTCATCTCGGGCGGCAGCCACGCCACCCCCGCCGACCTCAACCACACCGAGGAGATCTTCGGCGGCGTCGGCAAGACCGCCCGCGTCCCCGAGTCCCAGCAGGACGCGGCGACCGCCCTCTCCGGCTCGGGCCCGGCGTACTTCTACTTCCTGGTCGAGGCGATGACCGACGCCGGCATCCTCCTCGGTCTGCCCCGCGCCCAGGCCCACGACCTCATCGTCCAGGCCGCCATCGGCGCCGCCGTCATGCTGCGCGACAGCGGCGAACACCCGGTGAAGCTCCGCGAGGCCGTGACCTCCCCGGCGGGCACCACCATCAGCGCCATCCGCGAGCTGGAGAACCACGGCGTACGGGCCGCCCTGATCGCCGCCATCGAAGCGGCCCGCGACCGCAGCCGCGAACTGGCCTCCGGCAACGGCTGACCGCCCCCGGCGCGCGGTCAGACGGACGCCGCCTTCACGACCTCCTCAGTCGTCACCACCTTCGCGAAGCCACCCCCGTGCAGCGACACCGCCGTCGCCCGCGCCAACTCCTGCGCTGTCAACTCCCAGCCCCAGGGCCCCTCCTGGCCGAAGGTGTACGTCGCGTCGAACGCGAAGAGCACCTCGTACCCGAGATTCCCCGCCATGCGCGTCGTCGTCTCCACACACATGTTGGTCTGGATCCCCGCCATCACCAGTTGCCCGATCCCCGCGGCCTTCAGCCACGCCCCCAGATCCGGCGTGCCGTAGAAGGCGGAGTTCACGTTCTTCACCACCAGCAGTTCCGACCCGGCCGCGCCCTTCCCCCGCCGCCGCTCGACGTACTCCTTGAACCCGTTCCCCTCGTACCCCGGCCGCAGCGGCGAATCCGCCGTCGTCGAGTCGTGCCGCGTGAACACGACCGGCCGCCCGCTCGCCTGCCACGCGTCGATCAGCGCGGCGATGTTGTCGTCCGCCTCCGGGTTGTTCCGGGCACCCCAGTACTCCACCTCCTCGAATCCCTGCTGCACATCGATGACCACCAGCGCCGCGTTGTCCGCTATCTCCATGGGCACCATGCTGCTGCCCGGCACCCGCCACCTCCAGAGGTACAAAAGTCAGCGGTCGATGGTTTACTGCCACTCATGGCCGACACACCCGCCCCCACCCCCCAACGCATCGCCCTCCTCGCCTTCCCCGGCATCCGGGCCTTCGACGTCTCGGTCATCACCGAGGTCTGGGGCGTCGACCGCACCGACCGAGGCGTCCCCGCCTTCGACCTCCGCCGCCCGGCCGCCGACCCCGCGCCCATCCCCCTGCGCGGCGGACTCACCCTCACCCCCGACCGCACCCTCGCCTGGCTCACCCGCGCCGACCTGATCGTCGTCCCCGGCCTGGACGACCACCTCACCCCGGCCCCCGCCCCCGTACTCGACGCCCTCCGCCGCGCTCACACCCGAGGCACCACGATCGCCGCACTCTGCGGCGGAGCGTTCACCCTCGCCCAGGCCGGCCTCCTCGACGGCCACCGCGCCATCACCCACTGGAACCTCACCCACCTCCTCCGCGAACACCACCCTCGGGTCACCGTCGTCCCCGACGCCCTCTTCCTCCACGACGACAACATGTGGACCTCCGCCGGCACGGCAGCGGGCATCGACCTCTGCCTCCATCTCGTCCGCACGACCCACGGTGCCGAGACGGCGGCGACCATCGCCCGCTCGATGGTCACGGCGCCCTACCGCACCGGCACCCAGGCCCAGTTCATCGAACGGCCCACCCCACGCGCCGACCGCGACGAGGACGCTCTCGCCTCCGTACGCGAATACGCCCTCCACCACCTCGACCAGCCCCTCACCATCACCGACCTCGCCGCCCACGCGGGAATGTCCCCCCGTTCCCTCGCCCGCCACTTCCAGGCCACCACCGGCACCACCCCCCTCCGCTGGCTCATCGCACAGCGCCTCGCGGCGGCCCAGAAGCTCCTCGAACGCACCGACCTCCCGATGGCCGAGGTCGCGGGCCGCACGGGCTTCGGCAGCGAGGTGACCATGCGCCAGCACTTCGCCGGCCACCTCGGCACCAGCCCGCGCGACTACCGCGCCGCCTTCCGTCAGCCGGCGGGCAGCAGCCCGATCGCCTCATAGGCCGCATCCACCACCGGCCGGGCCATCCCCCTGGCCCGCTCCGCACCCTCCTTCAGAACCTCGTCCACCTGACCTGGATCCGCCGCGAGCTCCGCATGCCGCGCCCGGACCGGCCGCAACAGCTCGACGACGGCCTCGGCGGTGTCTTGCTTGAGTGAGCCGTACGAGTCATATACACCGGCCAGCTCGGTTGGGTTCCCGCCCCCGCACGCCGCGAGAATCTCCAGCAGATTCGCCACGCCCGGCTGTGCGACCGGGTCGTACTCGACCTCGCGTCCGCTGTCGGTGACGGCCCGCATCACCTTCTTGCGCACCACGTCCGTCTCGTCCAGCAGATAGACGATCCCGGCCCCCGACTCGTGCGACTTCCCCATCTTCGAAGTCGGATCCTGCAGATCCATGACCCGCGCCGCCACCGGCGGATTCGTGGCCCTCGGCACGGTGAACGTCGGCCCGTAGCGAAGGTTGAAACGCTCGGCCAGGTCCCGCGTCAGCTCCACGTGCTGCGTCTGGTCGTCCCCGACCGGCACCTCGTCGGTCCGGTACGCGAGGATGTCCGCCGCCATCAGCGCCGGATAGGTCAGCAGCGAAGCCCGCACACTCTGCCCGGCTGCCTTGGCCCGCACGGATTTCTCCTTGTACTGGATCATGCGCCGCAGCTCGCCGTCCGTGGCCGTGCACTCCAATAGATAGGAGAGCCGCGTGTGCTCATCCACATGACTCTGCACGAAGACGGTGCACCGGGCCGGATCCAGCCCGGCCGCCAGTAGCAACGTCGCCGCCTGCCGGCTGAGTCTGCGCACACGAGCCGGATCGTGCTCGACGGTCAGCGCGTGCAGATCCACGATGCTGAACAGAGCGTCGGCCCGGTACTGATCCACCTCGGCCCACCTGCGTACGGCTCCGAGGTAGTTGCCCAACGTCAGATGGCCCGTCGGCTTGACCCCGCTGAAGATCCGCGTCATCTCTCTCGTCCCACTCCTGGTCGGAGCCACCGCCGAGGGGCCGGGCTCCCGGACCTCCACTGGGGGAGAAACGCGAACGGCCGCCAGAGCGGCGGCCGTTGGTCACACACGTGTCAGCAGGCCGCCGTCAGACGGCCCGCCAGCTGAAGTTGCACGCGTGCGTGGTCATGGGTGCCAGAGTACGTGGCGCGTACCCCGATGACCCGAAGTTGACACGTCCCGGGGGCGAACGTAATGTTCTCCGAGCTGTCCGACGTGAGCATCGACCCCGGTCGATCCCCGGACGGTCATTCCGCAAGACCACTGCAAACGTGCGACATCCGGTCGCTCTCTTTTGTGTGCGCATTTGCGAAATGAGGAATCCGCGTTCGAACGAACGGACGCGAACCCCGATTAGCGTCGGGGGACCGGTTCCGCTAAAGTCTCACTCGTCGGAACGGCCGAAGGGCCGGAAAGACAAACCCGCTGACTGGGAATCAGGCGCCGAAAGGTTCTGATAGAGTCGGAAACGCAGGACAGCAGGA
>NZ_JBHUUW010000097.1:0-23235 GCF_042670825.1 Streptomyces sp. NPDC057137 | reverse complement strand
ACTGCTCCTCTATTCCGCTCTTTAATTTTTTTTTTTTTGGGGGTTTGTTGGGGTTTTTTTTTTCCTCCTACGCCGCCCCGCGTGTGGGGGTGCGGCTGCGCGCGGCCCCCCCCCCCCACGCCCGGAGTGCGTTCGCCGACTCTGCGTCGCGTACGCGCTCCAGGAACTTGGCGAACAAGGCATGAAGCAACCGCCCCGGCAGGCGTCGTGCACCTGCCGGGGCGGTTCGCGCCTTCGGAGAAGGTCGGGGGAAGGTCGGGGAAGGTCAGGGAAAGGGGGCCGGGAAGGTCAGGCGTTCACCAGGATCCTGCCCCCGAACTCCGTGTCGTCCGGCAGCTGTCGCTTGATCCGGTCGAGGGCGTCACGGAACCCCGCCCCGACGATGCCCGACTCGTAGGCCGCCCCGCCGCAGCGCAGCGTGAGGCTCAGCTCCGCCCGCCCGGACGGTGCGCCCGACGCTCGCTCATGGAGCGTCAGCAGGCAGCTGAGCGTGGCCTGTTGGACCGTGCCGCCCGTGTTGACGGGCATGGGTATGTCCCACTCCAGCACGCAGGACGACAACACGCCGCCCGCCTCCGTGGGTTCCAGCACGGAGAAATCGGCCCCCTCGTATGCAACTCCCCTGATGTGGGTACGGACTTGCCGCCCGTCCGCGATGATCGCGATGGGCTCCGCACCGCGGCGGTCCCGATACCAGCCCGCCCATGACTCCGTCGACTCCGCTGTCATTTCGCGGACTGTAGCGGTACGGGACGCTCCACCGCGCGCGTGGGTCACCGCTTCCGGCCGCCCCGCCCGGTGGATTCGCCGCGTCAGCCGCTTCAACCGCTTCAGCGCTTGCGGCTGTACGTCCTGACGACCACTCCGTTGCCGAAGGCGCGGTTGGATTCCAGCGTGAAGTCGGTCTGGGCGAACTCCGTGCCGAACATGGGCATTCCGGAGCCGAGGATGAGCGGATACGTCTTGATGACCAGCTCGTCCACCTCGTCGAACAGCTCGGCGGCGAGATTCGCGCCGCCACAGAGGTAGATCCCGAGACCCTCCTCCTGCTTCATCTTCCTGACCATGGCCGCGAGGTCCCCGGAGACGATCTCCACGGCCGGGTCGGGGCTCACGAGGGTCCGTGAGGCCACGAGCTGGCGCATATGCGCGTACGGACTGGTGACGCCGATGTCCAGTGCGACCTCGTAGGTGCGCCTGCCCTGGATGTTCGTGTCGAACTGCTTGTTCTCCAGGTGGTCGATACCCAGCGGCTGACGGCCGGGCGTCGGCAGCGTCTCGGGATACTCGTCCTTGAGGAAGGCGAGGAACTCCTCGTCGACGAAGCGGGTGAAGAAGCCCCCCTCACCGCTGGGGTCGCCGATGTAGCCGTCGATCGACGCGGCGATGAAATAGCTGAGCTTGCGCAAGCCGGACCTCTTTTGCGATGGGCGACAGAAGGTGTCACGGCCGGCGCCCGGAACCCGTCCGGGGCGCGCGGCCATGACCACTGCACCCATAGTGCTTCAACCGTAGTGGTTACGCAAGGTGTTTCCGCGCTGCGCGGCTTGCGGCGGGGCGCTCGCGGCCACCGGGCCCTGTCCGGTGGTGCTATCGCGTGCGGCGTGTGACGTATTCGGCCAGGGCCAGCAGATCACCCGCCGCCACCAGATCCGGGACCGCCAGGGAGAGTTGGTGGACCGCCCGCGCCATCCGGTCGGCCGCCTGGGCCTGCGCCCAGTCGCGCCCGCCGGCCCGCTCCACCGCCGAAGTGGCGCGTGCGACAGCGGCCTCGTCCATCGGCCGCCGGTACAGATCCGCCAGCTCCTCGGCGGCCGGATGCCCCGAGACCAGCGCGGCGACGACCGGCAGCGACTTCTTGTGGGCGACCAGATCGGCACCGGCCGGCTTGCCCGTACGCTCCGGGTCGCCCCAGATCCCGATGAGATCGTCGATCAGCTGGAAGGCCAGCCCCGCCTCCCGGCCGAACGCGTCGAGCGCGGCCACCTCCTCCTCGCCCGCGTCCGCGTAGAGCGCGCCCAGAGCACACGAAGTGCCCAGCAGCGCACCGGTCTTGGCCATCGCCATCGTCAGACACTCGTCCAGCGACACATCGCTCGGACCACGCAGCTCCAGCGCGCAGTCCGTCTGCTGTCCGGCGCACAGCTCGATGACGCAGTTGGTGAGCCGCACGGCGGCCGGGGACGAGGCCGGATGGCGGTCCTCGGCCAGCAGCCGCAGCGCCAGGGACTGCAGGGCGTCGCCGACGATGATCGCGTCGGTGGTGCCGAAGACCGTCCAGGCCGTGGGCCGATGTCTACGGGTCGGGTCCTCGTCGATCACGTCGTCGTGCAGCAGGGTGAAGTTGTGGGCCAGCTCGACCGCGACCGCGGCCGGGACGGCACGGTGCGGCTCCCCTCCGAGCGCCCGTGTCGCCGCGAGAACGAGCGCGGGCCTGATGGCCTTCCCCGCACCGCCCGTCGCCGGTGAGCCGTCGGCCTCCTGCCAGCCGAAGTGATATCTCGCGACGCGGCGTACGGCCGGGGGCAACGACTCGACCGCCGCGCGCAGTTCGGGTTGGACGACGCTACGCGAGCGCTCCAGGAGCGCCACGGCCTCGTGGCCATCGGTGGCGGCATCCGTGCTGGTCATGGTCAGGGTCACTTCCTCTGCGGCGGACTGGGCGGCTGCCGAGTGCGCGCCGGGTGGGGCCCGGCCGTACGGACGGACACGTTCGGGCCCCACCCGGCGCGTGTCACCTCAGTGCCAGCGGCTCACTTCCACGTTCTCCAGGACACCGAGGGCGTCCGGCACCAGGACCGCCGCCGAGTAGTAGGCGGTGACCAGGTACGAGATGATCGCCTGCTCGTCGATGCCCATGAACCGGACCGACATGCTGGGCTCGATCTCGTCCGGGATACCGCTCTGCTGGAGCCCGACGACCCCCTGCTCGGCCTCGCCCGTACGCATACAGATGATCGAGGTCGTCCCGGCGTCCGAGATCGGGATCTTGTTGCTCGGGAAGAGCGGCACCCCGCGCCAGGCCTGCACATGCGTGCCCGCGACATCCACCGTGGCCGGATTGAGCCCCCGCTTGTTGCACTCGCGGCCGAAGGCGGCGATGGCCCGCGGATGCGCCAGGAACATCTTCGAGCCACGGCGGCGCGACAGCAGCTCGTCCATGTCGTCCGGGGTGGGCGCCCCGCCGTGCGGCTGGAGCCGCTGCCCGTAGTCGCAGTTGTTCAGCAGGCCGAACTCGCGGTTGTTCACCAGCTCGTATTCCTGGCGCTCGCGCAGCGCCTCGACCGTGAGCCGCAACTGCTGCTCGGTCTGGTTCATCGGCTGGTTGTAGAGGTCGGCGACCCTGCTGTGGACCTTCAGCACGGTCTGCGCGACGCTCAGCTCGTACTCCCGCGGCGCCCCCTCGTAGTCCACGAACGTATGAGGCACCACGGCCTCGCCGACATGGCCGGCCGACAGCTCGATCGCCGCCTCGCCGTACTTGTTGGTCCGCTGCTCCGGGACGGACGCGAGCGAGTCCAGATGCGCGCGCAGCGACCCCGCCCGCTCCGCCAGGTTCAGCACGTCCTGCCGGGTCAGCACCAGCACCGTGCAGGCCGTCGCCGCACGTGCCGTGTACTGCCAGGTGGCCTCGTCGTCCACCAGCGCCTGTTCCCCGAAGTACGCCCCGTCGGCGAGGACTTCGAGCACCGTCTCATCCCCGTACGGCCCCTCCCCCACCTTCTCCACCTTGCCGTGGGCCAGCAGGTACACCCGGTCCGCGGCCGAGCCGGAGGCGACCACGGTCTGCCCCGCGCCGAACTCCTGCTGCTCGCAGCGGTTCGCCAGCTCGGCCAGGACCTGGTCGTCCTCGAAGCCACGCAGCGCCGGCAGCTCACCCAGCTCCGCCGGGATGACCGCCACCCGGTCGCCGGTCTGCACGAACGTCACACGCCCGTCACCGACGGCATAACTGAGCCGACGGTTCACCCGGTACGTACCACCCTGCACCTGCACCCAGGGCAGCATCCGCAGCAGCCACCGCGAGGTGATCTCCTGCATCTGCGGCGGTGTCTTCGTGGTGGTCGCCAGGTTCCGCGCGGCGTCCGTCCCCAAGCTCTGCTGGGAAGGCTGCTCCACCGTACGGACCTCGTCACCAACCGACATAAGTCTCCCTCTCGATCATGGGCTGACCTGCGTGAACAAGCTTTGCATCACGCTTGGTTGTCGCGCTATCACACAAATGAGTGGGACTGGATCACGGTGGTCGGGGCACGTTTGCGGCTTCTGTCATCCACGTGCAGACAGACGGCCGAAAGTGACCGGATCAGCTCGTACAGCGTGCGAATTGATGGTCCACTCCGCTGTGTTCGGGGAATAGGCCAGCGAAACGACCATCGAAACGAGACGCACGCTCCACATCCACCGGTCTAGGAGGCGACATGGCCACACCCATGTCTGCGAGCAGATTCATCGGCGCGCTGAAGGACGAGGGTCTGACCGTCGTCGAAGTCGGCGACTGGCGTACGCACAACCGCAATCACGTGGGGCCCTGGGGCCCGGTCCACGGCGTGATGATCCACCACACGGTCACCAAGGGCACGGCCTCCACGGTCGCCATCTGCCGCGACGGTTACGCGGGGCTGCCGGGGCCGCTGTGCCACGGCGTCATCGACAAGCGCGGCCGGGTGCACCTGGTCGGTTACGGCCGGGCCAACCACGCGGGCAGCGGTGACGACGACGTCCTGCGCGCCGTGATCGCCGAGACGGCCCTGCCGCCGGACAACGAGGCCAACACGGACGGGAACAGGCACTTCTACGGCTTCGAGTGCGAGAACCTGGGCGACGGCAAGGACCCGTGGCCCGCCGTCCAGGTGGAGGCCATGGAGGCCGCGGCGGCGGCGGTCTGCCGGGTCCACAAATGGAACGCGCCGTCGGTCATCGGCCACCTGGAGTGGCAGCCTGGCAAGATCGACCCCCGCGGCGTCTCCATGGCCGGCCTGCGCCGGCGCATCGACGAGCGGCTGAGCTAGGCCGCGCCCGGAGCCCTGTCCGGCAGATCCCGCCCGGCACGCGCCGGCGCGACAGTGAACGCGACAATGAATGTGTGACTCCGGAAGCGCTCGACCTCGCCGCCCTGCGGCCACGGCTGCCGTCACCCCTGCGGACCGTCGAGGACGAGCGCTTCACCCGCCGCGGCGTACGGCTGCTGCTGAAGCGGGACGATCTGATCCATCCCTCGTTGCCCAGAAACAAGCCGACTGGTGTAGGTCGGTCTGACCTGGGGCTTAAAGGGATGGACAGACCGGCTCACCCTGACCGAGGGTGGTCGTATGGGCACGGTCACAGATCCTGCCAAGTTGTGTGATCTGTATCTTCGTCGCAGCTCGTTGCAGGATGACAAGACGACACTGCAAGCACATGAACGTGATCTTCGGGAGCGCGCAGCACGTGAGGGCCTGACGGTCCGCAAGATCTGGAAAGAGGAGCTTTCCGCCTTCAAGGCGGGAGTCAAGCGCGAGGAGTTCGACGGTGCGATCTCGGCCGTGTTGGCCGGGGTGGTGCGTCACGTCCTGGTCTGGAAGCTCGACCGGCTGAGCCGCCGAGGCATGGGGCAGGTCGGCCAAGTCCTTGATCAGTTCGACGCCAAGGGCGCCCGCCTGCTGGCCCACATGGACGGCCTTGACAGCAGCATTCCGCAGCATCGAGGGCTGTTCGCGTGGCTGGCCGAACAGGCGCGTTCGGAGTCGTACAACACGTCCACTCGCACGCGCCGGACAAAGGCGGAGAAGAAGATCACGGGCGCTTGGCCGGGCGGGCAGCCTCCCTACGGACTGCGCGTACGCAAGGGCAAGACGTCCACGGAGCACCACCCCAAGGAGTACGACCACTCTCGCCGGATCGCTGATGGGCTGCTTGCGAACAAGGCGTCCGGAACGATCGCCGACGAACTCAACGCGGACGGGTTGACCACCCGGCGGGGCGGGTTGTGGCGGTCGTCAACGATCACTCAGCTTGCGCACTCCCCCGCGTGGGCGGGTCTGATGCCTGTTCACGAGCGGTACACGGACGCCAGGGGGCGGGAACGCTGGCGGGCTACGGATGAACCCTTGATCGGTCCCGAGGGCGCCCCTGTCCGGGTCGGAGCGGGTGTGATCACGGTGGGCGAGCGTGCCCACATTCTGGCCGGACTGCGGTCGCGTACGTCCGAGGGGCTGGCGACCGGAAGGCGCGGCAAGCCTGCCGCCCAGTCGCTCCTTTCGGGTCTCCTGAAGTGCGGACGATGCGGCGGCGGGATGACCAAAGGCGGACCGCAGTACAGGTGCTATACCCGCGTCAATATGGGCAAGTCCGCGTGCCTGGGAATGACAGTGTCGGTGGAAGAAATTGACGACGTTCTCGGGGCAGCATTCATGAACCGAGTGACTTCGTTCACGGATTCGCATGAACTGTTCCAAGAACTTGCACGCCGCTGGCTCTCCTACAAGGATCCGGAAGCCGACGCACGGCGGACGGAACTCACGCACGCACTGGACAATGCCCAGTCCCGACTGGATGGGTTGGACGATGCCTTTTACGTCCAGGGCCGATTCCAGGGACCAAAGGGGCAGCATCGCTACGAACAAATGCGTAGCGCCATCGCGGGCCAGATCGCAACGGTGCGGAACGAACTGACAGAGATCGGAGACTCCACGGATCTGATGATCCTGCGCGATTGGGAACTCCTCAACACGGCATGGCAGGAAGCTGACTTGACGCAGGCCCGCTCACTGTTGCGTGTGGTGCTGCACTCGGTGCGGCTGCTGCCTCCCGAGGGGCCGGGAAAGCGGTGTTCCTGGTACAAGCTCTACGCGCGCTGCTGCTTTCATTGGGTGGGAGAAAAGCAACAGCCCCTCAAGTTGGACTGGCATCGCCTGGACGGCGTGACGAGGTGCCTACCTGAACTCATAGAACAGGCGGCTTAGGCACGCGGCCGGCGTCGTGAGGCTTTGGGCGGGAGCTGCCATGGGGCGAGAGAGCAGGGGGCCTTACGCTCGTTCCGCGAATCGGGCGGGCTCCTGCCCTGCCCGCGTTGTCGACCGATTGGCCCCCTGGTCTTCGAGGCTCGCCCCATGGCGGCTGCCTAAAGCCTCACGGCGCCTGCCGCCCCCAGCCCCGAAGCCCATGACGGGCACGCATCGTGACGAGAGGGGGAGCGACAGGCAATGCGTTGGTCTGAATCTCTCGGCTCATAGAAGTCGGTTCCGCTGGCGGTGGGCACCCGGACGGGACCGGCCGCCAGGCCGCATGCCCGGACAGGGGGCCAGGCCGCCGGGCGGCGCCGTAGGCGCCCTTGAGTAAGTAAAGAAGAGTTGGACCGATCAGCCCCGGCCTCTCTGCCCATCCTGAACGGTTCGCCACCGAAAGGCACTTCGCCTCGTCAGGATCCGCTACGGGCTGTGCGGCTCATCCCTCCTCAGAGCCTCGGCCAGTTGCTCCACCATGTCAGCGGGCAGTACCCCGATATGCACCAACGGCCTTCCCGAGTAGGCCACCACGGGTCGCAGATGGCTGAACCAGTCGGCAGGAAAGCCACGGTCCGCCAGGACTTCCCTCAGGGCCTCTGTTGCCTCTCCCGCTGCTTTACGGCCGTCGCGCCACTGCTGCATCTCCAACGCGGCCACCTCCCGTGCCCTCGTCGGCGCTCCTGGTCCTGTGCGGGTGATTACGGATCTCGACGCTCGCGTTCGTCGCGGCCGAGTAGTCGCCTCTGTCCCTCGCCTTCTGTCGCTGCTTGGCCAACGCCGCACACACATCGCACCCATCGACCGGGCGTGGAGGCTCCGCCGGGAGAGCGAGGTGTACGGGTCCGTCCATCGTTGTCCTACGAGTCCTCATGGCCGGGATACTGCGTGCCCCCGGTGGACGTATGTCGCTGCGGATCAGGGACAGTTGGACCGTATGCGGCTACGGTTCAAGAAAGCCCAAACGTCGCTGGGGGAAGTCTTGAACGTCGCTCTACGATCGGCTATGGCCGACGCCCAGCTCTCGCCTCGAAAACTCGCTGCCCGTATCGGTGTGGCGCCCAAGACGGTGGAACGGTGGCTGGCTGACGCCGAGTTAGTACCTCATGCAAGGAACCGTGTCGACGCGTGCCGGGCGCTGAAGGTGGACGAAGAGATGATCTGGCCGAAGGTTGTTCAGGAGCGGGTGAAGACGGGCCATGACCGCGAACTGGCCCACGCCTACCCTTACCGTTCCGCCTGCCCGTCGACCGTGTGGGGTGAACTGATCGAAGGGGCCGACGCTGACATCTTCTTGGCCGGATACACGAACTACTTCGTGTGGTTGGAACAACCGGCGTTCGTCGACACTCTTCGCCGGAAGATCGCGTCGGGATGCCGCGTGCGCTTCCTGCTGGGTGATCCTGATGGAGAGGTGACCCGGCAGCGCGAGGCCATTGAGGACGTCGCCTTGAGTGTCGGCACGCGCATCAGGATCAGCCTGGAGCACCTCGGGCGCCTCGGCCCCCTCGACGGCCTTGAGACGCGCTTCAGCAGCCCGGCGGACGCCGTGAATCATGTGTCCTTGTCCGTGTTCCGGTTTGACCATGACGCGCTGGTGACGCCCCACCTGGCGCGGCTCGTCGGCCACGACTCGCCTCTCCTGCATCTGCGTCGCCAAGGGGACAGCGGGATGTTCGACAGGTTCGCGGAGCACGCCGAGGAATTGTGGGATCGGGGCGTACCTCAGACGCTCTGAGTGTGCGGCAAGAGGTCACGGCCACAATGGGAGCGTGACCGTAGATCTCTCCCTCGCGCTCCGGCCCCGGCCGCCCTCCCCTCTGGAGGAAGTCCATGACGACCGGTTCGCCCGCCGGGGGATTCGGCTGCTGCTGAAGCGCGACGATCTCATCCACACCACGCTGGACTGGGATACGGCTGCGCTTGGACCAGTGGACCTGTACCCTCCGGGCAACAAATGGCGGAAACTCGAACCGAACCTGCGGGCCGCCGCCGACACCGGCCATCAGGTCCTGCTGACCTTCGGCGGCGCGTACTCCAACCATCTGCGCGCCACCGCCGCCGCGGGCCGGCTGCTGGGCTTCACGACCGTCGGCGTCGTACGGGGCGACGAGCTGGCCGCCCGCCCGCTGAATCCCTCACTCGCCCGGTGCGTGGCCGACGGCATGCGGCTGCACTTCGTGGACCGGGCCACCTACCGCCGTAAGACGGAGCCCTCCGTACTGAGGGCGCTGCTGACCGCCGCCGCCGACGGGCTCACCGTGCCCCCTGAGCGGGTGTACGTCGTTCCCGAGGGCGGCAGCAACTCCCTTGCCGCGCAAGGCTGTACGGCCCTCGGCCGGGAGCTGCGCGGTGCGGCGGACGTCGTGGGGGTCGCCTGCGGCACCGGCGGCACCCTCGCGGGCCTGGCCGCCGGTCTCGGCCCCGGGCAGCGCGCCGTCGGCTTCCCCGTACTGAGGGGCGGCTTCCTGGCCGGCGAGGTCCGCGCGCTGCAGCTGGCGGCCTTCGGCGGACCCCGGGGCGACTGGCGGCTCGACGAGCGCTTCCACGGCGGCGGTTACGCCCGTACGACTCCCGCGCTCGACGCGTTCGCCGCCGACTTCGAGGACCGGCACCGGTTCCCCGTCGAGCGCCTCTATGTGGCCAAGATGCTGCACGGTCTGACCACCCTCGCCGAGGAGGGCGCCTTCCCGCCGGGCAGCACGGTCGCCGCCGTCGTCACCGGCGGTCCGGAACCGGACGGCGGGAGTCAGTCGGATTCCTCCCGGTAGGCCGCCGCCTCCTCCAGGTCCAGCCGGCGCAGCAGCGTCCGCAGCATCTCGTCGTCGATCCGCCGCTCGTCGCGCAGCGTCACGAAGACGTCGCGTTCGGCGCCGATCATCTCCCTGGACAGCCGCTGATAGGTGCGGTCGGCGGATTCGCCGGTCAACTCGTTGACGGTGCCGAGCCGTTCCCACACGGAGTTCCGCCGCCGCTCCAGCACGTGCCGGAGCCGGTCCGCCAGCGGATCGGCCAGGGCGTTGCGTTCGTCGGCGAGCAGTTCGTCCAGCCGCTGCTCGGCCGCCACCGACGCCCGGCTCTGCGCCTGCGCCTCGGCCAGGGTCTCGGCGTACTCGTCGCGCCCCGGCAGCTTCAGCAGTCTGATCAGCTTGGGCAGGGTGAGGCCCTGGACGACGAGGGTGCCGATGACGGTCGTGAACGTCAGAAAGAGGACGAGGTTGCGGGCCGGGAAGTCGCTGCCGTCGTGCAGGGTCCGCGGGATGGAGAAGGCGATGGCCAGCGACACCACGCCGCGCATGCCCGCCCACCCGACGACGAGCGGCGCCTTCCAGGTCGTGTCGGTTTCCCGCTCCCTGATCCGCTTGGACAGCATGCGCGGTAGGAAGGTGGCCGGAAAGACCCAGACGTAGCGGACCACGACGACGGTCACGAACACCCCGACGGCGTAACCGGCGACCTCCATTCCGCCGTAGGTGCCGAGCCCCTTCAGTACATAGGGCAGCTGGAGCCCGATCAGCGCGAAGACGACGGACTCCAGGACGAAGGAGACCATCTTCCACACGGCGCTCTCCTGGAGCCGGGTCGCGAAGTCGACCTGCCAGGACCGGTGTCCGAGGTAGAGCCCGACCACCACGACGGCCAGCACGCCCGACGCGCCCACCTGTTCGGCCGCCGCGTAGGCGATGAAGGGGATGAGCAGCGAGAGGGTGTTCTGGAGCAGCGCCTCCCGAAGATGCGTACGGAGCCAGTGGATCGGCACCATCAGTACGAGGCCGACACCGATACCTCCCAGGGAGGCCAGCGCGAACTCGCCGATCCCGCCGGCCCAGCTCGCGCCTTCACCGACGGCGGCCGCGAGCGCCACCTTGAAGGCGGTGATCGCGGTCGCGTCGTTCACCAGCGACTCGCCCTGCAGGATGGTCGTTATCCGGTTCGGCAGCCCCAGCTTGCGGGCGATCGCGGTGGCGGCCACCGCGTCCGGCGGCGCGATGACGGCGCCGAGGACCAGCGCCGCGGTCAGCGGCAGGTCGGGGATGAAGAGATACGCGAGGTAGCCGACGGCGAGCGTCGCGAACAGGACGTATCCCACGGAGAGCAGACCGACGGCCCGCGCGTTGGCGCGCAGGTCCAGGTACGAGCTGTCCACCGCGGCCGTGTGCAGCAGGGGCGGCAGCAGCAGGGGCAGGACGATGTGCGGGTCGAGTACGTAGCTGGGCACGCCCGGCACGTACGCGGCGCCGAGTCCCGCCGTGACCAGAAGCAGCGGTGCCGGCACGGGCGTCCTTCTGGCCGCCGCGGCGATCACCGCGCTTCCCGCCACCAGGGCGATCAGCTGCAACGGGTCCATGCCCACCGTCCTCCGCTAGCGTCGTAATCTGGCCATCATGAGTGAGTGCCAGCACGTTGCCGACCTCCCACGCCCCGAACCCGCGCCGCTGAGCGACACCTGCCTGGAGTGTCTGGCCTCGGGCAGCCACCACGTACAACTGCGGCTCTGTCTGGTCTGCGGTCATGTGGGGTGCTGCGACTCGTCACCGCACCGGCACGCCTCGCAGCATTTCAGGGATACGGGCCACCCCGTGATGCGTAGCTTCGAGCCCGGCGAGACGTGGCGATGGTGCTTTGTCGACGGTTCGATCGTCTGAGGCCTGGGTACGTCAACCATCCGCCCGTTCTTCGTAATTGGTTGCCGCACACCTCTAGCCACTGTCCGTGCCCATATGCCTACTATGAGTAACCGACAGCCCGGCTCTGGCCCGGGGGTCCCTGCGACACGGGACCATGGATCGCGATAGCGTCGCCAGTCCAGACCGGCTGCGTACCGACTACGTACCGCAAGGCTTCGGGAGATTCCCTTCCCGGAGCCCTGAGAAGCTTGTGCCACCTTGGAGGTGAGGGTGTCCCAGATCGCAGGCGAGCCCGGGACCCAGGACTTCGTGGAAGTCCGGCTGCCCGCTGCGGGTGCCTACCTGTCCGTGCTGCGTACGGCTACGGCCGGCCTGGCAGCACGCTTGGACTTCACCCTCGACGAGATCGAGGACCTGCGCATCGCGGTCGACGAGGCCTGCGCGATCCTGCTGCAACAGGCCGTACCGGGCTCCGTCCTCAGCTGTGTGTTCCGGCTCATCGACGACTCGCTGGAAGTGACCGTCTCGGCGCCGACGACCGACGGGCGCGCGCCGGAGCGTGACACGTTCGCGTGGACCGTGCTGTCGGCGCTCGCGGGCAAGGTCGACGCGACGGTCGCCGACGACCGCACGGTCGCCATCAGCCTGTACAAACAGCGCGGCGCGGGACCCGGGCCGGCGTGAGGAACGGGGACGGTCCGGTGCGTGACGAGGAGCGGGTTCCCCAGGATCCGCGCGAAGGGCATGAGGTTCCGGCGGATCCGGCGCTCGTGCCGTCGGGCATTCCGGAGCAGCAGGCCCGGCCCCATCCGGTGGACGGGCTTGACGGCCAGACGGCGGCGGAGCAGGCGCAGGCAGAGCGGGCGGCCACGATGAGCGAGCACAGGCAACACGATCCACATGACCGCAGCGGGGCGCGGGCGATGTTCATCGAGCTGCGCAAGCTGCCCGAGGACTCTCCGGAACGGGCGCTGCTGCGCAATCAGCTGGTGCGGATGCATCTGCCGCTCGTGGAGCATCTGGCCCGCCGGTTCCGCAATCGCGGTGAGCCGCTGGACGATCTGACGCAGGTCGCGACGATCGGCCTGATCAAGTCGGTGGACCGGTTCGACCCGGAGCGGGGTGTCGAGTTCTCGACGTACGCCACGCCCACGGTCGTCGGCGAGATCAAGCGGCACTTCCGCGACAAGGGCTGGGCGGTGCGGGTGCCGCGGCGTCTTCAGGAGCTGCGGCTCTCGTTGACGACGGCGACGGCCGAACTCTCGCAGCAGCACGGCCGTTCGCCGACGGTGCACGAGCTGGCGGAGCGGCTGGGCATCTCCGAGGAAGAGGTCCTCGAAGGGCTGGAGTCGGCCAACGCGTACAGCACGCTGTCGCTGGACGTGCCGGACACGGACGACGAGTCCCCGGCGGTGGCGGACACGCTCGGCTCGGAGGACGAGGCGCTGGAGAGCGTCGAGTACCGCGAGTCGCTGAAGCCTCTGTTGGAGGATCTGCCGCCGCGCGAGAAGCGGATCCTGCTGCTGCGTTTCTTCGGCAACATGACGCAGTCGCAGATCGCGCAGGAGGTCGGCATCTCGCAGATGCATGTCTCGCGACTGCTGGCCCGGACGCTGGCGCAGCTGCGCGAGAAGCTGCTCGTGGAGGAGTGAGACGCTCCTGAGATCGCCGGAGGGGCCGTACGCAGCCGCGTACGGCCCCTCGGGCGTTCGGGGTGGGAGACGTCCTAGGCGCGGTCCGGGCGCCCGATGCCGAGCGCTTCCGCGGTCGTCGGGTTGATCAGCAGGATCAGCGCCGTGACGGCGACCACCGCGAGCGCGATCCCGACCGGAATCAGCGCGCCGCTGGAGGTCAGCAGCGTCCAGGCGACCGGCAGCGCCATGATCTGGGTGGCGACCGCGGGGCCCCGGCTCCAGCCGCGCCGCAGCAGCAGTCCGCGGGCGGCGAGCAGCGGGATGGCGCCGAGGGCGACGAGGGTGACTCCGCCCATAACGGACTGCTGCGGGTCGTCGGGACGCCCGAGCAGCCCCATCACGAGCAGGTATCCGCCGCCGACGACGAGTGCGAGGGCTTCGAGCCCCGCGCAGGCGGCCGCCGCGGTCAGCCGGCCGGGGCGCGGGCTCGGATCGGGGGTGTTCTGGTCGACTCTGCTCACCCCAGCAGGGTAGCCGCCGGCTCCCGGCGACCGGCGGGCCCCCGGACGGCGCGCGGTCCGCCCGGGGACGGGGCAGGTGTCCATGGCCGGTAATCTCCTCCGTATGCGCGCACTCCTTGTGGTCAATCCGGCAGCAACCACCACCAGTGCCCGCACACGCGACGTACTCATCCACGCGCTCGCCAGCGAGATGAAGCTGGAGGCGGTGACGACCGAGTACCGGGGGCACGCCCGCGATCTGGGGCGGCGTGCGGCGGACTCCGACGACATAGAGCTGGTTGTCGCCCTCGGCGGCGACGGCACGGTCAACGAGGTCGTCAACGGCCTTCTGCACGGCGGTCCGGACCCCGACAGGCTGCCGCGACTGGCCGTCGTGCCGGGCGGTTCGACGAATGTCTTCGCCCGTGCGCTGGGGTTGCCGAATGACGCCGTGGAGGCGACCGGCGCCATTCTGGACGCGCTGAGTAACCGGAGCGAACGCACTGTCGGTCTGGGACTGGCGGCCGGTACTCCGGGAACCGACGATGAATCAGTTCCCGCGCGCTGGTTCACTTTCTGCGCGGGATTGGGATTCGACGCGGGAGTGGTCGGCCGGGTCGAACAACAGCGGGAACGCGGTAAGCGTTCGACGCACGCGCTCTATGTGCGCCAGGTGGTGCGGCAGTTCCTCGACGAACCCCATCGCAGGCGCGGCATGATCACCCTCGACCGGCCCGGTGAGAAGCCCGTCACGGACCTGGTGCTGTCGATAGTCTGCAACACCGCCCCGTACTCCTACCTGGGCAATCGTCCGCTGTACGCGTCTCCGGGAGCGTCGTTCGACACCGCTCTGGATGTGCTGGGACTGAGCAAGTTGTCGACTCCGGCGGTGGCGCGTTATGCGACGCAGCTACTCAATTCGACCCCCGATCGGGGCCCGCACGGCAGGCATGCGGTTTCCCTTCATGACCTGACCGACTTCACCTTGCAATCGAAGGTCCCACTGCCCTTCCAGATGGATGGCGACCACCTGGGACTGCGAACGAGCGTGACGTTCACAGGCGTACGCCGTGCACTGCGTGTGATTGTGTGAGTGGAAGTGGGGAAAGTCCTTTCACTCGAACGTTTAGGCTGGCATCCACCCCATGGAAGTACGGCTGTGACCGAGTCGACACCGAGGAATCAAAAAAAACTTTCCTGAAGGGGTTGTATCCGCCGCCGAGGTTTGCGAATCTCTACATGGCGCTCGGGACGGCCCGCAACACCGGCCTCCACTGAGCACCAGAACCCCTCCTCGAACCAGGACCACCCCAGCTTGTCTGGGCGTCGGCCCTTCCCTTGTCGGGGGATTCGTGAAAGCGTTCACATTCACAAGCAATCAGCACGTAACACCAAGAGAGGTAGCAGCCATGGACTGGCGTCACAACGCCGTTTGCCGCGAGGAAGACCCCGAGCTCTTCTTCCCCATCGGCAACACCGGTCCTGCGCTGCTGCAGATCGAGGAAGCCAAGGCCGTCTGCCGTCGCTGCCCCGTCATGGAGCAGTGTCTGCAGTGGGCGCTCGAGTCCGGTCAGGACTCGGGTGTCTGGGGTGGCCTCAGCGAGGACGAGCGCCGCGCGATGAAGCGCCGTGCCGCTCGCAACCGGGCGCGTAACGCGACCGCCTGAGACACCGCACCCAGCTTGAGCACGGCGGCGCGTACAGCGTGTACGCATAACCCCGCCCCCGAACCGCAGCGCGCAGTACCCCCCGATGCGCAACGTCACAGAGCTTGAGGCCGAGCCCCGGACCGTCACCACGGTCCGGGGCTCGTCGCTGTGAAAGACCTTCAGGACTCGGTCACTTGTGGGAGTCGGTCACTTGTGCGGCTCCACCGGGATGTCGAGGATCACCCGCGTGCCCCGCTCCTGGCCGGGAAGCATGTCGAACCCGCCGCCCAACTCCCCTTCCACCAGCGTCCGTACGATCTGCAGACCCAGGTTGCCGGCCCGTCGCGGGTCGAACCCCTCGGGCAGTCCGCGGCCGTCGTCCTGGACGGTGATGAGCAGCCGGGCGTCCGAACGGCCCACGTCGCCGGGACGTTTGGGCCCGTTCCCGCCGCTGCGGACGGCGTGCACCTCGACCGTGCCGCGCTCCCCCGTCTCGAAGGCGTGCTCCAGCGCGTTCTGCAGGATCTCGGTGAGGACCATCGAGAGCGGCGTGGCCACTTCCGCGTCCAGAATCCCGAACCGGCCCGTCCGGCGTACCGTTTTGCCCGGTGAGATCTCCGACACCATCGCGAGCACCCGGTCGGCGATCTCGTCGAACTCGACACGTTCGTCCAGATTCTGAGAAAGCGTCTCATGGACGATGGCGATGGAACCGACCCTTCGGACCGCCTCGTTGAGTGCCTCGCGGCCCTGTTCCGAGTCCATCCGGCGCGCCTGGAGCCTGAGCAGCGCGGCCACCGTCTGGAGGTTGTTCTTCACCCGGTGGTGGATCTCCCGGATCGTGGCGTCCTTCGTTATCAACTCGCGCTCACGGCGCCGCAGTTCGGTGACGTCACGGAGCAGGATCAGCGAACCGATCCGGGTGCCCTTCGGCTTGAGCGGGATGGCGCGCAGCTGGATGACACCGCCGGCGCTCTCCACCTCGGTCTCGCGCGGGGCGTATCCGCTGGCCAGTTTGACCATGGCCTCGTCCACGGGGCCGCGCGCCGGGGCGAGTTCGTCGGTCGTCTGGCCGAGATGATGTCCCACCAGGTCGGACGCGAGTCCCAGCCGGTGATACGCGGAGAGGGCGTTGGGGCTCGCGTACTGGACGACGCCGTCGACGTCGAGCCTGATCAGACCGTCGCCGACGCGTGGTGAGGCGTCCATGTCGACCTGCTGGCCGGGGAAGGGAAACGATCCGGCGGCGATCATCTGTGCGAGGTCGGAGGCGGACTGGAGGTACGTCAGCTCCAGCCGGCTGGGGGTGCGGACGGTGAGGAGGTTGGTGTTGCGGGCGATGACGCCGAGGACGCGGCCCTCACGGCGTACGGGGATCGACTCGACCCGCACCGGCACCTCCTCACGCCACTCCGGGTCGCCCTCGCGCACGATCCGGCCCTCGTCCAGCGCGGCGTCCAGAAGCGGCCTGCGGCCCCGGGGGACGAGATGGCCGACCATGTCGTCCTGGTAGGACGTGGGGCCGGTGTTGGGCCGCATCTGGGCCACGGAGACGTAGCGGGCACCGTCGCGGGTGGGCACCCACAGGACGAGGTCCGCGAAGGACAGGTCGGAGAGCAGCTGCCACTCCGAGACCAGCAGATGGAGCCATTCGAGGTCGGACTCGGTCAGGGCGGTGTGCTGGCGTACGAGGTCGTTCATGGAGGGCACACAGGCGAGCGTACCCGTGGGGTGAACCGGGGCGGTCCGCGCGACGTGGTGGTGGAAGGGGCCGGAAAATGCCCTTCCCGATCGATGGACAGATATGAATGGTCTAGTCCACAATGCTTAGGTAAAGCTTCCGCTCTCCCCGCACAGGAGGGCGGAACGGGGTAACCGGCGCTCTCTGCCCTGACTGCGTCGATACCTCTCTCACGGCCTTCGTGGCCGTAGCAACTCCGGGCTGCGGTGCCGGACGGGCTGAGGGTCCCGTCCTGGCGCCGCGGCCCGTGGGTGTTTCCGGGGGTCCGCACGCGGGTCGGCGGCTCGGCCCGGCGACTCACCAGGTCAGCGGGCCGGCGCGGCAGCTCAGTGGGTCTCGGTGACCTTGGCCAGCGCGCGCGGGGCGTCCGGGTCCTGGCCGCGGGCCATGGTGATCTCGTACGCCAGTTGCTGGAGCGGCAGGATCTCCAGGACCGGCTGGACCTCCTCGGCGACTCCCTCCGTAGGAAGCGCGAATCCCGCCGACGCGGCGGCGGCCTCGGACGCCGGCCCGACGACGCACAGGTCCGCGCCCCGGCCGCGCAGCCGTTCCAGGACCGGCTGGAGCGCTTCGCCGCCCCTGCCGTCGGTGACCACGGCGATGACCGGCGAGATGTTGTCGACCATCGCGAGCGGGCCGTGCAGCAGATCCGCGCCGGAGTAGGCGAGCGCGGGGATGTAGCTCGTCTCCATGAGCTTGAGCGCCGCCTCCTTGGCCGTCGGATAGCCGTAGCCGCGCGAGGTGATGACCATCCGCTCGGCGAAGCGGTAGCGGGAGGCCAGCGTGACCACCTCGTCCCTACGGGACAGGATCCGGTCCGCCAGGTCCGGCAGGACGTGCGCCGCGGCCCCGTCACCGCCGCCCAGGCCCTCGACGAGGAGGTAGAGCGACAGCAGGGAGGCCGTGTACGTCTTCGTCGCCGGGAGGGCCTTCTCCGGGCCCGCGAGGATGTCGATGTGGAACTCCGACACGGCGGCCAGGGACGAGTCGGGGTTGTTGGTGACGGCGAGCGTGATCGCCCCGGCCTCGCGCGCGGCCCGGGTGGACGCCACCAGGTCGGGCGAGCCTCCCGACTGGCTGACCGTGATCACCAGCACGTCGCGGAGGTCGGGCCGGGCGCCGAACGCCGTCGTGGTGGACATGGAGGACAGCCCGCAGGGCATGCCCCGGCGGATCTCCAGCAGGTACTTGGCGTACAGCGCGGCATGGTCGGAGGTGCCGCGCGCGGTGAGCAGGACGAAGCGCGGGGCGCGGGCGGCGACGGCGGCGGCCACCGTACGGACGCGCGGCGCGCCCTCCTTGAGGATGCGGCGCAGCATCGCGGGCTGCTCGGCCATCTCGGCGGCCATCATCCGGCCCGGCGGATCGGTCCGCGCGAGCCGTGCGGCCTCTTCGGAAGGGTTCGTCGCGGACATGGCGGGTGCCTCCACATCGCTGAAGATGACCGGGGGACGGCGCCCACGGGGCCCGCACAAGTCGACCACGGGAACGCGTTCCCCCGCCAGCGCAAGGGGGCGGAAGGGGCCGCACCGCCCCCGCCCGCTCTGCTAGATTGGTCTATACCACGAGACTCAGAGGACTCTTACCAGATCGGCAGGCCCAGCGTGGAAGTTGTCATCGTCCAGGACGCCAAGGCGGGTGGCGAACTCATAGCGGAGACCATCGCGGACCTGCTGCGCCGTAAGCACGACGCGCTGCTCGGGGTGGCCACGGGATCGACCCCGCTGCCCATCTACCAGGCGCTGACCGCCAAGGTCCGGGCCGGCGCGGTGGACGCCTCGGGCGCCCGTATCGCGCAGTTGGACGAGTACGTCGGGCTGCCGGCCGGGCACCCGGAGTCGTACCGCTCGGTGGTCCTGCGCGAGGTCGTCGAGCCGCTCGGGCTCACCGAGGACGCGTTCATGGGGCCGGACGGCGCCGCCGAGGACGTACAGGCGGCGTGCGAGGCGTACGACCTGGCCCTCGCCCAGGCCGGCGGGGTGGACCTCCAGTTGCTCGGCATCGGGACCGACGGACACATCGGGTTCAACGAGCCGTGCTCGTCGCTGGCCTCGCGCACCCGTATCAAGACGCTGACGCGGCAGACCCGGGAGGACAACGCCCGGTTCTTCGACAGCCCGGACGAGGTCCCGCACCACGTCATCACCCAGGGCATCGGCACGATCCTGGAGGCCCGGCACCTGGTGCTGCTGGCCACCGGCGAGGGCAAGGCCGAGGCCGTGGCGCAGACCGTGGAGGGGCCGGTGGCCGCCGTCGTACCGGCGTCGGCGCTGCAACTGCACGCGCACGCCACGGTGGTGGTCGACGAGGCCGCCGCGTCCAAGCTGAAGCTCGCGGACTACTTCCGCGCGACGTACGCCGCGAAGCCGGACTGGCAGGGCATCTAGAACCCGCCGTCGTCACATCCTGAGAAACCACCGGGCGGGCCGCTCATGCGGCCCGCCCGGTGTCTTGCGTACGACGCGACGCTCAGGCGCCCCGGCCCGTCAGGGCTTCCGCCGCCGCCCGGCCGCAGACGCGCGCGGCGCCGTACGTGGCGATGTGCGGGCTCCCCGTGGGTTCGGCGTGGTTGACACCCATCTCCACGACCGCCGTGTCCGGGCGGGCCGCGAGAATGCCCTCCAGTACGGCCGCCATCCAGGAGTGCCGGTGCGCGTCGCGTACGACGGCGACGATCCTGCGCTCCCCGGCCGCGGCCAGCACCTCGGCCGCGTCGCTCCCGCTGCCGTAGGTGTCGGTCTCGGTGCCCGGCAGCAGCGCCGCGAGTTCGGCGGCGACGCCCCAGGGGGTCTCGTCGCCGACGGCGATGTTCGCGACAGGTGCGAAGGAGGCGACGTACGGCGCCTCCTGAAGAGGTTCGATCGTGCCGGTCACCCGCAGGGCGCGGCGGGCCGCGACCAGACCGATGTCCGTTCCGCCGATGTCCGATCCGTCGGCGACAGCGGTACCGGTGCCGGGCGCGGTCCCCTCCTGTGCAGCCGCGCCCGGCCCCGAAGCCCCCCTCACCCGTCGCGTCCAGTCGGCGAGGGCGCGTACTCGCGCCGCCGCGTCGGCCAGTCGCTCCTCGGGCAGTTCGCCTTCCCGTACCGCGTCGACCAATGCGTCGCGCAGTCGCAGGACGGTTCCCTCGTCGGCCAGGCCGCCGCCGACACAGATCGCGTCGACGCCCGCGGCGATCGCCAGGACGGAACCGCGCTCGATGCCGTACGTCGACGCGATGGCCTGCATCTCGATGCCGTCGGTGACGATCAGACCGTCGAAGCCCAGCTCCTCACGGAGCAGACCGGTGAGGATCTGCGGGCTGAGAGTCGCGGGGCGGTTCGGGTCGAGCGCGGACAGCAGGATGTGCGCGCTCATCACCGATTTGGAACCTGCGGTGATCGCCGACCGGAACGGCGCCAGTTCACGGGCGTGGAGCGTGTCGAAGTCCACGTCGATGCGCGGCAGCGCGTGGTGCGAGTCGACGGCCGTGTCGCCGTGTCCGGGGAAGTGCTTGGTGCAGGCGGCCACCCCGGCGGACTGCAGTCCTTCTACATAGGCGGCCGTGTGCCGGGACACGAGCGCCGGATCGGCGCCGAAGGAGCGCACGCCGATGACGGGGTTGTTGACGTCGGAGTTGACGTCGGCGGACGGCGCCCAGTTGAGGTTGACGCCGCACGCGGCGAGCCGGCTGCCGAGCTCGCGCGCGACGGCCCGGGTGAGGTCCACGTCGTCGACGGAGCCGAGCGCGTAGTTGCCGGGGAAGGACGACCCGTCGCGTACTTCGAGACGGGTGACGTCGCCGCCCTCCTCGTCGATGGCGACGAGGACGTCGTCCCGCTCGGCCCTCAGCTGCGCGGTGAGCGCGGCCAGTTGGGCCGGCGAGGTGATGTTGCGGCCGAAGAGGCCGACGGAGGTGAGTCCTTCGCCGATGCGCCGCAGCAGCCAGTCCGGCGCCGTGGTGCCGTGGAAGCCGGGCTGGAGGACGGCGAGGGCGTCCCGGGTCAGGGTGTCGGAGCTGTGGGTGAGAGTGGTCATACGGCGCTATCCCTTTACTGCGCCGGATGTCAGACCGGTCGCCATCTTCTTCTGAATGATCATGAAGAACACCACCACCGGCAGCGCGATCAGGGTCGAGGCCGCCATCAGCGCCCCGTAGTCGGTGCCGCGCTCGGTGGTGAAGGTCATCAGCCACACGTTGAGCGTGTACTTGGAGTTGTCGTTGATCAGGATGTACGCGAAGAGGTACTCGTTCCACGCGTTGACCAGCGCGAAGATCGACGCCGCCGCGAGGCCCGGGGCCAGCAGGGGGAAGATCACCCGCCGGAAGGCGCCCATCCGCGTACAGCCGTCGACCATGGCCGACTCCTCCAGCTCCACCGGGATGTTCACGACGAAGCCGCGGATCATGATGATCGCGAACGGCAGCGTGGAGACCAGGTAGACGATGATCAGGCCCCAGTACTCGTCCAGGCCCCCGATCGCGTTGAGCTGCGCGTAGATCGGGATGAGCATCGCCGTCGGCGGCAGCATCTGTACGAGGATCAGCACCATCAGCAGCGCGCGGCGGCCGAAGAATCTGAACCGGCCGATGGCGAGGGCCGCAAGTGTCGCGATGATCATGCCGCCGACGACCGCGGTGACCGAGACGATCAGGCTGGACTGGACGGCGGTGGAGAAGTTCGGCTGGTCGATCGCGCGGGCGAAGTTGTCGAAGGTGAGCGACGACGGCCACAGCGTCTGGTCGTAGGAGCGGATCTCGTGGTTGGGCCGCAGCGAGCTGATGATCAGCCAGTACACCGGGAACGCCATGACGACGGCGAAGAGGAGACCCAGCACGTCGTAGATGCCGCGGCTCTTCTTGCGGTCCGGGCGCAGCTTCTGCTTCACGGCCGCCGGGGACGGGGCCGGAATCGGCGTGGGCGCGGTGGAGGTTGAGGTGCTCATTCGACCTCTCCTGTCTTCATGAGCTGACGCAGGTAGTACACGGCCACGCCGGAGAGCAGCAGGACGGTGATCAGTGCGATCGCGGTGCCCTGGCTGAAGGAGGTGGACTCGAAGGCCTTGGAGAAGGAGTAGAGGCCGAGGGTCTCGTACTCCGGTTCGGGCTTGTTGCCGCGCAGCAGCCAGATCTGGCCGAATACGTTGAAGTCCCAGATCACCGAGAGCGTGGTGACCATGACGAAGACCGGGCGGATGACGGGCCAGGTCACGTAGCGGAACACGCCGCGGACGTCGGCGCCGTCGAGGGCCGCCGCCTCCTCCAGCTCGCGGGGGACCTGGGTGAGGGCCGCGTACAGCGTGATCACGACGAACGGGATGGCGCCCCAGACGACCAGCAGCGTGATGATCGCGAAGCCCTGCCAGGGGTCGAGGAACCAGTTGTGGCCGAGGAAGTCGTCGCCGGCGACCTTGGCTATCAGGGTGTTCAGCAGGCCGTAGTCGGAGTCCGACAGCCAGCGGAAGATCGAGGCGGCGACCATCAGGGGCATCGACCAGGCGGCGATCAGTGCCGCGGTCAGTGTCAGGCGCACCCAGGTGGACAGCCGGGTCATCATCATCGCGACCAGCAGGCCGAGGACCATGGTGAGGCCGACGCAGACGACCATGAACAGGACGGTACGGCCGGTGACGGACCAGAATTCGGAGTCACCGAGGATGTTGGTGAACTGCTCGAAGCCGACCCAGGGCGGCGACTCCCCCGTCCACAGCTCGCGCCGGCCCAGGTCCTGGAAGGACATGATCACGGTCTTGGTGAGCGGGAACGCGTAGACGGCGGCGATGGCGACGATCGCCGGGAGGATCAGCAGGAACGGAAGGAGTTCGCCCTTCTTGCGGCGTCTCTTCCCGACGACCTTGACCGTCTCCTTCTCCGGGCCGGGCCGGCCGTCTGTCCCTTTCGGGTCACGCGGTACCGGGGGCGCCGGGGGTCCGGCGGCCTCCTGCGTGTCGGCAGCAGTCACGTGACTGACCTTCCGTTTCATTCTCTGCACCGAATCCGCGCCCGAGAGGGCGGGGGGCGGGGGGGCCGGGGGGACCGGCCCCCCCCCCCCCCGCCCATTATCCCACGGGCCGCCCGGGGGGGGGGCGGCCGCGGGCCAGGCGCGCAAGACCCTGGGTC